>NZ_JABMCZ010000002.1:1500000-1800000 GCF_013186535.1 Nocardia terpenica
CTTCGTACCGATGTGGCGACAACCAAGATCGATGTGCGAGTGTTGTCGGAGGCTATCGACCACGCCATCGACCTGCTCGAAGACCGTGCCGACGGTAAGGCACCCTCGTGGCGCAACTGACCCGCCGTAAACATCCAGGCGAACTGAACCGATTGCGCGCCGGAGTGCTCGGCGCCAACGACGGCATCGTGTCCGTTGCCGGGATTCTCACCGGCGTCGCCGCCGCCACCGATAACCGCACCACGATCCTCGCCACAGCGATCGCCGCTGTCGCGGCGGGAGCGGTGTCGATGGGACTCGGCGAATTCGTGTCGATGGCCGCGCAACGCGACAGCGAGCGAGAGTTGATCGCCACCGGCCGGATGCTGACCGACGACCTGGCCCGGCCATGGCAGGCCGCAGCCGCGTCAGCGGCGTCGTTCGCGTGCGGCGCGGCTCTGCCGCTGCTCGCGGTCCTCACCACGTCCGCTCGCTGGCGGGCGCTCGTAGTGGCGGTCGCCACACTGGCGGCGCTGTCGCTGACCGGTGTGGTTTCGGCCCGGTTGGCTGGCACCCGTGTGGGCCGGTCCGCAGCCCGGGTCGTAGCCGGTGGCGCAGCTGCGATGGCACTGACCTGGACGGTAGGGCATCTCACCGGCGTATCCGGCCTCTGACCTCGGAGAGCGAATCGTGTTGTCCCCCCTCACTCTGTGGCGCTGGCTGCGTGCCGAGCACGAAGCCACCCACCCGTTCCCTGTCCCCCGTTTCATCCTCGACATCCTGGAGATCCTCATGACCGTTCAAGACGACATCAACGCCCTCGCCACCGGCATCGCCACCGACGTGAAGACGCTCGGCGACGGATTCACCACACTGCATGCCAAGATCGCCGACCTGGAGAAGCAGCACGGTATCGACCTCACCGAGCTGAAGAACGACGCTGCGGCACTGCACAACGTCGCCCAGGGCCTGGCTACTGCGATCGCTCCCGCGTCCCCGGCACCCGCCGAGCCCACACCCGCTCCGGTGGCGGGCACGCTCGCCGCCGGAGTCACGACAGGGCCAGCTGCCGACACCACTACGCCGACTCCGCCCGCTGCCTCCTGACCCGTCTCCCCGCGTAGCTGGAGACCGCGGTTCCGGGAGCGTCACAACCCTTATCTACACCGAGGGCAAGCACCCCCATGACCCTCCTGCTCTGCGGGAGGCGAGGCCGTTGCTGCGCTCCCGGAACCGCCATGTCCTTCATCACTTCCCCGCTCGCTGATCGGAGCACACGTGTTCGGCCTGTCGCTCGACCCCGACACCCCGCTGGTGCCGCAATACGGGTTGAACGCCGCCTACGCCTCGATAGGAATCCAATCCGACACCAGCCTTCCCCTGTCCGGTGCCCAATGGCCGCCGCAGCCATTCAACGTGGCGCAGAAGCAATTCCACGTCTGGTCGTCCTGGTACGCCAACGACATCGCCGAACTACAGAACATCTACATTCAGCAAAATCGCGTCAGGCCAACGGCTTTCAGCGGCGGCTTGGTCGGCCGCCTGCAAAAGTTCTTCTGGGGCCGTCCAAATTTGCAGAGCAACCCGCGGCTGCATGTGCCCGCCGCGTCGGATCTCGCGCGCACATCCGCCGATCTGTTGTTCGCCGAGCCGTGGACCATCACCCTCGCCCAGAGCGACACCGGCAACGCCGCGAAGGCCGATCCGCGCCTGCAGACCGTGTTCGGCGGTGACGACACCGTGGCCGCGATGTTGGAGGCCGCCGAGCTGGCCAGCGCCCTCGGCGGCGTCTATCTGCGCCTGTGGTGGGACACGTCCTTCGCCGACCGGGTGCTGATGGATTCGGTCGCCGCCGACGCCGCCGTCCCCGTGTGGCGGTACAACCAACTCGCCGCGGTCACCTTCTGGCGGGTCATCAGCAACGACAACGGAACCTGGATCCGCCACCTCGAAAAGCACGTGCCCGGCCGCATCTTCCACGGCCTCTACGAAGGCGACCAGGGTCAGCTCGGGCGCCAGATCCCGCTCACCGAATCACCAGAGACCGCCTGGGCGGCGGAGGTCGTCGGCACCGACGGCGGTATCGACACCGGTGTCGATCAGCTCACCGCCTGCTATGTCCCCAACGCACGCCCGAACCGGGTGTGGCGCAACACCCCTGGCCTGTCGGTGCTCGGCCGCTCCGACTACGACGGCCTCGAGCCACTGTTCGATAGCCTGGATCAGGCGTACTCGTCGTGGATGCGCGACATCGAGCTCGGCAAAGCACGCCTGTTCGTCGACGAGAGCTTGTTGCAATCCCAAGGCCCCGGGTCGGGTGCCGCGTGGGACGGGGAACAGTCGATCTTCACCAAGCTGCGTGGCGGCCTCGGCACCATGGCGCAAGGCGCGACCGGCATTCAGGCCAACCAGTTCTCGATCCGCTGGCAGGAACACTCCCAGACGTGTGCCGAGCTGTTGAACACGATCCTGCGCGGCGCGGGGATCTCGACGGGCAGCTTCGCCGACACCGCGTTGACGGTCGGTGTACCAACCGCGACCGAGATCGACTCCCGCGACAACCTCAGCGAGAGAACCCGTACCAAGAAGATCAGCCTGTGGAAGGCCGCGGTCGGCCCGCTGATCCGCACCGGGATGCAGATCGATGACAGCCTGTTCGGCACCGGTGCAGCCCTGTCGGATATCCCCGAGATCCGGTTCCCGACACGGTCGATGCAGTCCCCGTCCGAGCTGTCGCAGACCTTGCAGTTGCTGGCACTGGCGCAGGCGATCTCGACCGAGCAGAAAGTGGTCGAACTGCACCCGAATTGGTCGGCCGAAGACATCACCGCCGAAGTGGCCAGAATCAAAGCCGAGGCTGCCGCAACCGGATTCGTCGACGACGGCACCGCCCCACAGATCCCGCACGCCCTCCCCGTTCCCGCTGGCGGACGATGAACAGGATCAGCCGCAGTGACCGCACCGGCGCCCGTCGATACGCAATCGGTTACCGCTCAGGCGGAATCGTGGGAGCGTGCGTTGCTCGCGGCCGTTACCGCTGCCGTGCTGACCACGGTCCGGAACGGAACCGCGGCCCGATGGAGGCCAGAGCTGCGGTTGCACCGTGACCTGCACACAGTGACCGCCACCATGACGCGTGCCATCGTGCTGGCAACCACAGACACGGTCCTCGGTGCGGCTGCCTCCGGGCACGCCGACGCTGTAGTCGAACTCGGCGACCAGCCACCGCATATCGTCCCGATCCCATGGTCGGCCACCGGCCACACCGCCGCTGCACACCGCGCTGTGCGGGCTGCGGGCCTGCATGCCGAGCAGTCGGCGCTGGGCGTCTACCGCCGGGTTGCGGCCGCGGTTGCCGCTCATTCGGCAGCCACCGAGGCCGCGCGCCTGGCGGTCGCGCAGCGTGTCCTGGACGGCGCCACCACCAACGGTGTTGCCGCCCTGGTGGACCGGGCTGGACGAGCGTGGAGTTTGCCCGCCTACCTCGAGATGCTGGTCCGCACCCTAGCCACTCGGGCTCGTGTCGACGTTTTCACCGGGTCGCTGTCGGCTGCCGGTCATGACCTGGTGGTGGTCGGCACCTCGCCGCAGCCGTGCGAGGTGTGCGCGCCGTTCGAGGGCGCAGTGCTGTCGATCAGCGGTTTATCGGTCGATCCACCAGTGCTGTGCAACGTCGAGCACGCCCGCGAGGCGGGATTGTGGCACCCGAACTGTCGTCACCGCGTCAACCTGTGGAGTTCGGGCGGCGACGGGCTGGAACGTGGTCCGGGGCCGCGTGATTCCGCGTCGCCGGTCGGCGAGTGGGTACGCCGGTTGCGGCAGGCGCGCCGCCGCCGCGCGACCGCATTGTCCGCTTCCGCTTGGAATGTTGCGGATCAGCGAATCCGTGTCGTGCGCAACACCCTTCGGCAGCTGCGCCGCTCATAGAAGTTTCCGTCCACTGCGCCTGGCCCGCACGGGGGACGGCCTGATGTCGCCGCCGATCGGCGGTATCTGTTCTGGTGACCCGAGACCCTGATGGTTTACGGGCTGCCGCCTTGTGTACAGGCGACGCCAGGAGCGCGCCAGAAAGGCAAATCCGATGACCGACACCATCGTTGATGTCACCGCCGACACTGCGGGTGCAGCCGCCGACTCCAATCCCACCGCGGAGTCACCGCGGCCGAACCCGCCCGCATTTCAGGGCAAATCCACTCCCGGCGCCGGTGACGACGCCGACCCTCCGGAGACGGCTGAACAGCTGCGGCCCGAGGCGGAACCGAAGACGTTCAGCGCCGACTACGTGCAGAAGCTGCGCAGTGAAAATGCGAAGCTGCGCACCGAATTTCGTGACGGGCTCGCCGAAGCCCGTGCGGACGCCGAGCGAGCCGCCCAGGAGGCGGCGGACCGATCGCGACACGAAATGGCCGAGTCGATCGGCAAGGCACTGGGCCTGATCGAGGACGACAAGCCGGTCGATCCGGCCGAACTCGTCGCCCAGGCCGAACAGAAACGTCAGCAAGCCCAGGCCGCCGCCGAAGCGTCCGCCGCGAGGGCACGCGCCATGCAGGTGGAGCTGGCCCTGTATCGGGCCGCCGAAGCTGCGGGGGTCGACTCCGGAGCGCTGCTGGATTCCCGCTCGTTCATGGCCAGAGTCGAGGGACTCGACCCTGGCGCAGCAGATTTCGGCGACAGGATCGCCGAGCACATCGTCGCAGCAGTGGATGCGAACCCTGGCTTCAAACGACCAGCGCCACGCACCACACCGGCACGCTCCGGCGGGGACATGTCCGGCGGCAACGGCGACCCCTCCGGACAGGAGGAGTACGACGTCAACCGGCTACGCCAATTGCGCACGGAGTCCCGCGAGAAGGGCCGCGCCGGTGGTGGGGTCACCCGTGGAATGTCGACGCCGGTCCCGCCGGACTGGGTCATGTCCTGAGCTCGTGCCCGGAACGGGTCACCGCCGCACAACACAACTGAAAACAACTGAATAGAGGACATTCGCTGTGGCGAACCAATTTCTGACCCCGCAGCTCATCGCTCAGCAGGCGTTGGCCACGTTGTACGAGTCGTTGGTGATGGTGCCGCTCGTCTACACGGACATCAGCTCCGAGTTCACCGCGCAGAAACCGGGCAACACCATCATGGTTCGGAAGCCCGCTGTGTTCCAGGCACAGAACTTCGTGCAGGGCAGCGGGATCCAGTTGCAGTCTGCCAATGAAGGCAACATCCCGGTCACGCTCAACCAGGTGGCCGACGTCAGTTTCTCGGTCACCTCGCAGGAGCTGACGCTGTCGATCGTCAACTTCGACGAGCAGTTGCTCACCCCGGCCTGTATGGCGCTGGCGGAGAAGATCGACCGCGACATCCTGTCGCTACGCTCCCAGATCACCCAAACCGTCGGCGTGCAGGGCGGCAATAACGTCGCAAATTGGAACGCACCGGAAGTGCTGATCGACGCGGCCCGTGTGCTGGACGTGGCCAAGGTTCCCGTCGACGGCCGTGCCGTTGTCACCGGCCCGTACACGAAAGCCAACTGGCTCAACAGCCAGCTGCTCAAGTTCGTCATGAACTCGGGTAACACCGACGCGCTGCGCAAGGCATCGATCGGGCAGAACCTTTTCGGGTTCGACGCCTACCAGACCCAGAACGTGAAGGCCCCCACCAGCGCGCCCGCCACGGGTAGCGGATTGCCCACCACCGAGGCCGGTGTCGCCTTTCACCAGTCGGCATTCTGCTTCGCTTCCGCACCGTTGGAGCTGGCTCCCGGCAGCTTCGCATCGGTCCAGTCCTACAGCGGCTTGTCGGTGAGGGTCGCCTACCAGTACGACATCCTCCAGAAACAGACGATCGTCAGCTTGGACACCCTCTATGGCGTCCAGGTCCTCGACCCGAACCGGGCCTGTCTGGTCCAGGGAGCGCTCGCCTGATGGCCGACTACTATCGCGACACCATCACGGGCAACGTTTACCAGCCTGTCGATGACGAGCATCGCGCCTACTTCGAGAAGTGGGCACGATTCGTGTCGGTCGACAATCTCGATGAGCTGGCCGCCACCTCGGCACCGGACTCGGCAACTGTCTCGGGTAGCGCGCGTGGCAAGAAGGCTGCCGCGCCCGTGCGGTGAAACCGCCACGGGTCCGAGGCGGCGCGGTGTTCGCCTCGTTCACCCTCGCCTGGATCGCCTATGACGCGGCGGCTCCAGACGGGGAGATGCTGACCGATGCGGCGCCGTATCCACGTTCGGCACCCGGTGTTGTGGACGCTCACGGTGGTGGCCACGGCTGCGCACCTGCTCGACGGGTACCGAGCCGTCGGTGTCCCCCGCCTGGATCCCTTCATGCAGGCGGCGCACATCGCCCGCAACGTCGCCTTTCGGCGAAACAGATTCCCACACAACTGAATACGGAGTCGGGGTGCTGATCTATGCGACCGCGGTCGATCTCACCGCATCCCATGCCGACGGGACACCGCCATGGCTGCCGTCGACGCCCGCAACCGCAGGTCTGCTGTTGCGTCACGCCTCCAACCTGGTGACCCGAGCAACCCGCCTGGATCGGTATTTCACCTACCCGCTTCCGGCCGGGGGCGCGCCCCCCGCGTCCGCACCGGCGGGCACCGATACCGGGAAGCCATCCGATCCGGCTGTGTCGCAAGCATTTTGCGATGCGACATGTCAGCAGGTGGTGTTCTGGGTGACCGCAGGCATCAACCCGGATGCGCAGCTGACTGGACAACCGCGGTTCATCTCATCGCAGACGGTTCCGGGCAGCTCGGTGTCCTACGACACCAGCAGTTCGGCGCAATGGCTGGAGACCGCGGTCACCGAGCTGTGCGACGCCAGCGTGGACATCCTCCGCAACGCCGGATTGATGACGCTGCGAACTGAAGTGTGGTGACCTGATGCCGCAGACACTGCCGCTGACATTCGCCTTCGGCGTCATGCTCGGCGTGATGCGCGGCCCGGCGCAGGACGTGCACGGGGACACCAATCGCGCGCCGTCCCACATGATCGGACCGGCCGCGATGGCCTGGCAGTCCGGGCAGGCCACACACGGGACCGCGGGGCCGCGCGACCTCCGCAACGAGACGATTTTCGACATCACCGCGCCACCCGGATCGGATGTGCGCAAAGCTGACCGGCTGCTGGTGCCGCCCGGCGTGCTCACCGTGGCCGGGTCTGTGCTGCTGCACGTCTTGGCCGAACCGGAATGCCCGACAAACGCTTTCACCGGCTGGCAACCGTTCACCAGGATCCACGCCGTCTTCTACAGCTGACCACCACCGTGTTCGTGAAAGGGGTGCCTCGTGCGGTACGACCCGAAAGGCAACAACCTGCGCGACATACCCCGCTTCGGCCCGAAGGTACATGCCATCGTGCATCGGAAAGCCCAAGCGGGAGCCCGGATCTGGCGCACCAACAGCATCATCGTGACCGGATACAACGCCAGTCATGTCCAGGTGATCGACAGCCGCAATCCCGACAATGGCGCTCAGCAGAGCATCGTGTATGTCTCCGGCCGCTACGCGAAATGGCGTGAGCTGGGATCGAGCCGGGCCGGACCCCGCGCGCCCGAGCGGGTGCTGCTACGTGCCCGTCCCATCATCAAGGAAGCGTAATGACCAGTCCCGCAACGCATTCCGTGACTGGTCAACTCACAGACACGACCCTAACAGCGGTGTCGGAGACGGTCCCCGACGCCGGTTACGGCGCCGGGCGACTGTCGGCCGCGATCAGCGAGCGATATCCGGTGCCGGGCGCGTTTCTGGACTGGGAACAGGTGTGTGTCGACCTGCTGACGCCGCTCGCTTACACCTGCTCGGCTCTGCCACCGGATATGCAGGCGCTGGATGCCCTGTTGCCGCTAGTCCTCGTGCGCCGAGTCGGCGGTGGTCTGGACGTGAACGCAATCACCGACACCGCGCTCATGCAATGCACGGCATTCGCCCCTACCCGGGCGCTATCGCAGCAGTTGGCCTCCCAAGTGCGTGAAGCACTGCTCGCCTGCCCCGGAGATCAGGTCAACGGGGTACTCGTCGACTACGTCGAGGAGATGTCCGGACAGCTCGAGGTGACCGATCTCGACCCGTTGAACCGCACCGTCGAGGTCGCGTTCCGGATGGAGGCGCGCCGACAGCTGTGAAATCGGCTACGCCACAACTGAATACATAACTGAATACTGATTGGAGCCCTTCGTGGCTGGTATCGGCACCTCGTTGACGACGTTGAAGAACGCACAACGCGCCCTGCTGCTGAAACCCCTGGATGCGGCCGTATTCCTCGCACCGTGGTACACCCCCTCCCCGACCGCGTTCACCGACAACACAGCGACGTTGCAGCCGCTCCCGACCGGATACCTGTCGGTTGGCCTGATCGACAAGAAAAGTGGTGTCGCGTTCGCGCGTAACGTGACGGCTGCGCCGATCGAGTCGTACGGCGAACTCCAGCCCACCAGGGATGACATTGTCGACGACACCACCACCTTGGAGTTCGAGCCGCAGCAGACCAACGCGTTGACGATCGCTCTCACCACGAACGCTGCCCTTCAGTCCATCCAGGCCAGCGGCATCAACGGGGAGGTGCTGTTCGCGCAGCCGTCGGCTCCGCAGATCGTTTACTACTCGGCGATCGTGATCGGCAAGGACGGTACTGATTCGAACCCGATCTACATCTACAAGGTGATGCCGAAGGTCGCCGTCACCAAGTGGGGCGGCGAGAACTGGGTGCCGACCGGACTCACCAGCCAGAAGCTGACCCTCACGGCATTCAAGGATGATGTCGCCGGGTTCGCGGTGGCGCACGGGTTTGGTGGCGCAGGCTGGAAGGCGTTGCTTGCCAAGACGGGTATCCCGTATCCGGTCACCAGCCTGAGCCTGTCTCCGAACACACTGACCGTCGTGCACGGCGGCGCGCCATCGATACCGATCACGGTAGTCGACCAACTCGGCAACCCTGTCACCGGCACCATCGCGTGGACATCGTCGGCGACCGCCACCGCCACCGTCTCCAACGCCGGGATCGTCACTGGTATCGCCGCAGGGACAGCGACGATCACCGCTACCTATACCCCCGCGGGCGGTGCCACCGCGACCGGCACCTGCACCGTCACCGTCAGCTGATCAGCAGTTCACGTCAGCGTGAATGGCATCGACGACCTGCTGCCGCTGTTCGCTTGTCAGCGTCGCCCACTCGGGAGACTGCTGTACCGCCCCGATCATGAACGTCTGGATCTCGGCGTCACTCGCGTTCGGCACCTGTTCCCGATAGGTCGCCGCCAGCGAACGGTATTTCGAGCACGGAAACTGCGTCACCGATGCCGCACCCTCGGTTGTGGCGGACGGTGTTGTAGTGCTGTTCGCCGCCGCCGACGTACTGGCCGTCTCGACCGGTGGCGGCGTCGCAGGAGCCCCCGGAGCGGTAGTGGCCGATGTGGGTATGGCGACCGGATGGCCACTACCGCCTCCACCGCATCCGGTCAGCAGGATTGCCGCCGCTGAAACCGCCACGGCGGCAGCGATTCTCGATACCACCCTGGATTTCTACCAGACGAAAGAGCCTTATGCCTGCCGTACCAACGAAATACCCGGTCCAGGTAAGCGATGGAACCCGCACCTACGAGGTGTTCGACGCAACCTCCTACGTCAACGCCGTCTACGGGCAAGGCCACAAACCAGTCGCTCCGCTCGCCGAGCCGCCGCAAGCGCCGCCCGTCTCGACGACATCGACCCGCACCACCGTCCCCACACCTGCGGCCGCCGTCCCGGTCGTATCTCCCATCCCTGCAACGGAAGTGAAGGACAACAAATGAGCCAGACCGCGATCCCCGCCGCCCGCGCCGACGCGACCCCGATCACCGACGCTCCCACTCCCGATCACACCATCTATCCCGGCTCGGACGCGTTGTCGAAGTACTACCCGTCCCCCGCCCAGTCACGCGTCGGCGCAGGCCAGACCGACAACTCCCCCGATGTGTCGGTGGTCGACGGCTCCGGTGTGTGGCGGATCGGCAGCTGATATGGCCGCCCGCAAGACATCTCGCGCCGACGTCCAGGTCGGCCGCTTCTACGAGTTGCAGCAGGAACTGTCGGCGACGCGCCGCGGCCCGTACCAGCTGACCGAAGCGATCTCGATTCCCCCGCTCACCCTGGCGCAGTCACGGGCGATCAGGAAGGCGAACAGCGACGACGAGCAGTTGAAGATTCTGCTCGGGGAGCACTTCGCCGCGATCATCGCGCTCTACGACGACCGACCGCTGGATGAGTGGCTCGCCTTTCAGAACGACCTGTATGCGCACTTCTTCGGGCAGGGCGCTCGCGAGCTGCCGGGGGGATCGTCGGGCTCGTAGAGTTCTGGGACTCCTTCGGCGACGCGCTCGACTACGACCTGCTCGAGCGTGGCATCGATGTCCGAGACGCATTCGGGCCCAGTTATCTTCGTACCCGTGATTGGCGGACTGTGTGGCGGTTCAAGGACCGGCTGCCGCGTCAATCCCACTACAAGTCAGCACTGGCCTTGGACGAGGAACTGGCGCAGCAGCTCCTCAACCGCGAGGACGCAGAAGCCGACACCGACCACGACCGGGCTGGTATCTCGCCGGTCGGCTACAGCATCGATACGTACCTGCTGCTGTCGATCATTGATGCCCTGATGGGCGTGCAGGCCGCCATCGTCGCCGCGGCCGGAGCGGATCCGCCGCACGTAACACCGATGCCGCGGCCGGAGACTGCCGTCGATCGAGTTCGTGAGCAGCGGCGTACCGCCTCCATGCAGGCGTTGATCGATCTGTTCACCCCACCGTCTCATCCAGAGGAATTCCCGATGTCGATCTTCGAAGCCACCTTGCCCGCGCAGGCGGCAGGCGGCGCGGACGCGATCACCGTTGCTGGTGTATTCGAACCGCAGAATTTTACTGGCGTCACGGTGTCGAGCGTGGTGGTGTGCCCGCCAGCTGGATATGCCACCGTGACCGGCGCTGCCACCAACAACGTCACCATCACCGTGCGCCAGATCCGCGGCGGTTCCGTCGTCGCTGCCTTCGCGACACTCACTCTCACGACGGGCGTAAATCTGGGCGCCGAGATCCCGCTCACCGTCCCGGTCGTCGTGGCGCCGCAACTTGCCTCCGGAGACGTGGTCGACATACTTCTGCATCAGAACGGGGCAGGCATTGCCCTCGGCGCGGGCCTGACCGCACAGATCACGGTTAGTTGAAACGCGGCGACAAGTTCCTGTGTATCTGACAGCTTCTGCAGGATGCCTTGAGCCACAACTGAATACAGACGGGCGGTGAAACCACAGTGGTCGCCGACTATTCGGCGTTCGATGCTGGCACCGGCTATCTGACTATCGAAGCCAAGCTCGACGACGACATCGAAGCGAAGCTTGCCGCCGAGCTGGCCGCGATCAATTCGATGCCAGTTCGGGTCAATGCCGACCTCGAACGCTTCGCCACCGACATGGAGGACCGGTGGAAGGATCTGGCGGCCAAACACACGCTGCCCGTGCAGATCACGCCCGAACTCGACAGCCAGGCGCTCGGCGACCAGCTGCCGGGATCCTCCCGCATCACGGCGGACATGGATTTGAAGCGGGCAGAGAGCCAGCTGAGCGAGTTCTATTCGCTGATCCCGCGCTACGAGATCCCAGTCGTGCTGGACACTTCGGTGGCCGAAGTGCAGCTCGACGAACTACGAGTCAAGGCCAGCGAGCCGGTCGTCGTCGGCACTGAACCCCAGCGGCCTACCTCCCGCAGATCCCGGTCGTCGATGTCGCCGGAAGAACGTGCGGAAGCCGACCAGCGCAAGGCTGCCGAGGCGGCGCGCAGGCGTTCCGAACAGGACGCCGACAAGACCCGGCAGCGGCTCAAGGACGCCGAGGACGGTATGCGGAAGTTCCGCAAGGCCGCCGACGACGCCAGTCAGGCGAGCTTCGATCAGCTGATCGAGCAGATCCGGTCTGTCGCAGATCGATTCAGCGAGGCCGCCCGGTCGGCTGCATTGTTCGCGTCGATCGCGGGCGTGGTCGGTGGCGGTGTCGGTGCGATCGGTGCGCTCGGTGGGGGGCTCGCTGCTGCTGGCGCGGCCGGTGTTATCGGCGCGCATGGCTTGCGGGAGGCGTTTCAGGCACAGACCGCGGTGACCGAGGAGCACCGTGACCCGCTTGCGCAGCTGGAGCGGGCCGCTCGGATCCGCGACGCCGTCGACGGTGTGCGGCACGCCAACGAGCAGCTTGCCGAGGCGCATCACCGGGTAGGGGAAAGCCAGGAGGCCGCGAAGCTGGCGCAGCAGAATCTCACCGATGCCTACAAGGACGCCACCCGCGCGGTCCGCGACCAGAACGATGCCCTCACCGATGCCGAACTGGCGCAGGAAGGTTCGGCGCTGGCGGTAGCGCGGGCACGACAGAGGCTGACGCAGGTCCGGATGACGCCGGGTGCGTCAGCTCTGGATATCCAGGAAGCGCAGCTCGGGCTCCGTGAGGCACAGCAGCGCTACAAGGAGTCGGAGCAGAAAACTGGTGATCAGCGAGTCGATACCGCGATCTCCAACGAGCGTGGTGTGGGGGGATCGCGCACGGTGCAGGACGCGGTTCGCGCCAACGGCGACGCACAGCACGCGGTCCTGCTCGCTGTGCAGGGCGTGCAGGAAGCCGAAATCCGAGCCGCTGAGGCGGCTTTGGCGCTGCATCGAGCGATGGGGCCGACCGAGACCGAGGACAAGTTGCAGGTCGCTCTCGCCAAGCTGACCCCGGCGGCGCGGGACTTCTTCGAGCAGGTGCATTCCCTGGCCCCGGCGTGGCACAACCTGCAACAGTCCGTGTCTACTGCGCTGTTCGACCAGTTGGGCGGGTCGCTGCACAAGCTCGCCGACCATCAGCTTCCTGCGTTCCGGACCGGTCTGTCCGGGATCGCCAGCGGCCTCAATGTAGCCCTCCGGGGAACGTTCGCCGAACTCGACGGGCTACTGACACGGCTGGAAAGCACCGGAGTCGCAGAGAAATTCGTCGCCAGCGTCAGCGCCATGCTCGGCTCGATAGCCCCGCTGGTTACCGGCCTGACCAACGCGTTCATTCAGCTGACGGTGCAAGCCGGGCCGGGGCTCGGCCAGTTCTTCACCACCCTCGGCACGCTGCTGCAATCCACCAATATCGGCGGATTCACCAGGGCGTTCGTCGACGCGCTGAACATGATCCTCCCGGTCACCGGCCAGATTATGTCCTCGCTCAGCGATGCCCTGCGCCCGGTGATGCCGATTTTGGGCCAGCTCGTATCAACGCTGGGCTCCGCACTGGCGCAAGCGATTACAGCGCTAGCGCCTTCGCTGCCACCGATCGCGCAAGCGTTCGCCGATATCGCGACCGCGGTCGCGCCGATCATTCCGCCGCTTGCGCAACTGGCGTCGGTGATCCTGACGACGATGGCGACGAACCTGTCGTCGCTGGCCAAGGCCGCGCTACCAGTCATTCAGGCACTCGCTGACGGGCTGCAGCCGGTGGTCCCGATCCTGGCCGAGGGGATGCGCCAGCTGACCCCGGTTCTCGCCACAATGGCTGATCAGATCGGGCAAGCGCTGCTCCAAGCGTTGCAGAACATCCTGCCTGAGCTACCGAGTCTGGTGAAAGCATTCACCGATCTGTTCGTCGCGGTCGCGCCCGTTCTGCCGGACCTAGCGCGACTTGCAGCTGAAGTGTTGCCCCCGCTGACTCGGGCGTGGGCCGATATGGCTGGACCGATGTCGAAGGTGATCGAGTTCTTCGCGTCGATCTTCGACTGGCTGGGAAAGCTGCACAGCAAGGTCACCGACCTGGGTTCCAGCATCATCGGCACCGTGCTCGGCAAGGCGTCGGAGACCTTCTTCGGCCACGCCGACGGCGGACCGGTGATTGCTGGCAACGCCGACGGCGGCCCCGTTGCCGGGCCGGGCGGTCCACGTGACGACGCGATCCTGCGACGGCTGTCCAATGGCGAATTCGTGGTCAGAGCAACCGCGACCGCCGACTGGCTGCCACTGCTCGAGGCGATCAACAACGGCACGGTATCGCCGCAAGTGCGGCACCTGCTGGCCGCGTTGGTGCCAGGCTTGAAGGACGGCGGCCCAGTCGGATTCGTCGACGACACCACTACCCTGCGAACCGCGCACGAGCCGACCAACCACGCCGCCCACACCCCCACACCGTCGACCCCGGCCCCGCCGAGCCCGGCGGCGAGCGCACCACCTCAGTCAGGTGCGTTCACAGGGACAGGTGGTCCGGCGAACGCCCTACAATACGCGCGCGATCATCCGAACACGCCGTATATGTGGGGCGGCTCGTCGGCCGCCGGAGCGGACTGCTCCGGTGAAGTCGGCATGCTGCAACAGGTGTCGATGGGTGTCCTTCAGCCAACCACCCGACTCGGCACGACGAGTAGCCTGCTGGCCGGACAGTGGCCGGGTGTGATCGGTGGCGCGTCACCGAGCGACTTGTTCGTGATCGGTACGAATGCCGACCACATGGTGGCGTCGATCCTCGGTGTCAGTATCGAGGAACGCCAGCCAGGCGAGACGCTACGGCTGGGCGCAGCGGCGGCCTCACCGTTCTCGTCCCAGTTCACGAACCGGTACCACGTTGACCCCGTGCTGTTTTCACCACCATGGCAGCCCACCCCCGCGAACACGGCTGGCCCCAGCACGGGGGGTGCCGGGACGGAGGCGGCTGCTCAGAACCAGCAGGATTCGACGACCGATCAGATCGCGTCGCAGCCGGTTGGGCCGAACTTCAATTCGCTGCCGACTACGTGGACTGGGCTGGCCTCGTACGGGGCGCAGCTGGGATTGATGCGTGTCCTTCGCGGTGATGCGGAGGGCGCGCTGCCTGCGGGCGGCGCTGACGCTGCGTCGTTCGATGCCACGACGGATGCGTTGGCCAGCCAGTTCGGCAACCCCGGTCATGACGGCGTGCTGGGTGACTTGTATCGCGCCACGGGCGGGTACGCGGGATTCGCGCATCCTGACCTGGCGCAGGCCGCAGTCGCGCGTGCTGCGGGCGGGTTCGCGAAGGCGCTCTCCGATGGTGCCGGGGAAATGCTCGGCGATGTGCTGAACGTGGCCAAGGTGCCGAATGATCTGCCGGGCGTCGTCCGGACCGGGCTCATGGTCGACGCCGTCAACCGTGCGCAGGCGACGGCCGATGCGGCAGCCACAGCCGACAACGGCGCCGCGCACCCGGTGCAGGACGCTGTGGACGCGGTGAAACGTGCTGTGGCAGCGGATGGTTGGGATCAGGGACCGGAGTGGACAGCGTTGTACGAGCTGGTCACCGATTCGTCGGAGTGGAAAGCGTCGCACGCGGGTGGCTTGTTCGGACTGTCGGCCGACAAATCCGGCACCGACTCACCGGACCCGTACACGCAGACGCTCGGCGCGGAGAAGTACATCAAGGGCCGCTACGGGACGCCGAGCGCCGCATTGGCGGCGTGGAAGGCACGCACCCCGCACGCATACCGGTCCGGTGGCCTGGTCGACGACCCGGCCGCCGACGGCTGGGACGGGCACGCAGCGCTGCTGCAACATCACGAGTTCGTCGTCCCCCGCGATGTGGTCGACCGCCCCGGCGTACTGGGGCTACTGGAGGATCTGCGCCAGGGCAACCCCGCTCTCCTGGGGCTGCTGCGGACCCAGCAACTGGCCACACGGCCGGTACCGGTCACACCCGGTGGTCGCGGTGACCAGCATATCGATCACTCGATGACGGTGAACATGCACGGCATCGACCGCGACGACATCGTCAGCCAGCTGGCATTGTTCCACCAGCGCCGGGCGCTCACCTATACCGGCGTATGGCGAAAGTGAGCGGCCAGGCGAGCTGACCGGCGAGATTGACGCACACCGGATTTCCGGTGGCGTCGACCAGCCGGTCACCGCCGAACAGCCGGACGCCTGATGGCAGTCGAATGCCCAGCTTCGCCCGGCTGAACATTCGTGTCAGCGGTCCCTTGCTGTGGATCTCGATCTGAATTCGCTCTGACTCCGCACGGATCGTTCCGGCGCGGAACAGGTTCTGCAGCAGGGCATTCGAGACTCTTTGACAACAACTGAATAGAGGGGCGCGTATGGCACCGACGGCGGCGACGATCACCGTCACCGGGGTCGACGGATCGCAGTGGATGGTCTCCGGTCCGCATTCGGGCCGAGAAGGAGTCCAATTGGGCAGCAGCCCAGCAGGCTTGTACGACGCGCCGGTCACCACGATTTGGACGCAGTCGGCGTTCCAGATCGGGTCCAGCTTCGCCGGATATCGAATCAACAAGAGAGACTTGATTTTCAGCGTCAACGTCTTCGAGATGCCAGGTCGGCCTTGGGAATTGGTCGATTCGATGTGGAGAAAGGCGTGGGCCTACGATCGCGACTCCATTCTGACGATCACCACCCAATATGGGGCGCGGTCGCTGCGGCTGCGGCTGGCTCAGCAGCCGGAGTTCAAGCCGGTGCACGACCCGCACCTGAAGATGTGGGGGCAGGTCGTGATGACCTGCACAGCGGGCAACCCGTGGTGGGTCGAGGCCGACGCGACCGCCACGTGGACGACGAACATCGACACCAGCGGCGGCCAGATCGGTTCCGGCACAGTCCGTATCAGCAATCCGACCGATCAGCCGATGTGGCTGAAGTGGGTGTGCAGTGCACCCGGCAAATGGACACTGCCGGACTTCTCGTTCGGCGACAACTCCCAAGGCCGGGCAGTGGCGGATGCGCATCGGGTGATCACGCTGCCGCTGACCATCGCCGGCCAGGACCTCACCGTCGACACCGACCCGCTCGAGGAAATGATCGTGTCCGCCGACGGTACCCCGCTGTGGGCCTGGATGAACGGCGTCACCTTCTTGTACCCGGTGCCTCCGTGGACGGCGCCCACGCAGCTGCCGGTGTCGGTGACGTATGCGCTGCCAGGCGCGTCGGTGATGGTGGTGCAGAACCGGAACTGGTCGCGCCCGTGGGGCCTTCAGTAGGTCTGAGTCCCACAACAATTGAATAGGAGAGGTGCCGCGGTGACGGCGGTCGCTGATCTTCCCCGGATCTTCTGCGCGGCGCAGCAGGTGAAGGCCGGACGGAAAGCCGCACGGTTCGCCCGGCCGATGCTGCGGCTGTGGGACGGGGACTGGAATCTGCGCGGCGTGATCGCCGGGGAGGTCTCGGCCGAGTTCCGCTGGCTGCTCAACGACGCCGGGACCGGCACAGTGGTGCTGCCCTGGGATCACCATCTGGCGCAGTGGACAGTGGACCCGTACGGGCGCGCCAAGCAGAACGTGCACATCACCTGTGACGACCGCAACGGATCTCGATGGGACGGTCGCCTGGAAAAGGCGGCGATCAAAACCGACGACAAAGGTGTCACCACAATTGAATTGACGTTCCTGCATTCGATTCAGGAGCTGAAATTTATTTACTGCTGGAGCAATCCTCTGACTCCGGCGCTGGTGCAGGTGCCGCGCGAATTCGTGCTGTTCGGGCCCTCGGTGTGGACGCTGAAGACGGCCGTGTTCCTCCAGATTTTCCGGCTTTCCTCGTCGATCTGGGCAGTCCCGGACGACCCGCTCGACGTGCGTCAATGGATCGATTTGGATCAGTCGACGTGGCCGATCGTGGTCACGCCGACCGACTTCTTGGCGGACGGTTCGTTGTGGACCGTCTTCGGGTCACGGTGGAAAAGTTTCATGGTCGCCGCCGCTGACACCCTGGACATGGCGCAGCTGCGGATCGTGACCCGCCGCTGGCTGGCTGGTGACCCGCCACCGTGGCCCGGCGCGGTACTGCGCAACGGCTGCCTGGTGGTCGACATCATCGCCCAGGACGCGTGGTCGGGCACCGCCGAGCACGGCGACGCCTTCACCGGCCTCGTCCACACCGCCCAAGTGCTCGCGAACGACTTCCTCGAGCAATCCAGTTATGTGTTGCCCGACCCCGACGCCCCAGACGAGTACCGCACCCCCGGCTGGCTTGGCAGCCTGCCGGGCGTGCCGTGGGTGGTGTACCGGCCCGGCGCGCACACCGGCATCCAGTCCTCGCAGTTCGAGTACTGGCCGTTCACCGCGGTGCAGATGCTGACCGGCGGCCACAGCCTGTCCATGGTCAACGAGTTGATCTCCGTGGGGATCCAAGCCTCGATCGACCTGGCCGCTGCGGCCGTCCTCGGCGAGGCGTACGGGCTGGCGGCGGCTGGGCAGATCGTCGATACCCTGCTGCGGCCGTTCTACATGGACACCATCGCCGCCTGGATGTCCTACAAAGACGCAGGCCGCGCGTACACGGCCGGATGGTCTCACTACTTCGAGTACTTCGAGCAGAGCCCGGACAAGGCGTACACACTGTCGTCGGTGTTGACGCTCGCCGCGGCGTTGTGGAAGACACGCCGCCGGTTCGTGCACAAGATGACGATCGCCGACGGCGCCCCGTTTCTGGTCGGCGAGACCGGGAAAGGTCACTTTTTCCTCGGCGACCGGATCGGCAGCACGGCGAAAGGAATGCCGCCGGGCCAGATCTATGTCGAGCGCGTGTCGGAGCTGGTGCGCGCATGGTCGCGGACCTCGGCCCCGGAGTGGCAGATCACGATCGGCAGCAACAACGACGACGAGCCCATGAGCAAGGCGCTGCGAATGCTGTCCGACGTCGTGGGAGACCTGCACGACCTCGGTGTCGCCTGACTTTTCGTCTCGGAACATGTTGGTAGGGAAGTGATTTGGTATGCCCGTGCCTGAACAGCACGAATGCGACCCCAGCAATCCGCGCGAAGCGTTCGTGTGGGCACTGGTCGGGTTGCCCGGCCCGAAACAGAATGTGCCGCTGCTGGTACATCCGAATGTGCTGGAACAGTGGTCGGAACACTTGTGGCAGTTGGGATTACGTCATCACCCGGAACACCAGACCCGCGAGTGGCATCCGCCGTCGCGCGGTCAGAATCATTGGATCAACGGCGCGGGCCGGTGGGTCGAGGCCGGGACGCCGCGGCCGCCGACCGTCACCGCTCCGGATATGGCGATCCTGTCGCACCACGAGCGGGCGGCCGTGGTCGCCCAGCTGCACCAGGCGGGGAACCTGAATCACCTGCTGGAGGCCGCGCGACAGGCGGGTGCGGCCGATGCGTTGCGCCAAGCCAGCGTCGGCACGGCCGCACCGGCCGATGAGCCGGTGAATGCGTCCGAGAGTGGCTGGGAGCCGGGCCGGTGACCCAGTACCGGCCGCACCCCGACGGCGGCTACACCAACACGAGCCTGTCGCAGCTGGCGCGGATGAACCAGCAGTCGGTGCAGCAGCAGCTGGCGCAACCGGTGCTGGCGTCCATGAACAACTTCGGCAGCTCGGTGGGCAACTTCCAGGAATACGCGATCGACGAGTTCGGTGCTCTGATCTGCCGCGCGCTCGCCGGCATCGATATCCTCGGCCTCAAACCGTTCGGGTTCATGACCGCATGGGCGGACAATCTGGATGCCCAGGCGAAGAAGGCGCTGCGGGGGTCGCAGGCCGCGCAAGCGACCGCCAACAGCGCAGTGTCCGCGATCCAGAATCAGCAGCAGCAACAGCAGACCGGCGGCAATGCCGTGACCGTACCGGGCTTCCCCCCGGGCTTGTCCGGCTCGCTGGGGCCGGGCTGGAGCCTCGGCGGTGACGCAGGGACCGCGCCCTGGATGACCGACCAATACGGGGCAGGGATGGCTGCCCAACCGCCGAGGGTTGCTGTCGCAGGGCGCCGGTGGGCACTGCACCAGACCGTGATGGCCACCGACAACCACACGGCCAGCACGGTATGTGGGTACGGCGACCCGAATTCGCAGGCGTACACCGGGCTGATCGTGCGCGCCGCCCCCGACATGTCCAGCTTCGTGTACGCGAACGTGTTCATCCACAGCGTCAACCTCGGCTACGGCACCTACACCGGCAACCGGTGGACCTTCACCGACTGGGCCTCCATCGGCAGCGATCAGTTTCTGCTGGCCGCCGGAGATACGTTGTCGCTGGCCGTGTCCGCGTCGACCTACACGTTCTCCCGCAACGCGACACCGGTCCTCACCCACACCGACACCATCGGGCAGGTGCCGACCGGCGCGGGCACGCGCAGCGTCGGGTTGCTGACGCGGCAGTCGATCGACGGGTGGGGCAACGTCACCGTCGGCTGGGAAGCCGCGTCGTTCGCGGCCGCCGACACCAGCCCGCCGCAGACTCTCGGTACCGGATGGTCGATCTTCAAGGGCAGCGCCACACCCAGCTCGACCGGCAACACCGGATCCGGCTGGTTCAAGTTGCCCGCCGGAACCTTCGACACCGTCCGGCAGATGGCGAACGTGTCGTTCACCGGATTCGATCAGGGCATCGTGAAAATCCAGAAACCCGGCTGGTACCTGGTATCGATGGGCGCGTTGTTCCCCTCCGATACGCCCGAAGGGGCGGCGGCCGGTTTCTCGCTGCTCCCCAATGGCGCATCCGGCGACCAGGTCACCCGCATGGGCTACCTCGCCGACACGGTCGGAGCGGCCGGAGGCCGCGTTTACGGCGTCGCGGCCACCAACATCATCTACCTCAACCCCGGTGACCAGCTGATCCCCGCCCTGTATCTCGCCCCCGACTCCGGCAACTACCCGCTCAAGATCGCGGGCTCCGGGCAGGGCTACTGCACCTACTTCGACGGCGCCCTCATCGGCTGACCACCATTCCTGTTCCCGCACAACTGAATACGGAGGACCCCGTGACCTTGTTCGGCATCGACATCTCCAACAACAACGGCCCTGACATCGACATGGCGCAAGTGAAGGCAGAGGGCTTCGACTTCGTCTTCGCGAAGGTCACCGAGGGCGATTACTTCGTCGACTCGACCTGGCCGGTATACCGGGACGCGGCCCGCGCCGAGGGGCTACTGGTGGCCGGATACCACTACCTGCGCGGCGACTGCGACATCAACGCCCAAGCCGACCTGTTCACTTCTCATCTCGGTGACGGGGTCGCCGCCATGGTCGACTTCGAAGCGAATTCCGGTGACATCTCTACATTTTGGGCGTTCGTCAACGCCGTCAATGCGCGCGGCCACCAGATCCAGCTGTCCTACATCCCGCGCTGGTATTGGCAGCAGATCGGCTGCCCGGACCTCACCGCGGCGCCGGGGCTGATCCAGTCCAGCTATGTCACCGGCACCGGCTACGCCGCCGAGCTGTACCCCGGCGATGACACCGACTTCTGGAACGGTTTCGGCGGCCGTAACCCCGACCTGTTGCAGTTCACCGATAAGGCCGATGTCGCCGGTCATGCGGTGGACGCCAACGCATTTCGCGGCACCCACGCCGAGCTGGCAGCGCTGCTCGGCTGCCACGACTTCCCCTCCCCTACGACACCAGGAGATCACCCCATGGCACTCACCGACGACCAGTGGACTGACCTGTACACGAAGGTCTGCGACATCTGGGACCAGTTGCGCGGCCCGAACGCGCAGGGCTGGCCACAGCTCGGCCAGAACGCACTGGGTCAGAACCGGACCCCCGTCGACGCACTGGCTCATCTGCTCGGCACCGACACGCCCACACCGACACCGGTGACCCCGGCCAGCGGCATTCCGGTCGCGAGCACTACAGACGCGAAGGCGGCGTGATGAGCGGAACCGCAACCGTGTTGTCCCGTAACGCGAAAGCCGTCGTCTCCACGATCGGGGGTGTGCTCTCGGTGATCGTCTCGGTGGCCGCGCTGGCCCAGTACACGCCCGTCCACATCTGGGGATCCGCAGGGGGTGTGCTCGCCGTCCTCGAGGTACTGCGCAGCGTGAACGTGTGGCTGGTGCGCAACGAACCGCTCGTCGAGCAGGCCGCGGCAGCGGTGGGCGATCTCGTCGACAAGGCCCAGGCCGCAGCGCACCAGCCACCGATCCCGCCGGTCGTTCCTGCGGCTGCGGGGGCTGTCGCGGGGGACGTGTAGATGCCGCTGGTCGAGACTGTCGCACTGTCCACTGCGACGTTCCTCGGCGGCACCGGCGTGTCTTCCTTCTTCTCGTGGTTGCGGACGCGCCGCCGCGCCCCCATGGAGGATCTGCGCGGAGAGGTATCCGTCGCCAAGGACATCAACGACATGGCCCTGGCCACCCTCGAACGCGTCACCGCCGAACTCGACAGCGTCACAGGACGACTCGACAGAGTCGAAGCGGCACAAGAGGAGTCCGTGCGGGAGCTGCACCGGGTCACCGGCCTGTTCCGCGAAGCGCTGGGCGTACTACGGGTGGTCATCGAAGCCGTGCGCGAGGGACAGCTGCCGACGCTGGAGATGTCCGAGGAACTGCGCGCCGAGGTCGAGCACGGAGGAGCCGCACCGTGACCTCCTCCGATCCCGGTTACCTGGGGTATCGGCCGATCATCGAACCGCTCACCCTCACGACCGGTGCATCGTTCGTGCAGACGATCCAGCCGTCCAGTGGTGGTGTGTTCCCGGCCGGTACGGCGATCGGGATCGTGCTCACCGATCCGTCCGGCAATGCGCTGGGCACCTGGTGGGCCACTGTCACCGCCACCTCCGCTATGTGGACGGTGCCGTCGATCACCGCCGACTCGATCCCGGTGAACACGCGGTACACGATGCTGGCAACCTTCCCCACCACCCCCTCGACCACCTACGCCTGGTACGAGGGCGCCATTGTGCGCACCTGAAATATGTTGCGCCACAACTTAATACAGATAGCCGAATAGGAGTGCGACCCATGGCCATTGCTGTGGTCAACCCGACGAAGAATGCGTTGTGCACTGCGTATGCGCAGCTGGGCGCCTACATCAGCGTGCATACCGGCGACCCTGGCACCACCGGGGCGAGCGAGGCGCAGAACGGTTCCCCGGCGTATACGCGCATGGCCACCACCTGGGGTGCTGCCGCCAACGGCAGCATTACCGGCAGTCAGGTCACCATCAACTTGCCCGCGGGCACCTACGGGTGGGCGGGCCTGTGGACCGCGGCCTCGGGTGGCACGTTCCTGGACAAGGTGCAGATCCCGCCGACCACTCTCGGCGCTCAGGGAACCCTGCTGATTACGCCCACGTTCACCATCAGCTGATCACCGTTCCCCAGCCCCGGCCGCGACAGGAGGAGTGCGATGCCAGCCCCGGCCGCTCGAACCCTGATCGCCCCGCTGCCGGGACCACCAACGATCACCGTGCCGCTCACCACCGTGCCCGTGATTGTCGCAGTGCTGCCGTCGCCACCGATCGCCACGATCGACGGGGCGGCCATCCCCGACATCCCTCCGTCCACGATCCTGGGATGGCAGAGCGAGGGCACGGTGACGATGGCGGCGACCGTCACGGCCACCGGCGTGTTCGCAGGCACCACATCTGGGACGCTCACAGGACCAACGGTGTGGTCGGCGACCGTGCCCGGCGACCTCACGGCGACCGGATCGCTGACGGTCACCGGTGTCGTGATGCCCACGACCACAGCGGTTCTCGCATCATTCAGCGCAGCGGGTGGCATGGTCGCGGCGGCCGGACAGTGGAGCGGGAGTGGGCAGTTGGCGGCCGCCGTCCAGGCGGTGCTGGCGGTGCTGGTCCCAGCTGAATTTTCCGGAGCGGGCACGCTGCTGCGCTCCGACACCGGTTGCGGCGCAGGCGGTGCGCTATCGGTCACGGTCACAGCAACGGCCGCGGCATGGCCCGCGTTCACCGCGTCCGGCACGGGGGCGGCGACCGTCGCGGTCCCAGCCGGATTCGACGCATCGGGCACCGCCACGGCGACTGTCACCGGGTCGGCGGCGCCTGTCGTCGCATTCCACAGCACCGGCCTGCAAGTGTGGACGGTAGCGGGTACCGGGCAACTCGAGCTGTCGGGCACGGTAGCCGGGACCGGTGCTCTGACCGGGGCAATCTCAGCGACGGGTACTGCCGCGATGCCGATTGCTGGTGTGGGCTCGTTGGCGGTGAGGGCCGGGGTCGGTGGTGTGATCGCCGGGTTCGGTGCGGCCGGTGCAGTCGCGCTGGCGCCGGGTCTGATCGCGGCGTTCGCCGGTATCGGGCGGCTGTCCGCGTCGGCGTCGCTGGCCGCCGCGTTCGGCGGGTGCGCGGGGTGGAGGCCGTACGTGCAGGCCCCGGTCCTCGCCGCGAGCAGCTGCAGCGCGATGCTGGCGGTGGCCGCCACAGCGTCGGTACCAGGCGCGGCCGTGTTTTCGGCGTCGGGCACGGCCGGGGACGTCTCGATCGTCGCGACCTCGGCCCCGTTCAACACGGTTGGCAGCCTCAGTAACACGACCATCTGGTTCAACGCGGCCGGTGCACTAGCCGCCCCGTACATGGTCACCACGCCAGTGTCGATCCCAGCGACCGGCACCGGCACGCTGACGGCGGCGGCCTCCGTGGCAGAACCCGTGCCTTACACCCGAACCGCTACCGGCGCGCTGACCGTGGTCTCGCTGATCACTGCCGCGTTCACATCCACGAGCGAGGGCACCGCGACAGCAGCGACAGTTTCCGCGGTGCCGGTCGGATACGCCGCCGCCGCGACCGGAACTCCCGCCGTGAGTTACACGCCCCGCGCGAGTGCTTCCTATGCCGAGTCAGCGACGGGCACCTTGTCAGCGACGGTGGCGAAGGGGTGGCTGCCGTCATCGATGACGAAATCCGGCACCTGGAACACCCTCAGCTCCTCCGGCTACACCCAGATCACCGGGTGGGCACCGGATCCCGGGTACGCGGGATCCGCGGTGACCAGCGACGGCCTGGTCGCGCAGGCACCAAAGGCTGGTGCTCAGGTGACCGCGTCGGTGCCGTTCACCGGATCAGGCGGCTTCTCCCCGGTATCGGTCACGCTGCAACTCCAGGTTGACAATGCGGTGATAGCGACAAGCAACCCCGTCTCCATCGGTCCGTCCGGCACGACGACCGTATCTGTGTCCGGAACCGCGAATGTGGTGCAGGGCACCGTGATCACGGTCTGGGCCGTCAGCAACTCACTTTTCTACAACCCGACCGCCGGGGGCGGCTTCGTACGCGTGGCTTGAGCCGGGGGCTCGGATCCGTCAGGACGATATTGTGATCACTGTATTGACCGTTCGCGGCACCGGGGAACCATTGGCCGCACCAACCACCATGCTGCGCGGAGTCACCCGCCAGCTCGATCCCGCAAGATACGTCATCGGCCCCGACGTCGACTATCCGGCGTCGGTCGGGCCCGCCAACCACACCGCGGATGTCCTCGGCTGCTCGGAGGACGAATCCGTGGTAGCCGGGCTGGCTGCGCTCGCTACTGCCGTCCGAGCCACCCCCGACCTCGTCGGCCTGCTCGGATACAGCCTCGGGGCCGAGGTGGTGACCCGTTTCCTCGAGGCGAAAGCCCGCGGCGAGTATCCCGATTGCACGATCGCGTGGGCTGCCACGGTCGCCAATCCTCTACGACGGGAGGGTGATTCGATCGACTCGAACGAGTTCGGGTACGGGATCAACGGGCAGCACAGCGCATACCCGGCCGACATCCAGACGTGGGAGGCGGCCAACCCGGCCGACGCGATCACCTCCAGCCCGGCGGATTCGCCGCTGCGGCAGCTGGCCGATGGTGTCTCCGCGTTGACGTTCGCGAACCTGTCGTGGACAACGGATCTCGCCGATCGGTTCAATCGAAACCGCTGGCAGCCCGGCAATCCTGGCTGGTGGATGCATCCCTTCGCGACCGCCCGTACATGGGGACAGGCCGCTGCCGGTATCCGCGGCTACCTCGACCAGACCGCGCACATCCGCACCTACATCCAGGACGGCTACCTCGACCGGCTCGCCGCCCGAATCAACGCCTGGCAACCCCGATGACCATCGAATCGCAGAGCGCCCCTGCCACCCTCGAAAGTGCGGGCGGCAGAGGCGCTCTTGGTGTCTACGAGGGCGACGGATCAGAACGGTGGTATCGGGCGGATCGACAAGGCGGGGTGTTCCATTAGGACTCCGGCGATGCGCTCCGCCTGTTGCCGTGCGGGCGGGCCGTCTTCGTGTTCTTCGAGAATGTCTTCAAGCAGATCGGTGATGGCTCTCGAGGCAAGCTGCCGGTCTCGGTCCAGGTTCTCGAACTCGGTGGCGAGCCGTAGGAGATCGTCCGTCGTCCACAGTCTGAGATCGTATGAGCCCGCATCGAGGTGTTGGCGGCCGAAAGTCTCTGCATCACCGAGAGTTTCCGCAGCCTCACGCATGCGATCCGGCAGCGGTCGCGTGTGCTTGACGAACGACCACCGGGTGCCTTTTCGGTAGATCTGGGTCATGTCCTCCCACCTGTCGCTCGGCGCCGACGTGTCGACGTCGTCCAACTGAACGAGGAGGCGGCCGTCGTCGGTCACCACGGCCAAGCCGGTGCCGCCGGGGGAGGTCAGGGTGTACAGGCCAGGGCCGAGATCGCCCATCGGCCAAGGAGTATCGGTCATCAGGTGTCCTCAAAAGTGCGATGGTTGATGCGGGCCGCCTACCACTGGTAGGCGGCCCGGTGCTGATTCATCGAGGGATGGTCGAGCGGATCAGCGCCGACAGTCGGTCGGCGGCTTGCTTCGGGGTGTGGCCGTCGGTCAGAGCTGGAGGGCACACCGTGTCAGGGTGTCGGCTATTTCTCGGGGAATCTCGGTCAGGTTGTCCGGTGTGAAGGGTCGGCGGAAGATCTTGCCTGTGTCGTGTTCGAGTTCGACCCACCAGAATCCGCGCCAGCGAGTGGCCACCCACACGATCCCGACATCGTGCATGCCAGGACAGCCGAGACGGTCGTCATGCCCTGTGCAGATCGCTCGTGTTTCCAGGCGGAGCCCGAATCCGGTCAGCGGGCCGGGATGAGCTGGGCATCTGCCCGCATGGTCCCGCATGTCCGACGCGGCAATCGGCAAGATCGCCGCGAGTTCTTCGAGCGCGCAATCAGCCATGCTTGCCTTGCACCCCAAGGACGGCCGATCGGCGGTGCCGTGGACTGCGAACATCACCGGCGGCTGATCCTGGTCGACGGTATTGGTCGTCAGCACATGCAGGGCGAGGTGGGAGATCAGGTCGGAGGCTTCGAAGATCACGACGCGACCGCTTTCCGCGCCTGAATGTCGTTGGTCAACTGGTAGTGCAGCGCCCATCGGGAGATCTCGAGGTGTACAGGTTGGGCCGGGATGCGCAGACGGTCGGCGCGGCCGAGGATGTCGGTCATTCTCGCAACCAGGTCAGCGAAGGTGCCGTTGGCAGTCTGCACGATCGTCTCGCCGTCCAGATCGGCAGCAGTCCAGGTGGATTCCCAAGTGACCGCTTCGCCGTCGCTTGTGCGCAGGTGCAGCCAGTAACTGTCGGTGGAGGCGGCGTTGACTACCAAGTCCGGATGGCGGGGAACACCCAGGCGGACGGCGATCTCGCGGGCGGGTAGATGATCGATGAGATCGATACTCAAACTGCTGATCACAGGTGCCAACTTTTTCGAGCTCGCCTTGCCGAATCTTCCATCACGGGTGGCGGCTATGGCGGTTTCAGTCATGCGTGGGCCTTTCTCGATATCATTCTTGGGTGCCGAATCTCTCCGTATTGGCGTAGGAAATTTCACCCACTCAAATTATTGCACACATATACAGCCAATCGCATTGATTCCGGAATTCGGTATTACTTTTTCAGGCAGAGATACCGGAAATGGTGCGCCGTATCTGAGCCATCATCATTTGCCGGTGCTCCGTCGACGCAGGCGTGACCCTGGCTCCGGCGAGAACCACCGCTGCTGGGGGTGGCGTCGGAGTCGGACCAAGATGGGTGATCAGCAGCGGCCGTCCGGTGCTGACGCGGACACTCGCCAGCTGTTCAGCACGGCGCATCCACCCGTACCACGCACGCTCGGGGTCGGCGTAGGACCGACCGGCGGCCAGATTGTAATTCCGCCACTGAGCCGTCGCGGTCGCGATATCCACCGATGGGCATTTGCAGGCCGCCCAGCGGCGGGCCTTCATCGACGGGGCAAAATCAATCAACGACGATCGGGGCGTGTCGGACAATTTTTCACGCCGACCGCTACGAAAGAAAACCACGTTAGTGGTTTTCTTGTCTCCTTTTCGTGGGGTATCCCCTTTAGGGGATATCCCACGAGATTTACCGGGCGATACGGTATCAGAAGCCTTTCGATATACCGTATCGCTGGGGGTATCGGTGCCGATTCGGAGTACCGCAACGACATCCGGGTGCAACCATCCCGACGGGTTGGCCGACGCCAGCCCGGACAGGACCGCGACTGCCGCCGCCCGCAGGCGAGGCGACCGGATCAGGGCGATCGCTTTCGCGACGGCGGGCCGCATCTTCGGCGACCGGACCGCGAGCCCGGTGCCGATATGGCGGGTCAACCACAGCTCACGGGCAGCGGTGTCGACCAGCACCAAGCCGGCGCTTTCCAGCTCTGCCGCTGCCGAAACGACCTGGTCGGCGGTCCAGCCGTGCGCGAGTCGGGCGAGGTGATCGGGCTCCCACACCAGCACCCCGGCGTGCCGAGTGGGTGTCTGCGTCTGCACGAGCTGATCGAGCATTAGCAGCAGATGTTGACCGGCTGGTGTGAGTGCTCGGATATCCGGGTCGTCGATGATGTGTTGTCCCATAGCGTGTCTCGTGTTTCGTTGGTGTGCAGATTTTGGTTCGAGGTCGAACGCTGTTCGCAGGCGCTCAGGTGAGGCCGCGACTCGTTCCGGTTCGTCGGGGGTTATGCCGTTTTAGCCAGGCGATAGCGTTCTTCTCAGCGCGCCAATCACCGGTCTTGCTGCACAGGACGAGCACGTCGGTGGTCTGCGGATGCGTGAATCGCAGATGCCCTCGTTTGGTGGGACCGTCGAATCGCCAGCCTGTCGATAACGCGTACCGGATGTCGCGTCTATCTCGATTCAGGCGGGGACTCATAGGTTTCCCCATTTTCCGTGTCCGTGACGGGCGGGTGGCCACGCGACGACGGACAGTCGTCCGGCCCAGAATCCGGTGCAGACTAGGGTCAAGACAGCAAGAACAGTGGAGGTCATGTCGCCTGCTCGGTATCGGTGGAGTCGCTGTCGGCGGTGTGGCCCGATGACTCTCCCTCAGCAGCGGCCTGCTCCCGCAGTGCCTTCAGGTATCGCCAGCGCTGTGCTGCCGCACGTTCGACGCGGAGTTGACGGCCGTATATGGCGCGGAACTCCTTGGTGACCTCTTCGACGGTGTCCAGGTCGGTGGCTGCGTCGATCTTCATGAGGGTGGACTCTTCCGACACCTTCAGATCGCGAACGTACGCCGACGCCGGATCGCAGCGCATGTAGTCGAAGATCAGCCATTCCAGTGAGAAATCGGGTTTGACGAGGGGCTTGTCCACCCCTGGGCGGATTCCTGCGTGGACGCTGCGCACACCGACTACGGTCGGTGGCTCTGTCCGGCGCAACCGCACCCATCCTGTGGACTCGAACCCGATATTTTTCGATGCTTCTACCTTCCATTCCCTTTGTCCCTCAATCGGATTCCCGTCGTCCCCGATAGCGGACACCTCTTTGCCGCGGGCGGTTATCACGACGATGCCGGGAAAGGTCATCAGCAGATCCATCAGCGTCTGGTTGCGAGCGTGGGTGTCGTTCCAGAAGGTGGGCGCGGCCCTGACCGGTGCGTCCGGGTCGGCGGCGCGCTGCCTCTGGCCCGAACGTGACTTCTGGGCACGCTGATGGGTCCATTCCTTGAGCTGCTGCCAGATGTTGGTCATGGAGTCGATGACCAACAGGGTCGGTTTTCCGCCGTCGGCGACGTCGACGCTGGCAGCTTGGCGGCGCACAGCCCGCACCTGGGCGAGGATGTCGTCGAAGGTGCCGTCGTGCTCGATCACGAGGTAATCCGCGCCGGGGATGGCGTAGTACTCATCGGCGGCTCCTTCGCCGACATCGATCCAGAACCTCTCGCCGAGGCCCTCATGTGCGGTGAATTGTGCTGCTGCCCAGCTCTTTCCAGCTTTGTCTTCACCTTCGAGCAGGATCAGCGGCCAGGGCACGGCGCCAGTAGGTCTGCGGGTCTTGATGCCGAAATCGTTGGGGTCGGCCATGAATGCGGTCTCCGAAAGGCATGGTCGGGACCGGCGTGACCGTGTGGCGGTCACGCCGATGCGATGTGTCGGATATGTCTAGGCGGCGGTGGGCAATTCGGTCGGCGGGAGCGGTTCTGGCTGGCGCTTGGCCCGCTGGCCGAGCGGTTCGCCGTCGTTGGCCCGGCGGCGATGCTGGTAATCAGCCTGGTAGCGCGTCATATCCGCGCTGCACGTGTCGCACTGGCAGCCCCACCCGGTGTAGGTGCTGTACCCGTGGGAGGGGGCATGGGGATGGAAACGGCGGCCGTTCGCACCGATGACGCATTCGGCGCGGCGGCTCAGTACCCGGGCGCGGCGGGCAGCGCTGCGGCGGTCGACCGGTCGCTCCTTGCCCGTCATGGAGTCTCCTCCGCCGAGGCTGGGGGTGCGGCGGGCAGCGCCAATACGGCAGTGAGGTCGAGGACCTTGTCACGGATCATGGCGGCGACCTCGGCGACCGCGTCGACGTCCTTCTGACGTTCGAAACGGGCATGCGGATCACCGACGTGGACGGCGATACCGGGCGGTAGCGGTTTGCCCGCTGTGGCCGCAGCTTTCGCTGCTTGCTCGACCGTCTTCATCCACTGCCGGGTCAACTGCGGCACCATCTCGAGCGCCTCTTCAGGGTCTGCGTTGTAGTTGTCGCGCAGCCACGCCACGACGGCCGCCGGATCGGTAACCATGACGGAGGTGCTTCCCTCGACGACGGACACGGCACCGAGCCGGATCGGGTCACCGTTGCTGTCCCGGCGGTGAGAGGTGACGATTCGGCGTTCCCCGCTCAGGTGGGACTGTGCGAACTCAGCCTTTCCCGTTCTGAAGACATCGGTGGCGGCGGTGCCGAGCACCCCAGCGACGGCGATGCGCAGTGTCAGCTCGTCGGCGCGCTGAGCGGACTGATCGGGCACGGCCATCACCGCGCCAGCTGGGCAACGGCTGCGGCCAGGCCGGTCCCGGCGAGCCCCTCCAGGATCAGCAGCATCACGATGGCCGCCAGGAGCGCGCCGACAAGAACGCTCCCGACGAGACTGGCTGCGGCAACTCGTCGCCGAGGCATCCAGTAGCTGTCCGGGCGGAATGCTTCGCCGCCGATCGCCGTGTGAGCGAGCCGTGGTAGATAGGTATGACGGTGTTCGCGTCTGGATGTACGATGGGCGCGACCCGTCGATTGCAAGGCGTTCATTTGCGTGGGCCTTCTTCTCGACATGGTTAATCGAGAGCCCGATCCGCGACCCTATGGCGTAGGGAAATGTCGCGGTCGGGCTTTCTCGTTCTCGCTGGTAAGACTGGGATCTGATCTCGGCCGTCGTCGCGTCAGCTGATGATGCAACCCACCTGGAGTTACCAACCAACACACAATAACCCTCTGATTTGGATTGCACAACCATCACACAACCAAGCTCAAAAATCGGCATCTACCAGCGGATATGACAGATTTCATCCGCGGGTAGCATGGCGATCCGCCGGTGTGCACGAGCCCAACGGATACACAACACTGCTAGCCTCGTGGGTATGGAGGACACCGTCACCGACTTCGATAAGGCGCGTGCGGCGGGCCAGATCCTCAAAGACGCCCGGATCCAAGCCGACCTGACGAGGCAACAGATGGCCGACGCGGCACGCCTGTCCTCGTCGCGAGTCGAGCAGATCGAGCACGGCCGCGCTCATCATCGCGGCGAACTACGTCCCACACGGCCCAGCCGCAGCGTGCTGATCCGATGGTTCGCTGCTCTCGGGCTCGACACAGACCGCGCCGACCGTGTGCTGAGTCTGTTCGGACATGCTCCGCTTGTTCCCGACGACGAGGTCGTCTACCTAGGTGACTTGGCCCAGGATCAGCAACGGCAGATCCGGAACATAATCGCCGAGTTCCGCAGCGCGACACAGCGAAAGTAAGCCGCCGGATGACGCGCAATCGCCACTACAGCCTATTAGCAGGTCACGGTGTTTTCCGGCGTGTCGACTCCTACGGCCGAGCCGATCGGCTCGGCCTGGACATCATCTATGGTGACCTCGGTCCAGGCGTCGGGTCGATGCTCGGGCGCGCAGACGGTGTGATCCTCGTCGGCGATGACCTCACGGAGATCGAAGCCCACGACCACGTCACCCACCAGATCGAGCACTATGTTCGTCTTCCTCGCCGGGGAGAATCGGCCGAGCATTTCGAGGCACGAATCCGCCGTCACACCGCCCGAACACTGGTCACGATGGACACCTTCCTTGCCGCGGTCCGTGCCGACAGCGCCTCCGACGACGCCGAAGTCGATGCGACTGCTGTCGCTGACCTGCTCGGTGTCCAGGTGACCACCCTCCTCGACCGGATCCAGGCCCCGACCCGCCGTGAACTCACCGCCAGCGGCAGTGCCGCCAGCCGCCTCACCTGGCCCTCACTGACCGGATCACCATATCGATGCATCCGAGACTGCGAGCACACTCCACGGCTGATCGACCGGATCCGGCACTCATTGCACCTCTATTGACGGATGTCCTCGCACGCCAAGGATTGGGCGTTTCGGACATAGCGGTTCCTCGTCAGTGCTGAATCTGCTCAAGTTGTTCTAGGTACTCGGAGGCCACGCGGAGGGATTCGGTCTGGCTGGTGATCTGCCGTCGGATGGCAGCGATGCAGGTGCGGGCGTGAGCGAGCTTGGCGATATGCAGCCGTTGCGGGGTGTGCCAGTAGCTCAGAACCGCCTCGGCCAGTCGTTCGAGGGACGCGTGGCTGCGCATCGGGGCGGTCTCGACGCTGCCGTGACGGCGATACTCGACAAAATAGATGTTGCCCTGAATGTGGTAGGAGTCGTATCGATCGAGTTCCGCCCAAATCCGTGCAGCGCCAGAGTATTTGCCGCGCTGGCTGCCATCGCTGCCGTCGAGATAGATCATTTTCCGGTTGATGGTGCCGTCCTCCAGGCGCACGGTGGGGGCGTAGTTGATGTACAGCTGCCAGCCACCGCCGGTCGGGGCTTCCAGGACGTAGGGGTCGTAGCGGACGCTGACTCGTCCGCAGATCGGACCGGACACGGCGAGCACGGTGTCGCCGCGGGGTGTCCGTATCGATGTTTCGGCGAGGGTGATGTCCGACATGAGTACTCCCAGATCGTCGGGCCCGGCGGCGGGCTTGGGCACGCCGCCGGGCAGTGGGTCAGTTGCTGCGGGTTTCGGAGATGTAGGCGGCGATCCGCTCGACCAGGCCGAGAGTGTGGGCGTGGTCCACATCGACGACGAGGCGTGTGCCGTCGATGACCGTGGCGCTCTGATCCCCGCCGAGGCTGTGGTCGGTCAGGGCCTGTACGAATCGCACGCCAGCACCGTCGAGCGTCATCTGTACCCGCCCGGCATCGACGAACACATCAGCTGCCGCTGACCCGAAGAGGCGCTCGGCGATGTTGGCCGCCAGTTCTCGACTCCCCACGGCTTGGCGTGTTTCTTCTGCCTCGGCGTCGATCGCTGTGGTCAGTATGGATTCGTAGCTAGCGGGATCCTCCTTATTGAGGAACGCTTCGGTGATCTGGGCGCAGATCCGGTCGTCCGGGGTGTCGGCTGCAATATTCAGGTGGTGGTCGAGCTGATCCGGGCCGACGAAGCGGTGAAGGTCGTTGGGGACCACGGCTCTGATACGAAGGTCACCAGACTGGTATTCGCTGATGACCATGCAGCGGCGCATCGCGGCCCGCAACACGGCTTCGTTCATGGCGAGCGACTGGGTCGCCACCCAGTCGCCGCCGAGGTGGCGAGCGATGGTGTAGGCGCGGCTGAGAATGGTGGGATGGTTGGGATCGCTCATGATCTCGTTTCCTCGGTGATATAGGCGGGGTCGCAGGGAACGAACGCCGACCAGGCGGCGAGGTTCGTCCTCGACGGAGGTGTGTTGTGATGCGCTGCAAGCCCTTTGCCGCAGACGCAGATCTGTAGCTGATGGCCGGTCGGCGTTACCGACTCCGGCCGGACGTGTTCCAGCCGGTGGTAGCCGGAGTAGTCCGGGTCGATCAGGTGTAGCGGATGTGCGGTCGTATCGGGGATCGAGTGACCTCGAGGACCACCCATTCACCGTGATCGACTCGGATCGACCCGTGGTATCTGACGAGATCGCCGGGCTTCAGCTCGTCTGACCTTTCGGACATAGGTGTCCTTGCGGATCGGAGTTGGCCGCTGTAGCGGCTATTCAGCGCGAGTCCTGGTCGGCCTCGTCCAAGGCGATCTCAGGTGTGTCGGTGACACGTCCGTCGGTGACGTATCCGTCGAGATCCAGGCGTAGCCATATCGCGTTGGAGGGCAGCGTGATCACCAGGTATTCGGCACCTGAAACGCGTTTGTCGAAGAAGTGGCTCACATCGGTGCGGTGAAAGGTCCAGCCGTTACAGAGGCTGATTTCGTGTTGTCGTCATGATCGTTTCGGGGTGGGTGTGAGTCCGGTTGCGGTGAGGCAGCCGTCGATCAGGTTGGGGTGGTAGCCGATGCGGTGCAGGTCGCTGCGCACGATGCGCATGAGGTGGTCGGGGTCGGTGATGATGCGGTTGGCCAGCCGGCCTCGCCGCAGTAGTGACCAGATGCCTTCGGTCGGATTCAGATCGGGCGCGTAGGCGGGCAGTTGGTAGACAGTGAGCCAGTCGTGGCCGGTGACGAATCGGCGCATGCCGGCGGTGAGGTGGGTGTTGAGGTTGTCCCAGCAGACCACGATCGGCCCGCCGAGTTGCCGGTGGGCGGCGATGAGCAGGTCCCGGTAGTCGGTCCAGGCGAAGCTCTTCCTGCCCGAACTATTTCGGTCGTGCCGATACGGTCGCCAGATCAGCCGGGACCGATGGCCGGGCTTGTAGCAGGTCAGCGCGGCGATCGATATCCGGCGGGTGGTTCGGCCCCGGACCCGCACGATCGGGGTGTGCCCGCGTGGCGCCCAGGTCCGTGCGGTCGGCGGCGTCATCGTGAACCCGGCTTCGTCTTCGAACACGACCCAGGCTCCGAGCGCCGCCGCGGCGGTTTTACGTGCGGCCACACGTCCTTCACCCACGTCGCGACCGCCGCGTCGTCGCGTTCGACCGCCCGGCGGGCAGGTTGCTGACGGCTCCACCCGTGCCGGTGCAACAACAACGACACCCCCTTGATCGTGTAGGAGATGTGGAACCGGCGCCCGATCACGGTCTTGATCCTGGCCAGAGTCCATTTCTGGTCCGGCCAGCCGTGCTCGGCCGGGCCCTTGGCCAGCTCGTGTTCGAGTACCTGGAACTGTTCGTCGGACAGCAACGGCAGCGACGCGGGGCCCTTGGACCGCAACGCTTCCCGCCCCGCCGATCCCCACGCCTGGCGCCACCGTTGCACCGACCGCACGCTGACTCGCAGCCGGTGGGCGATCACCGCATTGTCCTCGCCCCGGGCGAAAGCGTCCGCGGCTTCCAGCCGCAACCGCTCCCGCAACATCCGTCGCTCGGCGGTCAGCCCACCGCCTTGCGGATACCGCACCCACCAGATGTACCCCACCCACCAGCCACGGCCGTCAAGCCCAGCGACAACACGAATTCAGCCGCTGTAGCGGCCGCCGTTTCGACGTCCATATTCAATTCTCCTATTGGCGTAGGGGTCATTTCTGACAACAGAGAACATACTCCAACCCAGAGACAAACACACCATTGTCGATAAGTTCTTTTTCATTGCTTTTCAAAAGACGGTGCGAGTAGGGTTTCTGGAGTCAGAAATGACCCTACGCCAATAGGACAATTTCATGCTGTCAATAACTCCGGTACATCAGACCATGTTCACTCGCCGACTACTGGACGACGACAACCGGCGCGACATCACCGCACGTCTGAGGTGTCGCGACGAACTCTCCCGAGGAGGAGCGGTGGAAGGCGACTGGGTGCTGATGCCCGACAGATCAATACACCGCATCGCCTATATCACCGGAAACAACGGTCACCGGAAAACGCAATTCGCTCGCGACCCAGAGCACACCTACTATCTCGAAATAAACGGCCTCATGAACTATCGGGGGAACATCGCCCCAGGGGTCCCGTTGGAAGTACTCAGAAAGACGGGGACCACGAGACCGGGACAATGTACGATCTTGCACCATCACGACACTAGGCTGATCGATTTTCTTATAGACATCGATGTATGGGTGTGCCCGCCGCTGCGTGGTGCCGGGAGGACCGCGTGATTCCTGCGCCGACCAAGGACCGTGCCCTGCGTTTCGTCGCCTTCGTCTTCCGTACGCTCGCGCATTCCGACTCCGGTGAGCTGTATCCGGCCCGTTTGCGCGCGGCCGCCGAAGCCGTGGCCATCGCTGTCGAGACAGGAGCCACCTGCGGCGACATCGAATCCGTCGTCACCGACGCCGTCGGGCTCGGTACCGAAGAACCGCGGCTGATCGCCGACTTGGCCGACCGCTCATCACTCGGCACCAGCCCGTTCCGGCGAACACGGCAGCGCATTCCTTCGCCGTCCGCTGTGGACATCCAGGCTCGCACGAAGAGGCTGAGGAACATGATCGAAGTCGTGATCATCGGCCCAAATCTGTTGGGCGACAACCAGTGGCAATTTCATCTGCATGTCGCGGGGTGCCCCGGGTTGGCAGACCAGCTCTACGATCGGCACTCTGATGCCGAGGCCAGGATCTACGAACTAGGCAGCCTGCGCGACGCCACGCTGGAGATCTTCTCTCCGAACGAATTCAGGTACGTTCCCGAACGCTGGCGCGATTACGCTGCGTACCTGAAGATCTTCGACTGTGTGGTGTGGCCGCAGACGCCATAGCGATCCGCCGACCGACACTCGGCGGACGGCGTTGAGCGGCTTGTTGCTCACCGCCGTCCGCCCGTCCTGCTCATGCGCCATTCGGTGCCGGTGATGTCGCGATGCCGACCGAAATGCCGTCCCCATCGCGTCCACCGCCCGCAGTCGATGCGGTAGTCGACGCCATCGACCGAGACGACCCGGAACGCACCGCATTCGCTGCCGTTGTCGAGCCGATCCTCGTACACTCTGACGCGGCGCTTGACCGTGGTGAATTCGCCCATTACCAGTCCCTTTCGGTGACAGGGTTGTACAGACTGATCGCGACACCGGGCCGCTCACCCGCGTCGGCGATGCGTTTGTGGCTGTGCAGGTCGATCACCTGCGAGTCGTCGACGTACGCGATGCCGGTCAGTGCATCGAGAACAGCGCGAGCGAGTTTGTCTGCGTCGGGCCGCTTGGTGGCCAGCAGTGTTCGGGTTTTCGGCGCCGATCGCGGTCTGGGGAGCACGAAGTCGAGTCGCATCCCGATCGCGTCGGTGCGCAACGGCCACCCCTCACCGTGCACAGCCAAGGCAACGCGTTCACGCCACGGGCCGACCGCTTTCGAGGATTCGATCAGAATGCCGCGCCCTACGTGCCGCTTGCTTCCTTGCGGAGCTGGTACTCCGGGCACCCAGCAGTCAGGCACGGCAGCTCGTTTCGTCGTGGTGGTGGCCCGTGCGGGCATGGTGATTTCGGCAGACCGGGCAGTGGTTGGGGCGGCCGGTGTCTTTCTCGCCGAGGAGTTGCACCGTCCGCGCTGCCGACTGCACGCGGCTCTCGACGATCGCATCGACCTGTGCACGCAGAACACTGATCGGCACCTGGATATCGACGAAAGCGGCCAGCGTCATGATGAGCTGCGCCATCCGTTCGGGGTCACGAACGCACTGCCTGGCAACGTGCCGGAAAGTGTCCAGCGGTGCCAGTTCTCGTACGCGCTCACACAGCTCGAGCGCATCCGAAGCGCAGCGGTCCAGGTCGGTGTAACGGGCCATCACAGCACCCGCTCCCTGGAATCGCGCACGATGGCCACGATCCGGGTCGGCGGATCGGTCACCATTCGATCAAGTGGAATAGCGACGATCTCGGCGAGCGCCGCGGCCTCGCGCAGCTGCGGGCGGTGGTGACCGTGCTCGATGCGCGATACTGTGCTCTCGCTCCAGCGGTACCCTCGCTGACGCATTCGCACGGCGACCTGAGCCTGGGGCAGCTTCAGTGCTTTCCGCGCCGCACGGAAGTTCACGACGAACAGCTGCTCGGTGTCACTCGGGGCTCGACTCATCGCGGCTCATCCCCTCTCCTGTCGCATTCAGCGTGTCGATGTCGCGGCCAAAACGTGTCCGCGTGACGTCCGAGCCCGTCCCGGGAACGATCCACTTCGTCATCGGTACAGCAGAAACAACTTCCGCTGGTGAGGAATTCAGGACGATCGCGCTCGACGTCCGCGCCGCGCCGACGGCCTTCGCACGCACGGCGGCCACGGTCACCCGGTTGCGTCCGGACTGATGCGCGGTCCGGTTGGAGTGCCTACCCATGACGTGCGGTCCTTTCACGGCTTCGATGTACTTGTTGTCGGAGTGAACGAGACGCAGCGAGCGACCGAGAGGCGCAGCACCGCAGCCGATCTCGGCGGTCGAGACATCAACGAGTCCCCGCTCGGATACGGGCCGCACCTGGCTGGCGGTAGCCCGTCGGCGGATACCGCGGACCGCCCACACGTCACGCAGTACCCATCCGATAACGATTCCGCTGAGCAGGGTGAATGCAGCTCCGATCAGCATGCTCACGGCACCACTCCCGCGGAGTTGACGATCGCGAACAGGACGACGACGACGGCGATCAGCAACAGCACGCGAGCGAGATCGATGAGGAGGCCGACTGTTTCGCCGTCCCGAGGAGGCAGATTCATGCCGCACCGGCTAGCGCAGTCCGTCGAGCGACGTGAGAGGAGATCCGCTCCTGCTCGCGCTTACGCTCTCGACGTCGGCTCTCGCCTTCGGCGATGACCTGTTCGGCGTGGGCTGCGGAGTTGAATCCGAGCGCCTGCATGATCAGATCGGCATCGTGGGACGTCATCGGAGTGCCGTCTTTGAACTGCAGGGGATGCGTGAAGTGGGTTGACGCCCAGCAATTTCGGTCATTGAGACCTCCTCGTGATTGGTGATGCGCGTCCCGCAGAGCAGGGTGTGAGGGGGCACCCCGACGGTCCCTCTCCGGGACGCGCGGCCCTCGGCGTGGCGTCAGCGCGCACCGCGCCGAGGAAGTTCTCAGCGGGTGTAGCGACGCTCGAGCCGTCGACGGCTGGCGGCAGTGAGACCGGTCACATCGGGCACGGCAGGCGCGGCGGGCCCATTGGCCATGAACTCGACGAGTGCGGCCATGTCGCTCGCGGTCATGCGCCACTCGCGCCCGGTCCATCGGCCACGGATCTGCTTCTTGCGAAGGCGGCGGATGAGCCAGTCCTCGGAAGCCGCGCCGGTCGTCTGCACGACGTGGGACAGGGGAAAGGTCGCGACTTCAACTTGATCGGGTGCGGTCATCTCGCCAGCGATTCGGTGGGCAGACCGGCGATCTCGTCGGACGTGCGCGCGGTGGTGATCGCCGCGAGAGGGACACCGAGCGCGTCGGCAACCTTGCGCGCGACCTGCGGGGTGCAGACTTTGCGTCCGTCTTCGATGTTGCTCAGGTGCGACCGCGACAGGCCGACCGCCTCCGCCAGCCCCAGCCGCGTCCAGCCGTAAGCCTCACGTAAGGATCTGATCGTCGAGCCCACCCGGATCGGATCTTCCTTCCAGTTCATGCAAGCAATTTTAGGAATGAATAGGAAGACACGTCAATGAAGAAACAGGAACCGGACACCTGCATCTACCAGGCGCTGCTCAGCACACCTCGGTTCGAACATCCGTGCTTCTGGACGTTTCCTGCACGAACCTGCACGATGGGCGTATGAGTACCGGCACGAATTGGAAGCGTCTCGGTGATGCCGTCGTCAACCGCCGCGTGGAGCTGGGCATGAAGACCCGCGCGGAGCTGGAGAAGAGGGTGGACTTGAGCTACCGGTTGCTATCCGACCTTGAGACCGGCAAGCGCGGATTCGCTCCCGCCACCTACGCGATCGTCGAGCAGGCGATCGGATGGGAACCCGGCAGCTCGGCCCGCGTGCTAGACGGCGGCGAAGCGAAAGCCGTGACCTCGAGTCGTCGCGCGACTTCACGCGATCTTGCCGAGGATGTATTTGCCTACGTGAGCGCCGACTCCGACCACGGCCCCACACCGAACACCCCCGGAATGGTCAATGCCCTGTGGGAGTACGTGCATGCGTTGCGGAGCGACGTCCCCACGTCGACAGCGCTTCAGCGACTAGCCGACAAGGCGTGGGTATCCGAACGGGTCGGACACCTGCCGGCCGAGGACCGGCAGGCCGTCAAACACTTCATTGATCAGCTCGGACGCAAACGGTTCGACGATTGGGACCACCGCTTCATCACCGATGACATCGACCCCCGAAGCAACTGGGCGCGGACTCCCGGCAACCTTGACGTCCAAGTCGATCCGGCCCTAGGTTCCCGGGGCGGCGTCACATGGTCTCCGCCGTCGTCGGAGCACGAGGCCGAACTGGAGGCCCGGTTGAGGGATCGTGGCAACACCGCCGAGTGATTTACCCGGGCACAGCCGATCCATCCCAACGTTGGGTTCCAGCGCCAGCCCTCACCCGGACCGTGCAGCCACGCAAGTTCGGCAGCCTCGAGTAGCTTTGCCTCCCATTCCGCATTCAACCCCACTCGCGGAATCACCCGCACCTGCCCGTGATTCCAGATGACCGTGCCGATTTCGGCCATTCCGCCACGGATCACCACGTCCCCCCACGGGGCGGAAACGGTTACCCCCAACTCGCGCAACGCTTCCCGATGAGCACTCCCGCCGCTGCGATCCGCCGCCTCAGCGGGAGTGCGACCATTGTCGGCCGGTAACCCTGCGGGCTCGGAATCTCTCACCTCCGTACCCCCGCACACAGCACCACGAAACCTGTTGACCAGTAACGACATTCCCGCATCGACGCACATCCCACCCGTGAAGCCCCTCTCAGGGCATGACTCGCCAACGAAACAAGTACCGCGGGTGGCACTCCGACCGTATCGGGTGAATGCTACAAATTTGAAGCTACCACGTTTGACCGGAAGAGTTTCCGGGAAATCTAATCGTCCGCGCAGGCAGCCGATCGCCGAAGCTTGACCAGCCCGACAGCGGTCTCGCTCTCGCGTGTCAGGACCACGAGTTTCGCTGTCAGATCGACCGCCATCCAGGTGCCGTCGATCGCCCGCACACGCACGGTTCCTTCGACCTGACCGGACTGCCGCAGTGTGCGCGCCAGCTCGCGTGCGAGCTCGAAGTCGTCCGGATGAAGTGCCGGGTCGCGCGATTCAACGCCGGTCTTCTCCCACGCGACATTCGGCATCGGCTCACGTAGCCACTCGTAGCCGGTCAAACTGCGGAGGCCGACCATGATCGGCCACACGCCCTCTTCACGCAACTCACCTTGAATCAGGGCCTCGGACCAGGTGAGCGGCGGGACGATGGCGGAGTCGTCCACACCGCCGGGAGTGATGTCGTGAGTGAGACCGTGCAGGAACGGAACACCGTCGACGTAGGCGCCGCGGGCAATGAAATTGATGTCGCGGAGAACGCCGTCGTCCCGTTTGATCTGCCATGTCGTCTGGATGACCCTCTCCATGTCGGCGAGCAACTCCCCCGACAGCGAGGCCGCGAGCGCCGCGCTCTTGTCGTCGGCGGTTTCGACGTGTCGCAGCCCGGAGATACGCGACACCTCCGGCAACCGGCGCTCGCGCGGTACCCCGTAGATGTCGTGCATCTCCTCGGTAGCCAGTGTGGTGATCCGCTGCTCGTCCCAGTCCCACGCACCCGACCGCGACGGCACCGGCACGTCCTCGCCGAGTGGTCCGATCCACAGACGAACACCGTGCACCATCCCCATTACGTTGAGGATGGGGATGGCAATGATCCTCTCCCCCTTGGTCTTCGAGACCTCTTCGTACCGCTCTCGCGTTTCACGGACATGCGCGACAGCGCGTTTGGCGGGGCCGCGCAGCGGCCCGCGCAAGATGGCGTCGAAGGGCTTGAGCCTCACCGGCTTTCGCCCTACCGCCATCAATGTGGGTTCTTCCCTGATGCATTCGACAAGTAGCCATTCGGTCATGGGCTGAGCCTGACAGCTGGCAGCAGCCGATACCATCCGTTTCGGACAAACGGCCAGCGCAGCGCTGTGAACGGACTCGTCTGCAAGGGGGCCATCGGGCCCAGAGTGACGCGCTGATGCCCAACCGAACTTGTCGGCCGGGCGATGGTCAGCGTGTGCTGCTTCCGAGGATCGCACCGTGGTGTCGCTGGCAATCCGATCGGACTGCGGCCAGTTCTTCTCTGTGCCGGTCGTCCTGTAGCTGGAGGTCGGTCCGCAGGACCGCGACCGCGCCGAGCATCTGGTCACGGTCCGATTCGGCCCGAGCCTTGGCCTCCTCGGCGGAGTCGAGGCGTGCCTTCAGTTCAGCGATCTCGCGATCGGCAGCAGCGCGTGCCCTATCGACCTGCGTGTCAGCGATCTTGAACACGCGTGCGACCTCCTGGTCGCAGTCGGTGCGCATCCGCGTGACCGCGTCGACGGCCCCGTCGCGCACGGCGATGGCTTCCTCGGCGGCATCGAGCGCCGCCTGCCGCAGCCGGAAAGCATCGTCACGCTCCCGGCGGGCGGCGAGCGCATCGCGTTCGGCAGCGGCCTGGGCCGCGAGTGCTTCGGCGACGCGTGCTTCGGCATCGCGACGGACTTCCTCCAGTTCGAGCGCGATCAGATCGGCGTCGACGAGGTCCGCGGCCATCTGCTCGGAATCGGCAAGTTCGGCGATCAACTCGGCCTTGATGTCCCCGATCCGGGCCAGCGAGGCACCGAGAGCGGTCGCACGGTCGGTCACCGGTCGCTGGGGGCCAGCTTCGGGCGGCTCAGTAGCTGTCCGGTTCCGGATCCGTTTCTCGGCGCGGAGCCGGTTCACCGCGTTGTGCCGGGGATCGTCGCAGAAGTCCCGAGGACGGCCGGGACCGGTCCGTTGAGCGACGGGGCGCCCGCAGATCGTGTCCGGGCCGAGGGGGAACTTGCACGGGCGCGGAGTATCGCTGCCAGCCATAAGATTTCATTTCATTTCAGGAGGGATGCAAGGAAATGAATTGGAATGCGCGGATTTACGCGGCCAGCAGGTCTCCGGCCTCGTGGTCCGCGATGTGGTCGACCGCGTTGTCGTAGGACTCGAATACCTGCGACAGCACCTCGCCGTCGGGGTTCATCCAGACGGCCTCGAATCCGCCTGGCACGACGCAGATTTCGCCGAGATCTCCGGCACGGACCTGGCGGCGTCGCCGGGCCTGGTCCAGGTTGACGACATCGCGGCGCAGCTGAGGCAACCGGTTGGCGACGATCTGTGCGGCGGCGGCGCTGGCGGAGGCGTCGATGTGCCCGTACCGCTTGTCGGTGGTGCTGATGCTCTCGTGCCCGGCGTCGCGCGACACCACCCAGATCGGGACGCCGTCCTGCAGCCGCCAGGAAATCGCGGTGTGCCGCATCGTGTACGGGGTGATGCGCTTCGTCCCCAGCTTGGGAATTGTTGTGGAGAACCGGGCGAGCAGTGCCTCGGGATCGGTTCCCGCCCAGTGAGCCCGGCGGCGGTCGAACGGCGCGAAATCGCCTGCCGCCAGGGCCCGCAGCCGCTTGACGGCGGGCGCGAATGCCTTCTTGTGGAGGTAGACGACGGTGATCGGGGTGCCGTTGCGGGTGCACATCAGCGGCGCGTCGAGGGGTCGGTCCAGATCGAGCCGGGCCACGGTTTCGAGGGGAACGTACACGGTCCGGTTGCCGCGCTTGGACTTCGGCGGACCCAGCTTCAGTTTCCCCCCGGCGTACTTCCACGCCTTGGTGATCGAGACGGCGCCGGTGTCGCGGTCGATGTCGCCGACGGTGAGCGCGCCGATCTCGCTGGGCCGGGCCATCGACATCACCATGAGCTCGGCCTGCGCGTGCCAGCGCGGTGCCATCAGCTCGACGAGCAGTTCGTACTCGTCGTCGTCGAGATAGTCCAGCTCCGGGCCGTCCCAGCGCGGGAGCCGGGTGTAGGCACAGGGATTGGCCGGGATGAGCGGGGTCGGCCGATGCCGGGCCGCCGCGGCCATCGCTGCGGAGAAGAATCCATGCTTGTTCCAGATCGTTTTAGCGGCGTTGCCGACCTCGTTCTCGAGGTGGACGACCCAGGCGGCGTCGGTCTCCTCGGTGACGGCGTCGACGGGCAGCGACCCCATGAACGGGCCGATGTCGTTGACAATGTAGCGGTGGTAGCGCTGCCGGGTGGCCTCTTCGATGCCGGTGAGCCGGTCGGCGTAGCGGGTGCACCATTCGGTGACGCTCAGGATCGGCGCGGCGGCGGCCAGTTGGGCGGCGAGGATGCGCTCGGCCTCGACCGCCCCCACCCGATCGAGCAGTTCCGACCAGCGCTTCGCGGCGGTGTAATCGTCGAAAGTCTGTGAGGTCGCGCGGATTTCACCGTTGCGGGGAATACGGTAGCGAACCTGGAAACCGATCGTGCCGTCGGCGCGGACACGGGGGCGAGGGGTGGTGGACATGCGCGCAGTTCTTCCTGATGAAAGTGTGCGCCGAATCCCCTCAGATTCGTGTGGACCGCGTCCCTGTGGACACAGAGTGTGGACACAGGACCAGCAAGATCATAGATCTTGCCCCCGACCTGTGGATTATCTGGTGGAGCCAAGGGGAATCGAACCCCTAACCCCTGCCTTGCAAAGGCAGTGCTCTGCCAATTGAGCTATGGCCCCTGGTGTGGCCGGGCGAGACCCGGCCGGTTTCGATGCTAGCGGGTGGTTACCTCATGCCAGAGATCGGCCTCGTTGCGCTGCCGGAACTTGCTGATCGCAAAGACGAGAGCTGCCACGACGCCGACCGTGAGGAGAATTTTCATGAAACCCACACTACTGCGATCTTCGGGAGCGGGCCCAGGAGGACTTGTCACGTGACGGAGGCGGCGGCAGGATGGGCCGTTTGCTCGGACCGCCGCGCAGCCGGTACCGTATCCCCCGGTCGCTCGCCTCGAGCACGACCACAACGGGGCCTTAGCTCAATTGGCAGAGCACTGCCTTTGCAAGGCAGGGGTTACGAGTTCGATTCTCGTAGGCTCCACAAACACACAACCCTCAGCGTGGGCAGTCTGCCGGGCTGAGCGCTGCGCGCAGGCTGTCGATGATGACGGTCCGGGCCGCGCGGGCCTCCGGGGTGGGGGTCAGGGGGTACACGTGTACGAGCCCTGCGGCTTCGTGATAGTCGACCTCGACGCCTGCGGCCCTGGCCTTCTCGACCAGCAGACGGGTATCGGGGACCAGAATGTCGCGGGTGCCGCAGAAGACGGTGAGCGGTCCGAGGTCGGTCAGGTCGGCGAACAGGGGACTGACGCGCGGATCGGTGATCGGGAGCGGGCCGCGCCACTGTTCGCCGAGGACCAGGCCGCCGGGGCGGCCCAGCCACGGGTCTTCGCGCTGCACGGTGGGGATCTCGGGGTTGCTGAGCGAGAGGTCCAGGGCGGGCGAAATCAGCACCGTGCGTGGCAGTTTCGGTTGCTGCTCGTCGCGGAGCACGACGGCGGTCGACAGCGCGATCTGGCCGCCCGCCGAATCACCGGCCAGACACACCTCGCCGTATTCGGCGCGGTGTTCGCGGACCAGGTCCGCGAACACCGGTATCACCTGGTCGGCCGTGCCGAAGGGAATCAGCGGGTAGATGGGGAGCGAGACGGTAGTTCCGGCTCCGACCGCGATCTCGGCCGCCAGCGCCCAGTGCTGGCGGGCGACCTCGTTCACCCACCCGCCGCCGTGGCAGTAGACGACATTGCCGCGCGCTCGGCCGGACCGGGGAGTGAGCGTGTAGATCGGCCAGCCCGCATACCGTCCCGCGGAAACCGAAACGTCCGAACGCAACCGGCGCGGCGGCCCGAACGGCCGCGGACGAACGCTGCGCTCCCGAATCCGCTCCCACGCACCTTCCGCACTGACAAAGGTGCGGTTGACGCGACCGACCCGCAGATAGCCGACCACCAATCGACTGCGGACGCTGGGCATCGAACCTCCGCGCGTTTCATACGGCCGATCCGTGGCGTCGAGCATAGCAACCCGGTTCCGGCACACCGGTTCCCAATTCGGCACGGAAATGGCCGCCAGTTCGGCCCGGTCGATCAAAACAAGGTGTAGGAACGAACGGAAGACACGGTACTGGTTGAATAGCGGCCCTAGCGAAATACCGACGACTGGTGCGTGGCTCTCGGCTGCCGGGAAGAGGAAGAGTGGGCCTAGGAGGACTTGAACCTCCGACCTCTTCGTTATCAGCGAAGCGCTCTAACCGCCTGAGCTATAGGCCCGTGTTTCGTATAGCCCGTGGTACCCGAGCCGAGTGCAAAGGTTACCCGACCCGACCAGTATCGGCCAAAACGGCTGGTGAGAGGCTTGCGAACGCTTCCTCATCGGACGTTCATCGGTGCCGCCAGCAGTGACCGGAACCGCCCTCAGCATCGTGAGCATGGCCTGTAAAGCGCCGACCAGGCAGCGAAAAGGCAGCACGACCGTTCGATCAGCTGACGAGAGCACCTGCGCCACCCTCCTCATCGTCGTCACCGAGCAGACCCCGGATCGCGTCGTGATCTTCCTGACGACGCACGTAGAACTGCATAGTGGTTGTGATCTTCTCATGACCCATGACCTTGGCCAGCTTGTGCGGTTCGAGGCCATCGTCCGCAAGCCAGGTCCCATAGCAGTCCCGGAGCTCGTGGAACCGGAGCCCGCCCGATTCGCGCCGAGCCACTTGCTGTACCGCCTGGTCGTATCGATCGAACACCTCCGAGTTCACCTCACCGCGGTTATCCATCCAGACCGCCTCGAACCGGCCATCGACCTCCGAGACCTCCCCGAGGAATCCCGCCCGAACGAGTGCAGGCCGCCAGACCCGTGCACGGAACAGCCCCCGCCTCAGCGGACTACCCGCTTCGTTGGTGAAGATCAGACCCCGGTCACCACGTGGATACCGGCGCATATACTCGCGCAGTTCCTCGGACACCCAGCGTGGAAGCGGTACCGCCCGTCGACCCGCTGCCGATTTCGGAAACGGCTTGAACTCTGTGTATCCAGCGACCTCGGTGACCGTCCTGACCACGTGCAGCACAATGCCGTCGTCACCATCGCGAACCATGTCGGCACATAGTCCGGCGATCTCTCCCCACCGCAATCCAGCGAAGGCGGCGACAGCCACATAGGTCCGATATCGCTCAGGCCGGATCTCAGGCAGCAGCAGTTGCCGAACCTCATCCCGAGTCAGGATGCGCGCGTCGGCGGTATCCATCTGTCGCCGCTTGGGCACCTTCACACCCTCGGTGGGATCGACTCCGATCAGGCGATTCCGCACCGCCGACCGCATCACCCCGGACATGAGCCGCTTACACTCAGCTACCGTTGCCCGCGAATAGCTATCTGACTTGGCCGTGATCCACTTCTGTACCGACAGGTGGTCGATCTTGCCGAGCTGCCACCCTTTCCACTTCGGAAGGACGTGCGTGTTCATGATCGACTCGTCACGGGCCTTCGTGGTCCGCTCGTTATTCCAGGTCTCCATCCACTCCTTCGCGTGATCCTCGAACCTGGTACGTCCAGCATGCGGAGACACGTAGGTGCCGTTCGACTTGGCCACGTCCACCTGTGCCAGGAAGTTCTTCGCCTCCCGCTCCGTGCCGAACGTCTTGGAACGCTGCGAGCCGGACGGTTCCCGCCAATACGCCTTGAACTTCCCCGAGGGTGTCTTGTCAACGAATCCCATTGCGCTACACCGCCTCCGGAAGCTGGCAGTCCTCCAACCAGGCGTGAAAGGCCGACCGAGGCACCACCCAGCGCCGACCAATCCGCTTGGCCGGAATCTCGCCAGCCCGAACGGCACGGTAGGCATTCCCCCTGGACAGACCGAGCAACTCGGCCACCTCTTCCACGGTGTAAGTCGCCGCTTCAATGTTGATCACTTGCATCAGCTCTCCCCCTCCTACGCTGCGTCCGATGTACGCGAATCATGCTGCTGCCTGACGGTTTCTGCTGGCGGGTCCACCGCTGCGAGTCGGGCCCGGGTGTATTCGGCCTCTTGCGCAAGCTTCTCGCTGACCATGGTCATGATCAGGTGCTCCCGGGGTGGCACGTTCGAGTCACCCGGTTCGGCTGGAGTGATCTTCAAGCGGTCGATCTCGGGCTTGGAGATACCGGCCTCAGCGAGGCGTTGCCGAACGAACTCGATCCGGTCGGCCTTGTGGTCGGCCAGGTCCTTACCGGTCCACTTGCGCGACACCAGCACCCGACGCCCCCGCAGTCCGAGCGTGTCTCGCCGATGGGCCTTGCCTTTGCACACCCCCGGAATGGTCTTCGCCGTGGCACCCTTGGGGACGATGCCGTAGCGGAACCACAACCCGCACGACGGAGAACACGGCGTGATCGCGAGCTCCGCGTGTAACTGGTCGTAGTGGTCGGCGGCAGCTTGGGATTCGGGCTTGATCACGTCGCCGATGGACTTGGTGAGGTACTTGGTCAGGTAGCCGATATGCCGCCCTGCTTCCTCGGTGCCGCCGAGAATGCCCTTGATGTCGAGGACCTTGCCGAACCGCACCACGTGCGCGGGCTCCAGCTCGTCTACGGTGTCCATCTTGTCCAGGGCTTCATCCCACGTCGGAACAGGCACCCGCTCCCCCGTGTCCGGGTCCACCGCCTCCGGGTCCACGAATCGGCCGGCCGCGTAGTCCCAGAACGGCATCCGCCCCGGCTCGTACACCTCGCGATCGAAGTGCGGCCACCACACCTGGTGATACGTCGCCGCGACCACTTCCTTGATCAGTTGCCTCGGGTCGGTGCCCCGGACGCCGATGTGGATGTGCGGGGCCCCGCGACGCTGGGGTTCGACCGTGGCGAAGTACTGGATATCACGGCCAGACGCGCGCCGGTAGTTCTGGACGAACCGATCGAACAATGCCGCGAAGTGAATGATGTCGCGAGCCGCCTGCCGATAGTCGTAGCTGGCCGGATCCACTGGGGCCCCGTCATCATGGTCGACACGGCCGTAGGACGGCAGGGTGAGGGTGATGAACATCGAGGGCCGGTACTTGCCCGCGTACACCTTCCCCACCGTGGTCTTCTCGACCTTCCTTCTCGGTAGGTCCGGTTCCGCCTGCCGCCGCCTGGTCGAGCGCTTACGAGCGTTTCGCGGTGTCGGTTCCAGGTCCGGGAACTTACCGCGGATACCCGACTCCCGGAGCTCGTGATTCAACTCGGCCACCACTTCGGCGATGGCTTCCATGGCCTCGGAGTCGTCGACGGATTTGGCCTTGGCGTACTCGTCGACCAGCACCTCCCGCGCCGCCAACAGCTCGGTTTGCGCCTCGGTGGGCTCGTTCTTTTCGATCACTGGTTCCTCCTGAATGTGCCACCCTTCGCGGCACTGGTGTTGGCGGAGACGCTGAGCCCGGACAGCACAGGCCGGACAGACGTGCTCCATGGTTGATTTGCAGGGCGTGCCAACGTATTTCGACTCGCCCTCCTGATCGGTCGCCAGCATCGGCAGCGGACGGCGACACACCCCGAACCGTTCCGCCGTCGCCTGCGCCAGCTCGACCAAGTTCAATCGCGACCGCCGATCGGCCGCCGTCTCTCGGTTCGGACGGACCTCGTCCAGGTCGACTACCATCGAGTCGCTCATGCCACCGCCCTCGGTGCCGGGTCCACTCGCTCGTACGCGGCCACCGTCTCGGGTTCGGCGTAGGTGGCGTGGTTGTAGGCCGACCAGTGGCCCTTATCCATCACGTAGAAACTCCCCACTATGTGACGACGCCGTTGGATCTGCGGGGCGACCAGGACCAACCCGAACGCGCAGGTGCAGCCCGTCGGCCCTGCCTTGAACCCTTCCCCGGTTCCCCCACAATGACCGCACACAGACCATTCCGAGATCTCTTGCAGCTCAATGCAATTCGAGTCCGAGCAGTTGGCCTTGCCGCACCAGATGCAGCACCCTGCGAAGGTCAACCGAGGAGGCCGAACCACTTCGGGTGCACGAGCAGGCAGCGGAATCACGTTCCCGACCATGATCAGTGCCCCCCGTAGCAGACCTGACCGGACGGCGTACGCACCGTCAACGGAGCGACACCCCGAGTCCCCGAATCGCTGGCCGGACGCCACCGCGACGGCTCGGTGACCACGTACTCCGGGTTGCGAACCAGCGACAACCGACGCACCCGATTCCGAGCCTCGGTCTCACGGCGGTCCGCCTCGAACGCCTCCTCCTGCGAGTCGTACTGGGTCAACCCGCCAATGCAGATGTTGCACAGGTGATCGGTCTCGACGTCGAGCAGCTGCGAGCCACCGCACACGCTGCACGGACCCCAAAACGACTCCGCGTGCCGCTTCACACACCCCGCCTTGGCGCAGTTGTGTTCACCGCAATAGATGCACCAACCTGCATAGTTCAGCCGATCCGGGCGAAGCACGTCCGTGGCTGCGATCTTCAGAGCCTGCACGATGACCTCCGATTCCTACGCTTCCAACTCCTCTAGACAAGATTCAATCTAACGCATTGATACCTAGTCGTCTAGACAAGTTAGAAGACGGTTCGAATCGTTATCTAGACACTGACAAGCAGGGAACTAGCGAGCGGCGAACTCGTACTCCAACACATACGCGGTCGCGATCTTTACCGTGTCGCACACCTCGACGGCCACGTCATTCATGTCGTACGCCGTTCTAACCACGGTGATCACAGGTACGCCAGCACCAATCTCAAGCTCACGACGCTCATCAGGGTGAGGCATTCGCGCACCGACCTCTTCCACGAACCGTGCGAGGAGATGACCTTGTTCTTCGAGCCGCGCATAGATGCCACCCGGACCGGTATCGACCTGTTCGATCTTTGTCCCGGTCGCGAACTCGGCCGGAATGTACGAAGTGGCCAGCTCCACTGGTCGACCATTCGCCAGGTATCGCCGAGCACGAACGACCACTTCGTGATCTGGCCCAACCCGAAGACGTTCAGCAGCAAGCGGATTCGCCTTCTCCCGATGCACCTGAATCCGATCAACGCTAGCCGTGAACCCAGACTTCTCGGCCTCGACGCTAAACGCCGCCTTACCATCGGCTCCAGCCCGGTGTTTCCGAGCGAACCGGTCGGACGCCAGACGACGGATAGGCGCTTGCGGCTGTACGAATACACCACGACCATGCTCCGACCGAACGAGCCCTTCTCCTCGGAGCTCCTGGACAGCCTGACGAACCGTCATGCGCGCAACACCGAAGTGTTCGATCAGCTCCGCTTCGGATGGCAACTTCTCACCTGGGCCAATCCGTCCCATGAGGATTGCTTCCCGCAGTAACGACGCAATCTGCCGGAACGGCGGACGATCGTCCGACCGATCTACCGTCCCGAGCGGCAACATGGCATTAGCCCCTTCAGCCTGCATCCACAACACGTCTAGGCCACCTAGTCTAGGCCAGCAAACCGGAACAGCCCAGTCCAACGCAGATCGTTCACATCGCATACTGCGTGCTAGTATACGAGTGGTTTGAACGGACAAACAGCAGGTTATTGCCTCCGATGTGAGCTAGCACGCTACCTCAGGAAGGGCTTACTTCTTATGTCGCCAACCCTGAATCGTCCTGATCCTGCTTATATGCAGATCGCGGACCACTTCCGAACACAGATCAAGAGCGGAAAGCTAGCTGACAACGCCAAGCTGCCGCCCGTCGCTGAGCTGGCCCGGAGCTGGCACGTGGCCAGTGCTACCGCTGCAAAGGCACTGACACAGCTCCGAACCGAGGGATATGTTCGGACCACCAATCAAGGGACATTCGTTGCAGTCAACCAGCAGCAGACCACGCCGAAGCACTCCGTCAGCGTCGCAGGTGTTGTGATCGACGATCAGAACCGTGTCCTCGTGATTCGGCGCGAAGACAACGGGCATTGGGAAGCACCGGGAGGTGTCCTTGAACTGGACGAATCATTCGAGGAAGGTGTTCGGCGAGAAGTGCTGGAGGAGACGGGAGTCCACGTTCGCGTAGATAGGCTCACCGGCGTTTACAAGAACCTCACCCACGGCATCGTCGCTCTCGTCTTCCGCTGCACCACACAGTATGGCGAGCCTCATCCAACTAGTGAGGCACGCGAGGTCCGCTGGATGACTCGCGACGAAGTACGCGATGCCATGAACCCCGCCTTCGCAATTCGAGTCCTCGACGCCTTCGATACCGACACTCACAGTCGCGCCCATGACGGAGTGAACCTCGTTGCAGTCCAGAACGGTCGACCGCAGCCGTAGCCAACTGATCATGGGCTGGCTCTCCGTCGCGCCCATCCGCCGGACGGAAGTCCCAGCCGCTCTCGTATCGGCGCACTCCTCGCGTCTCACACCGAGGCTCTTGCCGAATTTAGCTATATAGGATCAAGGCGGCGCGCTGCGCGCGCCGCGCCACGCAACCGGCCGCACTGCGGCAAGGGCCTCCGCTTCGCTCCGGCCCACCGGAGCGTCGGGCGCGTCGCGGCCCGCGCATCACACCGAAGATCCTGATAGCTCACTGGCATTCGCCCTCACGCCGACGCAGCGACTACGACGACATCCCGTCTGAGATTCAGCCAGCGGTTTTGGTTCGTCGATTCCATACGCTGATCTGCTGGGCAGCGGGTCTGCTCAGGAGTTCCCCGCCTTCCTCATGGCCCAATCGTCTCGCTCCAGCCGAACGAGTCAAGGACCACCTTCGGTGTCCGCTTCGCGGTGCCTATCGGCATCCTTGACACGCTCGTCTTCCGCTGAGGGCGGCCAGTATGAGGAAGGTGGGGAGGAGAAGTCAGGGGGTGGCGGATAGACAACCTATCCCCGAAAAGCAGGCAGCGAGAAAGCAGCGAACGGCTTGATACTCGCGAATACGAGAGGGCACGGAATGTCAGAAACGGGCAGCTCAGCGATACTGTTTGATATTCCGCGCCACCCCGAAACCGCGTTATCAGCGAAGCGCTCTAACCGCCTGAGCTATAGGCCCGTAGGTGATTCGGGTGGTGACTCCCGAGCCGAGTGCAAAGATTACCCGACCCCAGTGGTATCGACCAAAACGGCTGGTAGGAGGGTTGCGGGTGAGGGGTGAACGACGGCGGCCGGGCCTCGCGGGGAGCGGGGTCCGGCCGTCGGGGTGTGCGTGGGCTAGTCGGGGTCGGCCAGGGTGACCTGGATGCCGCCGACGAGGTCGGTGCACTGGTTGTAGATGAAGACGCCGACCGTGGACAGGGCGGTGAACAACACCACGTTGATGATGCCGATCACCGCCGCGTAGCCGAAGACGGCGCCCGCGTCGATCAGGCCGGATCCGGAGGAGCCGTTGTCGGACACCATGTCGGTGAAGGTGCTGTTGAGCCGGTCCCACACACCCATGCCGGACAGCACGATGTAGAGGAAGCCGACCGCCAGCATCCACACGAAGAACATGGCCACGCTGATCACCAGCGATACCTTCAGCGTCGACCAGGGGTCGATGTGGCGTAGCTGCACGGTCGCCCGCAGCGGCTCACCCGAGGTGACCGACGCGGCCACCGCCGCCGGGGCGGCGAGCGAGACCGCATGCGGCTGTGCGCCGGCGGTTTCGCCGTGCGGCAGCGGGTGGCGCAGTTCCGACAGGTCCGGCATGTCCTTGACCAGCTCCGGCCGGGCGATGCTGCGGGTCGGGCCGTCGATACCGACCGACTTCACCATGGCGGCCTCCTTGCGGGCCGCCTTGGCCGCCAGGTCCGTGGTGGTGCGGGCGTTGGACACCCCGCCGCCCAGGCCCGCCGGGGCGGCCGGCGGGCGGCCGGTCACCGGCGGCTGGCCGGGGCGATGCAGGTTGGACTGCGGCTCCCGCTGCGGCAGCTGCGACCAGCCCTCCTCGAACCGTGAGCCGCCGCCGGAGTTGCCGGCGGCCTCCGGCGCCGACTCGGCGGACGCCGCGGGCTCGGCCTGGCCCTTTGCCTCGGGTGTGTCCGACCCTGCGCTCGCCCCGTTGTCGCCCGATGCGCCGGGACGCGGAATCGGGCGCGGCGGAATCGGCGACGGTGCGATCCGCTCGGTCACACCGTTCGCGTGGTGCCGCTCGTCATTCGGCTGATTCGGAGTGGTCAATGGGAATCCTTCGATCCGTCGTGCCGCCGCTAGTGAGAAATTACTGCTACTCGGAACCGCTGGTGTCGTCTTCGCCGGAAACCTGGTCGGGCTCATCGGCGTTGCGCGCGATCGCAAGCAAAGTATCGCCCTCGCCGAGGTTCATCAATCGCACACCCTTGGTCTGCCGACCCGCCTTACGCACCTGGTTCGCCGCCGTCCGGATGACACCGCCTCCGGAGGTGATGGCGTAGAGCTCGTCCTCGTCGTCGACGATGAGTGCGCCCACCAGACTGCCACGCTTTTCGTCGTACTGAATAGTCAATACACCTTTACCGCCACGACCCTGAGCAGTGTATTCCTCGATGGCCGTGCGCTTCGCATAGCCTCCCGCGGTGGCCACCAGCAGATAGGTGTCCGAGCGAACCACGTTGAGCGACAACAGCTCGTCGGCGGCGTTGAAACGCATGCCCTGCACGCCGGAGGTGGCGCGGCCCATCGGGCGCAGCACCTCGTCGTCGGCGGAGAACCGGATCGACTGACCGTGCGCCGACACCAGCAGCAGGTCGTCGTCGGCCGAACACAGTGCCGCGCCGACCAATTCGTCACGATCGCGCAGATTCACCGCGACGATGCCGCCGGAGCGGTTGGAGTCGAAATCGGTCAGCCGCGACTTCTTCACCAGGCCGTTGCGCGTGGCCAGCACCAGATACGGCGCGTCCTCGTAGGACTTGATCTGGATGACCTGGGCGATCTTCTCGTCGGGCTGGAAGGCCAGCAGATTGGCCACGTGCTGGCCCCGCGCGGTGCGGTTGGCCTCGGGCAGCTCGTACGCCTTGGCCCGGTACACCCGGCCCAGGTTGGTGAAGAACAGCAGCCAGTCGTGGGTCGAGGTGACGAAGAAGTGCTTCACCAGATCGTCCTGCTTGAGGCCGGCGCCCTGCACGCCCTTGCCGCCGCGCTTCTGGCTGCGGTACAGGTCGGTCTTGGTGCGCTTGGCGTAGCCGGTCTCGGTGATGGTGACGACCACGTCCTCGCGGGCGATCAGGTCCTCGTCGTTGACCTCGCCGTCGGCCGCGATGATCCGGGTGCGGCGGTCGTCGCCGTACTTGTCGACGATCTCCTTCAGCTCGTCGCGGACGATCGCGCGCTGCCGCTCCGGCTTGGCCAGGATGTCCTTCAGATCGGCGATTTCGAGCTCGATCTTGGCCAATTCGTCGATGATCTTCTGCCGCTCCAGGGCGGACAGGCGGCGCAGCTGCATGTCCAGGATCGCGGTCGCCTGGATCTCGTCGATGTCGAGCAGGCGCATCAGGCCGGTGCGCGCGGTCTCGGTGTCGGCCGAGCGCCGGATCAGCGCGATGACCTCGTCCAGGGCGTCGAGCGCCTTGACCAGGCCGCGCAGGATGTGGGCGCGCTCCTCGGCCTTGCGCAGCCGGTAGCGGGTGCGCCGGACGATGACGTCCAACTGATGGGTGACGTAGAGCCGGATCATCTGGTCCAGCCGCAGCGTGCGCGGCACGCCGTCGACGATGGACAGCATGTTGGCGCCGAAGCTGGTCTGCAGCTGGGTGTGCTTGTACAGGTTGTTCAGCACGACCTTGGCGATCGCGTCGCGCTTGACGGTGACCACGATGCGCAGACCGGCACGGTCGGAGGACTCGTCGTGGATGTCCGAGACACCCGCGATCTTGCCGTCGCGGACCTGCTCGGCGATCGAGTTGATGAAGTTGTCGGTGTTGACCTGGTACGGCAGCTCGGTGATGACGATCGTGGTGCGACCCCGGTTGTCCTCCTCGATCTCGACCACGCCGCGCATGCGGATGGCGCCGCGCCCGGTCTGGTACGCGTCGTGGATGCCGGAGGTGCCCACGATCATGCCGTAGGTCGGGAAGTCCGGGCCCTTGATCCGCTCCATGCAGGCGGCGAGGGTGGTCTCCTCGTCGGCCTCGTGGTTCTCGAGCGCCCAGTAGATCGCCTCGGCCACCTCGCGCAGGTTGTGCGGGGGGATGTTGGTGGCCATGCCGACCGCGATGCCGCCGGACCCGTTCATCAACAGGGCGGGCACGCGGCTGGGGAGAACCACCGGCTCCTGGGAGCGGCCGTCGTAGTTCGGCGTGAAATCGACGGTCTCCTCGTCGATCTCGCGCAGCATCTCCATCGCCAGCGGGGTGAGACGGCACTCGGTGTAGCGCATGGCGGCGGGGCCGTCGTTGCCGCGCGAGCCGAAGTTGCCCTGGGGGTCGATCAGCGGGTAGCGCATCGACCAGGGCTGCGCCATGCGGACCAGGGTGTCGTAGATGGCGGTGTCGCCGTGCGGGTGGTAGTTACCCATCGTCTCGGCGACCGGGCGGGCCGACTTCACATAGCCGCGGTCGGGCCGATACCCGTTGTCGTACATCGCGTACAGGATCCGGCGGTGCACCGGCTTGAGGCCGTCGCGCACCTCGGGCAGCGCGCGGCCCACGATCACGCTCATCGCGTAATCGATGTAGCTGTTCTGCATCTCGTGCTGGATATCGACCGGTTCGATCCGGTCGCCACCGTTGGGAGGCAGTGTGGTCTCGGTCATCAGTCAGTCTCCGTACGAAGTCATTTCAGTGGTCATGGGCGCGCGTCCGGCGCAGCCTTCGTCGTTCGGCGCTTCTGCCCCTCGTTTCCCGGCATGTGCTCTCCGTTTTCCCGGCACGCTTTTGGCCGGGACCTACAGGTCGAGGAAGCGGACGTCTTTGGCGTTGCGGGTGATGAAGCTGCGGCGGGCTTCGACGTCTTCGCCCATGAGGATGCTGAACAGTTCGTCGGCGGCGGCCGCGTCGTCGAGGGTGACCAGGCGCAGCAGGCGGGTCTCGGGGTCCATGGTGGTTTCCCAGAGTTCTTTGGGGTTCATTTCGCCGAGACCTTTGTAGCGTTGCACGCCGTCGTCTTTGTTGATCTTCTTGCCTGCGGCCTGGCCCTGTTCGAGCAGGGCGTCGCGTTCGCGGTCGGAGTAGGCGAATTCGGGTTCGCTGCGCTGCCATTTGAGTTTGTAGAGCGGGGGGCAGGACAGGTAGACGTGGCCGTGTTCGACCAGGGGGCGCATGAACCGGAACAGCAGGGTCAACAGCAGGGTGGTGATGTGTTGGCCGTCGACGTCGGCGTCGGCCATGAGGATGATCTTGTGGTAGCGGAGTTTGGCGATGTCGAATTCGTCGTGGATGCCGGTGCCGAAGGCGGTGATGATGGATTGGACCTCGTTGTTTTTGAGGACGCGGTCGATGCGGGCCTTCTCGACGTTGATGATTTTGCCGCGGATGGGGAGGATGGCCTGGTACATGGAGTCGCGGCCGGATTTGGCCGAGCCGCCGGCGGAGTCGCCCTCCACGATGTAGATCTCCGACAGGCGCGGATCCTTGGCACGGCAGTCGGCCAGCTTACCGGGCAGGCCACCCAGATCCGTCGCGCTCTTGCGGCGCACCAGCTCTCGCGCCTTGCGCGCCGCGACGCGCGCCTGCGCCGACGAGACGGCCTTCTGCACAATGGTTTTCGCGTCGGCCGGATTGGCCTCGAACCAGTGCGCCAGGTGCTCGTTGCAGGTGCGCTGCACGAACGACTTGACCTCGGTATTGCCGAGCTTGGTCTTGGTCTGTCCCTCGAACTGCGGGTCGGCGACCTTCACGCTGACGATGGCGGCCAGGCCCTCGCGGATGTCGTCGCCGGTGAGGTTGCCGTCCTTGTCCTTGAGCAGCTTCTTGTCCTTGGCGTACTTGTTGACCACCGAGGTCAGCGCCGCCCGGAACCCCTCCTCGTGGGTGCCGCCCTCATGGGTGTTGATGGTGTTGGCGAAGGTGTGCACGGACTCGGAGTAACCCGAGTTCCACTGCATCGCGACCTCGAGCTCGTGGCCGGCGCCCTTGCCGGTGAACGACACCACCGAGTTGTGGATGGGCTGCTTGGACCGGTTGATGTGCTTGACGAAATCCTCGAGACCGCCCGGGTAGAGGTAGGTCCGGGTCTTGACCTTGTGCTCGCCCGCGGCGCCGCCCTCGGCCTGCTTGGGCGCCTCGGCGGTCTCGCTGACCACCTCGTCGGTGATCTCGGAGTCGGTCACCCGCTGATCGGTGAGCGTGATGGTGAGTCCCTTGTTGAGGAACGCCATCTCCTGCAGCCGCCGCGCGACCGTCTCGAAGTTGTAGTCGGTGGTCTCGAAGATGTCCGGATCCGCCCAGAACCGGACGGTGGTGCCGGTGCGCCGGGTCGGGTCGCCCTGCACCAGCTTGCCGGGCTTGGCGTCCTTGTACTCCTGGGTCCAGTGGTGGCCGTCGCGGTCGATCTCCACCTGCAGCGTGGTGGACAGCGCGTTCACCACGGAGATGCCGACGCCGTGCAGACCGCCCGACACCGCGTAGGCGTCGGAGTCGAACTTGCCACCGGCGTGCAGCTGGGTCATGACGACCTCGATCGTCGGAATGCCCTGGGAGTGCATCTCGACCGGGATACCGCGGCCGTCGTCGACGACCTCGACGCCGCCGTCGGCCAGCAGGGTGACATCGACCCGCGAGGCGAAGCCCGCCATCGCCTCGTCGACGGAGTTGTCCACAACCTCCCAGATCAGATGGTGCAGACCGCGCTCACCGGTGGAGCCGATGTACATACCGGGACGCTTGCGGACCGCCTCGAGCCCCTCGAGAACCGTGATATTGGAGGCACCGTAGTCCTGGTTGCCCGCTTTCGCCCTGGTCGTGCCGCTTGCGTTGGAGTCGTTGGCAGCCACTGCTCGGTAGCTCTCCTTACTTGCTGATCCCTCGGCACACCGTCGAACAGCACACAGGGGACCCCACTGGTCTCTGCTCGAGATGACGCACTGCTCGAGAATTACGGGTCCACACGCGGGCTGCGCGGAAGGCGCCGAAGGTATCGCCGCTAGTTACCCCACCATCCTACTGGCACACCCGGCACAGGATGCACCTATGACACCCCTGACAGCGCCGTGAGTGCGTTAAATCGGATGCCGCCGGGTCCGGTTGTAGGTCTCCCGGCTCCCGGAAGCCTGAGCGGCCCATCGCGCGCCGTTGCGCGCGGGTTTGCGGAATAGTTGTCCGCGATCACCCGACCGAGCGCGGCCCACGGCACGCGATTCATCCACAGATTCACCCACAGCTGTTCATCGATGTGGGTGAATTCCACAGGTGCGCAATCGCATTCACCGGGTGTGCGGACCGTCTGGTTCCACGTGAAACGGGCGCGGGCTCAGCCGTAGGTGTCGCGGGGCCCGCGGCCCTTGACGTGCCGTTCTCCCTTGCGCCAGCTGGGGGCGGCGGGGCCGCTGATGCGTAGCGAGGTGACCACCCCCTGCCCGACCGCCGCGGCGATCTTGGCCAGCAGCTGGGACTGGAGCATGCGCAACTGGGTCGCCCACGCGGTCGACTCGGCCTGGATGCTCAGCACCCCGTCGGTGAGCGAGACCGGGGTGGCGTGCGCGGCGATGTCCTCGCCGACCACCCCCGCCCAGCGACCGAACAGCGTGCCCTCGGCGACCTTGCCGGACCAGCCGCGGCTCTTGGCCAGCGCACCGGCCAAGGCCGACAACGGCTGTGGATCGCGCTCGTCGGGGCGGGCGCCGGACCAGCCGCCGCGCCGCCGCAGCGCGCGCACCCCGCCCTTGCGCGGCGAGGCCCGGCCCTGCCCGACGGATTTGCCGCTGGCCCGGGCCGCCGCCCGCGCCTCCTCAAGGGCGCGGCGGGCGAGATCGACTCCGCGCAGCTCGGATTCGGCCGCGCCGGACGGCGCGGGGTGGGTGCCGTCGTGGTCGTCGGGCTCGTGCGCGTCGGCCACCACCGCTCCTCCTCGTCGATCCGCCACCGGAATTCGTACCGTCCGGCCGGAAAAGATGCTGGGGGACAGGCTAGCGGCTCGGGCGCGACTCGCCGCCGCCACACGGCCGAGTGTCGTGCGGCCCACTTGTGACATCGATGACGCCGTCGCGAGGTGTGTTGTCGCGCACGCTCATCCGGCGGTCGTCGGGGCGGGCCGCCCCTCGATGTAGGAGGTGCGCTCGTCGGCCTCGCCCGCGGTCTCGACCCGCAGCGGATGCGCCTCGAGCTCGGGCGGGACGTCCTCGGGCACGGCCGCGGTGATGAGAACCTGCTCGGCGGTGGCGGCGACGGCGGCCAGGGCGGCGCGGCGGCGGCGGTCGAGTTCGGCGAACACGTCGTCGAGCAGCAGCACCGGATCGGTGCCCACGCTGCGCAGCAGTTCGAACGCCCCCAGGCGCAGGGCCAGCGCGAACGACCACGACTCGCCGTGGCTGGCAAAGCCTTTCGCCGGGGCCGAACCCAGCATCAGGTCCAGGTCGTCGCGGTGCGGGCCGACCAGGCACACGCCGCGCTCGAGCTCCCGGCCGCGCGCCGCGGCCAGCTCGCGCAGCAGGATCGCCTCCAGCACGGCGACATCGTCGGCCGCGGGTTCGCGCTCGGGCGTCAGGAATTCGGGCGGCAGGTATGCGCTGCGGTACCCGATCGCGGCCGTCCGCGATTCCGGCGCGATGGACCGGTAGGACTGCTCCAGGAACGGCGACAGATCGTGGACCAGGCGTAGCCGCTGTGCCAGCAGCTCGGCGCCGTGCGCGGCGAGGTGCCCGTCCCAGACGTCCAGGGTGCTCAGCTCGGCGGCGGATCCGGTGCGCGAACGGGCCTGCCGCCCAGCGGTTTTCAACAGCGCCGACCGCTGCCGCAGCACCCGGTCGTAGTCCGAGCGCACCCCGGCCAGCCGGGGCAGCCGGGCCGTGCACAGCTCGTCGAGGAAGCGGCGGCGCTCGGACGGATCGCCCCGCACCAGGGCCAGGTCCTCCGGCGCGAACAGCACCGTCTGCAGGATGCCCAGGATCTCCCGCGGCCGCCGCACCGGCGACCGGTTGATCTGGGCTCGGTTCGCCGACCCCTGGTTCAGCTCGATGTCGATCCGCAGCTCGCGCCCGGTGTTCACCACCGTCGCACCGACCCTGGCCCGCTGCGCCCCCATCCGGATCAGCGGCGCGTCGGTGGACACCCGATGCGAGCCGAGCGTCGACAGGTAGCCGAGGGCCTCGACCAGGTTGGTCTTGCCGTTACCGTTCGCACCCAGGAAAACCGTTCGGCCCGGGGGCAATTCGAGCTCGGCCTGATCCCAGGAGCGAAAGTCCCGCAGCGTCAGCGCCCGCACGTACATCGCTCACCCCACCGTCGCCGCCGTGAATCCTGTGGAGAAAACGGATCAGCCCGGCAGGCGGACCGGCATGAGCAGGTAGATGTAGTCGCTGTCCAGCGCGGGGTACGCGCCCGATTCGGTGGGGGCCGGATCTTCCTCGGCGGTGGGGCACAGCACCGCCGGGCGGCTGGGGGTGGTGAAGCCGAAGGTCACCCGGTCCGAATGCAGTGCGGCCAGACCGTCGTTGAGGTAGCCCGGGTTGAACGCGATGGTCAGCGGCTCGCCGCGGAAGTCGGCCTCCAGCCACTCCTCGGCGCGGCCGGCGTCGTCGCCACCGGCGGACAGCTGCAGGCCCTGCTCGGAGAATTCCAGCCGCACCTGGGCGCCGCGCTCGGCCACCAGCGCCACGCGCTTGATCGCCTCGATGAGCACGCTCACCTGGAGGGTCGCGATGGAGGTGTGCTCCTTGGGGAGCAATTGCCGGAACTTGGGGAATTCCGCGTCGAGCAGCCGGGTGGTGGTGCGGCGGCCGCCGTTCACGATGCCGAGCAGGCCGTCGGTTCCGGTGCCGAACGCCAGCTGCACCGGCGCGTCGGACGGGCCGAGCGTCTTGGCGGCCTCGGACAGCGTACGGGCGGGGACCAGCACCGCGGTCTCGACGTCGTCGCGGCCGGGCTGCCATTCGAGGTGGCGGACCGCGAGCCGGAAGCGGTCGGTGGCCGCGAGCACGACCTTGGCGCCCTCGATCTCGACCCGGATACCGGTGAGCATGGGCAGCGTGTCGTCGCGACCGGCGGCGACCGCCACCTGGCCGACGGCGGAGGAGAACAGGTCGACCGCGAGTTCACCGGTCTGCGGCGGCAGTTCGGGAAGCTGGGGATAGTCCTCGACCGGCATGGTCGGCAGCGAGAATTTCGCACTGCCGCAGGCGATCAGCACGCGGGTGCCGTCGACGGAGACGTCCACCGGCTTGTTGGACAGCGCCTTGGTGATGTCGGCCAGCAGGCGGCCCGACACCAATACCTGTCCCGGACCGGCGACCTCGGCCGCGACCCGCATCTGCGCGGAGACCTCGTAATCGAATCCGGAGACGGTCAGGCCGTCCTCGTTCGCCACCAGCAGGACGCCACCGAGCACCGGCACCGGCGGGCGCGACGGCAGGCTGCGGGCCACCCAGGCGACGGATTCGGCGAAATCCTCGCGAGCGACCCGAAACTTCATGCTTGCAAGCTCCATCGCCCGGTAAGTCCTCTCCCAGTCTCGATCGTGATCTGTTCGGCTCGTCAGCGCTGGCTCATGCAGGAGTGCTGGATCGGTCGCCGTCGTTCTCAGCGCAGTGTGGCACAGGCGACCGACACCAAACCGTACCCGTGGACGCGACGGAAGACCACGCCACCCCTCCCGGTGCGTCGCCCGACCCCGATCGGATCGAGTCGTCCGCTCCCCGACCGAGTTTCCACACACCCTGTTTTGAAGAGATTTATTGAAGGAGAAGAACTGAAGCAGTAGTAGGCGCTGTGGATTCTGTGGACTCCCGGCGAAACGGCTGCTCGGAGGGCGTGGCGACATGGGGATGTCGAGCGGGTGACTCGAGGATGAACAACGAGCCACTGTGGACGCCGCCGAACTGTTCAACCCTCATCCTCGAGCCATCCTCGAGTTCTTCCATCATCGAAGCGGGGTTGTGCACAGCTGTGCGCAAAGCCGTGGACAACTCGAGGATTCCTCGAGGACCTGACAAGGACTCCTCGAGGAATCCACAAGGCGTAGAGCCGATCTGCGCAGGTCATGGCTCGAGGATGAACGAGGCTGTGGGAACTGTGTACCACCGGCTGTGAGTCGACGCGTCAACCCCCCTCCCGCCGAACTGTGGGTAAACCGGTGGAGAACAGTGGAATTCCTCGAGGACTCCACAGGGATTCCTCGAGGACTCCACACCCGAAAAAGGCCGCTCCCCCCAGGTAGACGGGGTGGAGCGGCCTGTGCGGCGAATCAGCGCGAGCGCTGTTTGATTCGGGCTGTGAGTTCCTGAACCTGGTCGTACACGCGGCGGCGCTCGGTCATCTCCTTGCGCACCTTCTTCTCCGCGTACATGACGGTGGTGTGGTCGCGGCCGAACGCCTGCCCGATCTTCGGCAGCGACAGATCGGTGAGTTCGCGGCACAGATACATCGCGATCTGGCGGGCCTGGGCCAGCGGCCGGGCCTTACCCGGGCCGGTCAGCTCCTCCAGCGTGGTGTTGAAGTACTCCGCGGTGACGGCCATGATCGTCGACGCGGTGATCTCCAGCGTGGTGGTGTCGGGCATCAGGTCGCGCAGCACCACCTCGGCCAGCGACAGATCCAGCGGCTGCCCGTTCAGCGAGGCGAACGCGGTGACGCGGATGAGCGCACCCTCGAGCTCGCGGATATTGCGCTCGACCCGGCTCGCGATCAGCTCCAGCACGTCGTGCGGCACGTCGAGCCGGTCCATGCGCGCCTTCTTGCGCAGGATCGCGATGCGCGTCTCCAGTTCCGGCGGCTGCACATCGGTGATCAGGCCCCACTCGAACCGGGTGCGTAGCCGCTCCTCCAGCGTGGCCAGCTGCTTCGGCGGCCGGTCGGAGGAGACCACGATCTGCTTGTTCGCGTTGTGCAGCGTGTTGAAGGTGTGGAAGAACTCCTCCTGGATGCCTTCCTTGCCCTCGATGAACTGGATGTCGTCGACCAGCAGGATGTCGGTCTCGCGGTAGCGCCGCTTGAACGCCACCTTGCGGTCGTCGCGCAGGCTGTTGATGAAGTCGTTGGTGAACTCCTCGGTCGACACGTACTTCACCCGCATGCCGGGGAACAGCCGCTGCGCGTAGTGCCCGGCGGCGTGCAGCAGATGCGTCTTGCCCAAACCCGAAGCGCCCCAGACGAACAGCGGGTTGTAGGCGCGCGCGGGCGCCTCGGCGATGGCGACCGCGGCCGCGTGCGCGAAGCGGTTGGACGCGCCGATCACGAACGTCTCGAAGGTGTACTTGGCGTTCAGGCTGGCCGACGCGGAGGCGGGCGCGGTGGGCGCGGGCTCCGGCGACTTGCTGAAGTAGGTCGGCCAGGAGTTGCGGACGTTGACCACCGGTTCGTCGTCGGCCGGGGGTTCGGGGCGACGCGCGGGCGCCTCCGGCTCGGATGCGAACAGCGATTCCTGTCCCGCCGGGCTCTCGCCGCGGCCCGGCGGCCGGTCCAGCTCGCGGCCCGCGGGCGCGGGCGATTCCGGCGCGCCGGGCTCCGGCAATTCTCCGGCCATCGGTGTGGATGGATAGTCGCCCTGGGGATAGTCGGGCCGGGCAGGATAGTCGGCGGGGTTCAGGTATCGGGGCGCGGGGTAGTCGGCGGGGGCCGGATAGTCCTGCGGCGCGGCGTAATTCACAGGTTCGCGGGGCGCCTCGCGGCCGCGGTCCGGGCGCGAGGTGAGCCGCGCGTGCCGGGGCGGACCGGCCGGGCGGTCACCCGGCTGGGCGGTCGGCGCGGCGATCCGGACGCCCAGACCCTCCACCTGGGGGCCCAGCCGGCGGGCCAGCGAGCGCAGGATCGGCTCGCGCAGATCGCGTTCGATCGCCTCCTGCGCGAGGGAGGAGGGTACCGAGAGCAGCGCGAACCCCTGCGCCACCGTCAGCGGTTTGACCAGGCCCAACCATGCTTTCTGGGCGTTGGTCACCGGCGGGATGGCGCCGTCGGCGGAACCTGTGGTGAGCTCGGCGACCACCTCGGGCCAGACCGAGGTCAACACGTTCTGCTCGTCGTCCACGTACGTTTTCCTCCCCGGAAGAGTTCGATGGGAGCAGACGGCCGGTCACCGCCCGCCTCCCCCTTCGGCACGGACGCCGGCGTGGCCGTCGGCCATACGAATATGCCACTCCAGGGGTCTTTCCACACAATTATCCACAGATGTGGAGAACCACAGTGATGTGAGTTGCGCTGCCGTGAGCCCCCGCCCAGCGCCTCGACCAGCGCTTCCGCAGCTACTTCCTGGCTATGCAGGTTAGTGTCCGTCCGGATTCATGGCAAGTCCGGTTCACATGTCGTGTCGCGGTTCACCGGACGGTCGTCCAGGGGTCGGCGGGTGGCGCGGATCGCATCGGGGGACCCGAGTTTGACCTGGCCGGAGCCGATCAGTACCCTCGTACAGTCACCCGTAGACGCGGTGTCGGCTGCCTGCTGCCTCGACTGCAGGGGCGCTGTGCCGTGACAGGGGTCGTGCCGATGACGGTAGTCGTCATCCGTCGCGAACACATACGTTTCACCGACCAGCTTCGGGCGCCGCAGGGCGCCCACCACCTCGAGGAGTGTTGACCGTGGCCAAGGGCAAGCGGACGTTCCAGCCGAACAACCGTCGTCGGGCGCGGGTCCACGGGTTCCGTCTCCGGATGCGCACCCGTGCGGGCCGCGCGATCGTGTCGGCGCGCCGTCAAAAGGGCCGCGCCTCGCTGACGGCCTGAGCCTTCGGTACCGGCATCGGCGTCATGTCCCGTTCGCCGTACGGCTCGCTCCCCCCGTCCGCCCGGTACACGCTCGGACACTCGGGTGTTGCCTGAGCCGTACCGGCTGCATCATCGTGCCGATTTCTCCCGGACGGTGCGGCGTGGCCGACGAATCGGGAGACCTGACCTCGTCGTGCACGTGTTGGTATCGGCGGACGCCGTTCGCGTGGGCGGACCACGTTTCGGATTGATCGTCAGCAAGGCGGTGGGTAACGCGGTGGTTCGGCACCGTGTGGCCCGCCGCCTGCGTCATATCTGTGCCGGTCTGGTGGGCGTGCTGCCCGCCGAGGCGGATGTCGTGATCCGGGCGATGCCCGGTGCGGCGCAGGCGGATTCGGCCGATCTCGATCGGCAGGTGCGCGGTGCGCTGCGAAAGTCGTTCCCGGAGCTCGCCGTTTCCGAGCCGCCGCATCCGGCGCCGCCGATGGGCGAGACGCCGGGATCGGGCAGGGCGTCATGAGCCGTCTCGCGATGGTCTCCCGCCTGCCGGCGAATGCTCTGATCTTTCTCATCGAGCTCTATCGCACCTATGTCTCCCCGACCCGCATGCCGGTCTGCCGGTTCACTCCCACCTGTAGCGAGTACGCGGTGACCGCGTTGCGCACCCGGGGCCTGTTCGTGGGCCTCGGATTGGCGGCCGTGCGTCTGGCCAAATGTGCGCCCTGGCACCCTGGTGGGTGGGATCCGGTTCCGGAACCGAGACGGAACCGGTCAGCCGCTGCACCGACGCCGCCGGGCTCGTCGACCGACGAGCCGAGCCCGGCAGGCGACGAGGCGGCCCAACCGAAGCCTTGTAATGGGTCGCCGCGTGCGGTGGCCGGCGACACGACCGACGGGAGTACATAGAGCCGTGCTCAACTTCATCTACTATCCGGTGTCCTGGATCTTGTGGTTCTGGCATCGCGTCTTCGGATTCGCGCTGGGCAAGGACAGCGGTCTGGCCTGGGCGCTGGCCGTGGTGTTCCTCGTCTTCACGCTGCGCTTGGTGCTCTACAAGCCGTTCGTGAAGCAGGTGCGCACCACCCGGCAGATGCAGGAGTTGCAGCCGCAGATCAAGGAACTGCAGCGCAAGTACAAGAACGATCGCCAGAAGATGGCGGTCGAGATGCAGAAGCTGCAGAAGGACCACGGCTTCAACCCGCTCATGGGCTGCCTGCCCGTGCTGGCGCAGGTACCGGTCTTCATCGGTCTGTTCCATGTCCTGCGATCGTTCAACCGGGTCGCCGGTTCGAACGGCTTCGGCGGCATCGGGCACACCGCCGCGATGACCCCCTACCAGAACGCGCACACCGCCAACTACGTCTTCAACGCCGACGATGTGCAGTCGTTCCTCCGGGCGCGCATCTTCGGCGCGCCGATCTCGGCCGCCATCACCACCCCCAAGAGCCAGCTGGCGGCCTTCGCCGACTACGGCGGCATCCCGCACGTGGCCAATATGGCCGCGGTGGCCATCCCGCTGATGATCATCGCCGGGCTGGCGACCCACTTCAACGCGCGTGCCTCGGTCGCCCGGCAGAGCGCGGAGGCGGCGGCCAACCCGCAGGCCGCGATCATGAACAAGCTGGCGCTGTGGGTGTTCCCGCTCGGTGTCGTGGTCGGTGGTCCGTTCTTCCCGCTCGCCATCCTGCTCTACTGGGTGTCCAACAACATCTGGACCTACGGGCAGCAGCACCTGGTCTTCGGCCGCATCGAGAAGGAAGAGGAAGCGAAGAAGCAGCAGGCCCTGGAGCGCCGCGCGCAGAACGCGCCGAAACCCGGTGCCAAGCCGGTGGATTCGAAGAAGAAGGCGGTCACCGACGCACCCGTCGACGCGGACGGCGCGGCGCCCACCCAGTCGCAGAACGGTACGGGCACGACCGGTAAGGCGACCTCGTCTCCCGGTAAGTCGGCGGGCTCGTCCGGCAAGCAGGGCGGCCAGGGCAATCGCAAGCGATCCGGAAACCGTGGGCGCCCGAATCAGAAGCGACGCCGCTGAATCACACGCACGGATACGGCATCCCGGCGCGGTCGGCGCCGGACACGACGGATGACGCAGATGAAGGAAACGACACATGACTGTTGAGACCGACGGAGGAGACGCCACTGTGGCGACGACGATGGCCGAGGCCGAGCCGGACGCGGTGAGCGACGATGTGAACGATGCCGAGGAGGCGCTGATCGAGGAGGGCGAGATCGCCGGTGACTACCTCGAGCAGTTGCTGGATGTGCTCGACTTCGACGGTGACATCGATCTGGACGTCGAGGGTGACCGGGCGGTCGTGAGCATCGACGGCGGCCGCGATCTGGCGAAGCTGGTGGGCCGGCGCGGTGAGGTCCTGGACGCGCTGCAGGAGCTGACCCGGCTGGCCGTGCAGCAGGCGACCGGTGTCCGCAGCCGCCTCATGCTCGATGTGGCGGGCTGGCGGGCCAAGCGTCGGGAGGAGCTGAGCGCGCTCGGCGCCGCCACCGCGCAGCGGGTGCTGGATTCCGGAAAGCCGGAGTCGCTGTCGGCGATGACGCCGTTCGAGCGCAAGATCGTGCACGACGCGGTGGCCGCGGTCGACGGGGTCGTCAGCGAGAGCGAGGGTGTGGAGCCGAACCGCCACGTGGTGGTGCTCCCGGCCTGATCGGCGTAAAGGTGGGTAGGGCCCCCGGTTCACCGAACCGGGGGCCCTACCCTTGTGCGGAGGTTGCCGCACGCGGGCATGCGCCCGTATCGATTCCCCATCGGTTCGGAAGGATGTTTCACGTGGAACGAGGAACGGGTGTCCCCCACCCAGACCACTCCCCCGCCGCCATCGCCGCGGCGGAGACGCTCTTCGGTGATCGGCTGCCGCTCGCCGAGCGCTATCACGACGAGTTGGCGGTGCAGGGTGTCGAGCGCGGGCTGATCGGGCCGCGGGAGGTTCCTCGAATGTGGGAGCGGCACATCCTGAATTGCGCCGTGATCGGTGAGCTCATTCCCGAGGGGGCCACGGTGGTCGATATCGGCAGCGGCGCCGGGCTGCCGGGCATCCCGCTCGCCATCGCGCGCCCGGATCTGCGGGTGACCCTGGTCGAGCCGCTGCTGCGCCGGACCATCTTCCTGGCCGAGTTCATCGAGTCGATCGGGCTGGGCGTGACGGTGGTGCGCGGGCGCGCCGAGCAGTCGGATGTGCGCAAGGAGGCGGGCGGCGCGGATGTGGTGACCTCTCGCGCCGTCGCGCCGCTGGCGAAGCTCGCGCAGTGGTCGCTGCCGCTGGTGCGTGACCACGGCCGGATGCTCGCGCTCAAGGGTTCCAGTGCGGCAGAGGAATTGGAGCGCGATCGCGAGGACCTGATCCGGGCGGGTGGCGGCAATGCCGAGGTGCTCGAGTGCGGGGTCGGGATCGTGTCGCCGCCGACGGTGGTGTTGAGCGTGGAGCGGCTCCCGCGCAGCGAGCGCGTGGGCGGGCGGCCGCGGCGGCACCGCAAGGGTTGAGCGCCGCGCGGCGCCGTGTTTCATGTGAAACATCGGGGCCGAAGCGCGGTGGCGGGCGGGCGAAGTCGATGCGCCGCTGACCAAAAGTGCGGCGGCGTGCCTGGATTCGAGCGTCGATGAGAGCGTGAAAGCGGCGATCCGGACCGAAGCGACGCGGAATCCTTCGATAATTCGCGTGTCGCAGAAGGATTGCCGCGGTTCAACTTCCGTATTGTCTTCGGTACTGGCAAGCTAAGTGGCGTCGAGCGTGAGCGCAGATTCGCGGTGCCCGACGGGCTCGCCAGGACGGGCATCGGTCTCCGGACGCGGCCGCGTTCCGCTTGCTCGAGCCATGCGGCGCTGACGCTGCCTGGGGCACGTGTCTGGAGTTCTCGGTTAGGAGCCTGTATGTCGAACGGTCCGGCGAATGTTTCACGGGAAACAACGTCGCGCGTACCCGGAATGCTGGACGGGAGCGGCTTCGATTTGGACGAGTTCGGTCGGACCCCCTTCGGCAACATCTCCCCCGCCGAAACGCCGATCGCGGCCGAGGCGCAGCGCGCGAGCCAGGTGTTGCATCCTGGTTCGATGTCTATCCCGAAGCCCCGCGAACAACGCATCATCACCATCGCGAACCAGAAGGGTGGTGTCGGCAAGACCACCACCGCGGTGAATCTGGCCGCCGCCCTGGCGCTGCAGGGGATGACGGTGCTCGTCATCGATCTCGACCCGCAGGGCAATGCCAGCACCGCGCTCGGCGTCGAACACCACTCCGGTATTCCCTCCAGCTACGAACTGCTCATCGGCGAGATCTCGGTGCAGGACGCGATCCAGCAGAGCCCGCACAACGAACGGCTGCTGTGTATTCCGGCGACCATCGACCTCGCCGGTGCGGAGATCGAGCTCGTCTCCATGGTGGCCCGCGAGGGTCGGCTGAAGGCCGCGATCGAGCAGGCGAATATCGCCGGGTACGACATCGATTACGTCATGATCGACTGCCCGCCGTCGCTCGGCCTGCTCACCGTCAACGCGATGGTGGCGGCCAAGGAGGTGCTGATCCCGATCCAGTGCGAGTACTACGCGCTGGAGGGTGTGGGACAGCTGCTCCGCAATATCGGTCTGGTGCAGGCCCATCTGAATCCGCAGCTGCACGTGTCGACCGTCGTCCTCACCATGTACGACGGGCGCACCAAGCTGGCGGATCAGGTCGCCGAAGAGGTGCGCGGGCACTTCGGCGATGTGGTGCTGCGCTCGGTGATCCCGCGCAGTGTGAAGGTGTCCGAGGCGCCCGGGTACGGGATGACCGTGCTCGAATACGATCCGGGCTCCCGGGGTGCGATGAGCTATCTGGATGCCGGTCGCGAGATCGCCGCTCGGGCGGCGCTCGCGCGCACGGCTCCGGAGAACGCCGCCGTCGGTGCGGCGGGTGTGACAGAGGAAAGGGGTCGATAGGCCGATGAGTCAGGCGAAGAAGGGTGGACTGGGGCGCGGGCTGGCCGCGCTGATTCCGACCGGGCCGACCGAGGTGCAGGGGCTCGGCAGCGCCGCCGCGAATGCCGTCATCGGTCTGGATCCGATCGGACCGCATCCGGCGTCCGCGTATCTGCATCGCGTCCCCGATCCGGCTCCCGGTTCCGAGGCCGGCGCGGTGTACCGCGAGATTCCGCCGGATCTCATCGAGCCCAATCCCAAGCAGCCGCGGCAGATCTTCGACGACGAGGCGCTGGACGAACTGGTGCACTCGATTCGCGAATTCGGCCTGATGCAGCCGATCGTGGTGCGCGAGCTGGGGGGCTCCCCCACCCCGCGGTATCAGATCGTCATGGGCGAGCGGCGTTGGCGCGCGGCTCAGGTGGCCGAGCTCGAGGCGATCCCGGCGATCGTCCGGGAGACCGCCGACGACTCGATGCTGCGCGACGCCCTGCTGGAGAACATCCATCGGGTGCAGCTCAACCCGCTGGAGGAGGCGGCCGCCTATCAGCAGCTGCTGGAGGAATTCGGCGTCACCCACGAGGAACTCGCGGCGCGCATCGGCCGGTCCCGGCCGGTCGTCACCAATATGATCCGTTTGCTGAAGCTGCCGGTGAAGGTGCAGAGCCGGGTCGCCATCGGCGTGCTGTCGGCCGGTCACGCCCGCGCCCTGCTCGGCCTGGAGGCCGGGACGGAGGCGCAGGAGCTGTTGGCGGAACGGATTGTCGCCGAAGGCATGTCGGTGCGGGCCACGGAGGAGGCGGTCCTGCTGGCGAACCGCTATCCGGAGGGCAACAAGCAGCCCCCGGCGGAGCGCAAGCCCGTGCACGCCCCCGGCCTGGATCGATTGGTGGAGCGGCTGGCCAATACGTTCGACACCCGGGTCACGGTGAATATGGGTAAGAAGAAGGGCAAGATCGTGGTCGAATTCGGCGATCTTGCCGACCTGGAGCGCATCGTGTCCCTGATGGAGAAGCAGCAGTAGTACGGCGGGTGAGCACGCGTCCAATTCGGCGTGTTCACCGGAGATACTGGGACCTGGGATCGAAACGTCACTGTGACGCCTGGCCTATTCCGGGGTTGCCGCTCTCGAAGACGAAATGGAAATGAGGCGGTTCGCAATGATCGCTTATTCTTGCTGGGACGACGAAATTGATTCGGCGTGAGCGTAGATGAATCGGACGGCTGGAGGCTGAGCAGAGCGGTGTCGACCAGCGTAACCGCACTAACTCTCGGCGGACTCGACAAACTCCCCGCCCACGCCCGCGGATGCGTGTTCTGGGAGATGGATCCCGCCGTGGTGGCGGACTCCCGGGAATTCAGCGATCCGGTCTTCGAGAAGGAGGCATGGCTGTCCACGGTCATGCTGGAGTGGGGCTCCTGCGGACAGATCGCCATGGTGGACGGCCGGCCCGTCGGCTGCGCGCTGTACGCGCCGCCCAGCGCGGTGCCGCGGGCCGGGCTGTTCCCCACCTCCCCCGTGAGCCCGGACGCGGTCCTGCTGACCACGCTGCGGGCCGAATTCGGCTATCAGAACACCGATGTGGGGAACACGCTGATTCAGGCCGTGGTGGCCGATCTGATGCGTCGCGGCGTGCGGGCCATCGAGGCGTTCGGGCTGCGGACCGATCCGGAGACCACCATGCTGTCATCCCGGTCGGTCAGTTCGATGCTGTTCATGCAGCGCATCGATACGCCCGCCTTCGGTATTCCGCTGTCGGGCACCTCGGCGGCGCGCCGCCGATCGGAGAGCTGCTCGCCGGAGAGCTGCATGATCGACGCCGATTTCCTGGAGGATGTGGGCTTCAAGGTGGTGGCGGCGCACCACCGTTTCCCGCGACTGCGGCTCGAGCTCGACAGCGACCATCTCTGGAAGGAAGACGTGGAGCGGGCGCTGGACCAGCTGCTGGCCGCCGCCGCGGTCCCGGTGCCCCGGGTGGGCTGCTCCTGATCCGGGACCCACAATGGGCCGGAATCACATGCGGTCGGCCGCGGCCAGTTCCTCGGCGAGTAGTTCGGCGAAAGTGTATGTGCCGGTGGGTTGATCGTCTTGACCCAGCAGGTACAGCCGCTTGACCGAAATGAGAATGGCCTCGGCGATCACGTCGCGCATGCGTGGATTTGTCAGCACCGAGGCGTCGTAATCGTTGGTGAGATAACCGATGTCGACCTGCACGGTCGGCATCTTGGTGAGGCGCAACAGATCCCAGGTGCGCGAATGCGTGCGACAGTCCTGCAGCGAGGTGCGCGCCACGATCTCGCGCTGGATGAAACCGGCCAGCACCTGACCGATCATCGACACCGAGCCGTGCGAATTGCCGAAGTGGAAGCTGGCGACGCCATTGGCCAGCGGGCTGGGATTGGTCGCGCAGCGCAGCGAGATCATCAGATCCGCGTCGAAGGTGTTCGAGGTCTCGGCGCGGTCGGCGTCGGTCGGATTGGCGCCCCACGGCCGGGACAGGAAGGTCTCCATGCCGGTGGCGGCCATCCGCCCCTCCAGGCGGCTCGCCAGGTCCCAGAGGATCTCCGACTCGTAGACGTCGCCGAACTCGGTGGGCACGGCGAAACCCTTGTCGGGACCGCCCATCCCGGGATCGATGACGATCCGCTTCCCGGTCAGCTGCGGGCCCGCCCGGTGCACGACCTCCTCCTCCGCGATCCGGTGCGGGTTGCCGCCGGTGACGCGGGCGCCGAGCAGTTCCAGCGAGCGCAGCGTGTCCGGGCCGCAGATGCCGTCGGCGGACAGGCCGATCTCGCGCTGGAACGCGGTCAGCCCGTCGTGGGTGTGCGGGCCGAAGTAGCCGTCGACGCGGTGCACGTAGAAGCCGAGGTCCTGCAGGCGGCGCTGCAGCGTGGCCACGTCGTCGCCGTACAGCGGCGCGGACAGCTGATAGATCAGCGTGCGCGCGCCCAGGCGGTAGGACGCCTCCTTGAGCGCGCGATAGGTGGCCGGGCCGACCACCCCGTCGACCAGCAGGCCGCGATGCTGCTGGAAGGCGCGCACGGCGGAATCGAGGTCGTGATCGAAGGCGGCGTCGGCGTCTTTCCAGTACTCGCCGCCGGGTTCGGACCGGTCGGTCCCATGGGGATGGATGTGCAGGAATCCGAGACTTGCCAGGGTGCTCCGAACCTCAGCTACGGCTGGACCGGTATCGCCGTGACGAAGTCGGTGCATGCGTGAGAGCCCTTTCCTTCCGCCAACCCGGGTACCCACTACTGCGAAGGCTCACACCGTCGCACGACCGTGGCGTCGGTCGATTGTCTCAGACCCGGACCGAATTTCGGCAATTCCCCGGGTGCAGGAGGATCCTACCCCGGTCGTCAGCACCGGGGCCCGAAGGCGGCAGCAGCCACCGCCTCGGGGCCCGTCGGCGCCGAAATCGTATCCGGCTACGTCAGATGACGCCCTCGAGTTCGCGCAACAGGGCGGCTTTGCCCTTGGCGCCGACGATCCGCTTGGTCTCCTTCCCCCCGGAGAACAGGATCATCGTAGGCAACGCCAGGACGCTGTAGTCACGCGAGGTGGCCGGGTTGGCGTCGGCGTCCAGCTTGGCGATGGTCAGCTTGTCGCCGTGGGCGGCCGCGATCTCTTCCAGCACGGGGGCGACCATCCGGCACGGACCGCACCAATCCGCCCAGAAGTCGACGAGCACCGGCTTGTCGCTGGCCAGCACGTCCTGGGCGAAGGTGGCATCGGTGACGGTCTTGGTCGATTCCGACATGGTCCTACTCCTCGAACTGGGTATCAGTTGGCGGGCACTTCGACCGGCCGGTCGGCGTGGTCCAGGGTGTTGCGGGTGATGTCGCCCTGCTCGGCGAGCCAGTGCTCGGCGTCGATGGCCGCGCGGCAGCCGGTGCCGGCGGCGGTGATGGCCTGGCGGTACACGTGGTCGACCAGGTCGCCGACGGCGAATACGCCGGGTACCGCGGTGGCGGTGGTCGGGTGCTGGACCTGCACGTAGCCGTCCGCGTCGAGCTCGACCTGACCGCGCACCAGCTCGCTGCGCGGGTCGTGCCCGATCGCGATGAACAGGCCGGTCGCGGCCAGTTCCGAGGTCTCGCCGGTGCGGGTGTCGCGCAGGGTCAGGCCGGTGACGCTGTCGGTGCCGTGCACCTCGGCGACCTCGGTATTGGTGAGGAAACGGATCTTCTCGTTGTTCTTGGCGCGGTCGAGCATGATGCGGGAGGCGCGGAACTCGTCGCGGCGGTGCACGATGGTGACGCTGGCCGCGAACTTGGTGAGGAAGGTCGCCTCCTCCATGGCCGAGTCGCCGCCGCCGACCACCACGATGTCCTGGCCCTTGAAGAAGAAGCCGTCACAGGTGGCGCAGGCGCTCACGCCGCGGCCGAGCAGCCGCTGCTCCCCCGGCACGTTCAGGTAGCGGGCCGCGGAGCCCATGGCCAGGATGATCGAGTAGGCCCGGTAGGTCTCGCCGCCCACGGTGACCGACTTGATCGGGCCGGAGAGGTCGATGGCCTCGACGTCCTCGGTGCGGATATCGGTGCCGAACCGCTTGGCCTGCTCGCGCATCTCCTCCATGAGGTCGGGGCCCATGATGCCCTCGCGGAAGCCGGGGAAGTTCTCCACCTCGGTCGTCGTCATGAGCGCGCCGCCGAATTGGGTGCCCTCGAACAGCAGCGGTTCCAGCTCGGCCCGGGCCGCGTAGATGGCGGCGGTGTAGCCGGCGGGGCCGGAGCCGACGATGATCAGATCGCGTACTGGCGTACTCATGGGGCCCTTCCGAAGGGGATCGTCAACAGGCATTCGAACAACAACAGGGTAATGGCTGTTGTTCCCGGGCCCGTGGCGCTCCGGCGCGGGCACACCGCCGCCGAGCGCGCGGCTCAGCCGATGTCGCGAATCTTGATGGGATCGGGATTGCCCGGGCCGCAACCGGTTCCGACGACGAGGGCGGTGATCTTCGGCGGCTTGGGCCCGGTGAGCAGGACCAGGACACCGGGGCGGCCGTGGAATGTGACGTTCATCGAGCCGAGGACGGTGCGGTCCAGCCCGTTGGCCGTCAGGCAGCCGGTGAGGGCGCCGGGACCGGCGAGCGGGCCGGTGATGTCGGTGCGGCCCATGGCGCTCAGCAGGACCGCCGTGGAGCTGTCGTCGTCGAGCGGGACCGCGGTGGGTGCGCCGGAGTCCTTGAAGGGCAACGCATTCGGCGTGGCGTCCCGGCCGCCGCGGAGGGTGTCCAGGGCCACCAGGCCGCCCGCCAGGACGGCTACCGCGGCCGCCGCGGCGGTGATCCAGCGCAGTCGGCGGGAGCGGCGTTCGTCGAGGCGGGGTGGTTCGGTGGCGGCCGGGTCGGGGACCGCGGGCATCGGGCGGGTGGAGGGCGGGGTGCCGGATTCGTCGTCCGGTGGGCGGGCGAACGGGAGCCGATGCACGGTGGCCACGGGGTCGGCGGGTGCGTCGCCGCGGGCCAGGGCGTCGAGCAGGCCGTCGAGCCGGGCGGCGACGGCGCCGGGCATCGGATGCAGGATGTACGGATCGCGGCCCAGGGCGCGCAGTTCGGCGGTGACGTCGTCGAGCGAGCGCAGGAACCGCAGGGCCTCGGGATCACGGCGGATCTGCGGCCAGAGCTGTTCGCAGATCTCCGGCGCGACATTGTCGGCGTGCAGGTCGGCGAGGAGTTCGGTGGAGAACGGAGGCTGCGGCGCCGAACGGATCGGCATGGCACCTCCTGAGTCGTCTTCGCCGTGGTGCGGCCCGGGCCCGCGCCCCCGCGCAGCGGCTTTGCCCTTGTCGTCCATCGCCTCTCCGGGTCGGGCCTGTGGTGTGGTACCCGCGCCCCATCGCGATGGGTCTACGCGTACGACAACATTGTTCGTCTCTAGGTAGGACGTACCGACGCTACGTACGGTTCCGCTGTTCACGCAGGAATTCCAACTGCTGCTTGAGCCGCTCCCGCCCGCGGGCGCACCGGCTCTTGATGGTCCCCTCCGCTACGCCGAGCATCGCTGCCGCCTCCGCTACCGTATACCGCTCGATGTCGATGGCGACCAGCGCGGTGCGCTGTTCCGGCGGCAGGGTGAACAGCGCGGCGTCGACCACCATGGACATCTCCAGTTCGGCGATGTCGTCGCGTTCGGCGACGGGTTCGGCCACGTTCTCGTCCGACAGCGACACCGCGCGCCGGGCCTTGTTGCGCCGGATGCGGTCCAGGCAGGCGTTGACCACGATGCGGTGCAGCCAGCTGTGGACCTCGGCCTCACCGCGGAAGGTGGCGGCGTTGCGGTGCGCGGACAGCAGCGCGTCCTGCAGGGAATCGGCGGCGTCCTCGGTGGTGTAGGAGGTGCGCACGGCCAGCTGCCAGAGGTGGTCGTAGTGGCGGCGGAACAGCACGGTGAAGGCGTGTGGGTTGCCCGCGGCGTGCGCGGCGAGGAGCTCGCGATCGGTGGCCTCGTCCGGATCGAACGCGCGACGGCGCATCGGGGTCTCTACCGTGGCACCTGCTCGCTCGCTCGCATCAAACGACAACACAAACCCCTAGGATCAGCGCTCACGACGACGCGTGCGCCCATGACGGGACGCCGTCGGAATTTCCGCATCATCCAGGACCGAGAGACCAGATCCTAGGAAGCTCCCCTGCTGAGAGCGCGCTGAGAATCATATCCGGTGCGCGGAATGGCCAGCAAGCAGACTTGTTGAAAAGCCCGCGCGGGACTCGCCGTGCCGGATGTCAGGGCGCGGCTTCGAAGTGAATCTCGCCGATCGAGGACTGGAACTGGCCGCCGGAGTTGGCCAGCGCGGTGATCCAGACCAGGACGTACCGGGCCGGTTGGTCGGCCCGGACGGCGATGTCGGTGCTGCCGTCGCCCAGGGTGGCCTGGCCGATCAGCTGGGTCTGGTCGAGGGTGGGGTTGGCCGTGGGCGAGGTGCGGATCTCCACGACCGTGCCGGGGCTCGGCGAGTCGATGCTGACCTTGGTCAGCTTGCTGGGGCTGCCGAGGGTGGCCAGGATCCCCACGCCCTTCTTGAGCGCCGGGAACTGCTGGAAGTACTGGTCGGTGCGCCAGGTGGTGGCCGGATTGCCGTCCAGCACCGCCGCCGCGCCGCCCGGGTTGTCCGGGGTGCCCTCGGGCGAGAACACCGTGGCGCCGGCCGCCGGGATCGGGGTGCCGCCGCCCGTGGTCGGCGCGCCGGCCGACGAGGACGCCGCGCTCGGGGCGGGCGGCGCGACCGCGGCGGTGGTGAGGCCCAGCTTGCGCTGTTCGTCCAGCGGCGCGTTGGAGGAGCTGGGCGCGAAGATGCTCAGCAGCCACCAGATGATCACGCCGACGACCAGCGCGGCGAGCACGCCGAGACCGACCAGGATCCACATCATCCGCTGCGAGCGTTCCTTCTCGGCGGCCAGCAGCTCCGGATCGGCCAGCGACTCGTCCGGGGCCGACGGCGAGCGCTGGCCCAGCCGCAGGACCGGGATGAAGTCGGTCTTCTGGTCCACCACCGACGCCTGTTCCAGCACGTGCTGGACCGTCGCGGCGGTGCGCACGCCCTTGTTCGACTCCAGCGAGCGGACCGCCACCGCGGAGATCTCGAACGGCACCTCCGGCCGGATCTGGCGGGGTTCGACGGGGGTGCCGTCGGGGCCGAGGTCGGCGAGCCGCAGGCCACCGACCGTGGCCGCGCTGCCGCTGACGCCGCCGCTGCGGATCGGCCAGCGCGCGGTGATCAGGGCGTAGAGCATCGCGCCGAGACCGCGCACATCCGACTGCGCGTCGGAGTCGGCCAGGGTGCCGGGGAAGGCCAGCACCGCGTCGCCGGAGGCGCTGATGCGGATCCGGTCCGGGTGGTCGATGGACAGCGAGCCGCCGCCGCGATGGGCCAGCTCGGCCGCGGCGGCCAGGGCGCGGATCGCCCGGGCGGCGCCGATCGGCGAGGGGCTGGTCTCGGCCATCTCGCGCAGCGAGCGGCCCGGGGTCCATTCCGCGACCACGATGCCGCCGGAGCTGCCGCGGACCACGTCCAGCACGCGCGCCAGGCCCGGGGAGTTGATGCGGCCCAGCCGCAGGGTGCGCGACAGGATCGCCTGCGGGCCGTCGTGTCCGGCGTTGTCGTTCGCCTTCTGATCGGCGTCGACGAAGGTGAGCGCGACCTCGCGATCGAGCTTGACGTCCAGGGCCTGCCAGAACCGCAGCCCGCGGGCGCCGCCGTGCCCGGCCAGCAGCCGGTAGCGACCACCGGCCACCGACGCGCCCGCGATCAGCTTGGGGCCGCGCTGCACCCGGCGGTTCGCCGATTCCACCCGCATGGGCGGCATCTCCGGGGAACCGACCGGCAGCATGCCGGTGTCGTAGGTCTGGTCGTGCGCCTGTACCGCCTGCTCCTCACCGGTAGGCGGTGCGGTCTCGGCCGGATGCTGTGCCGCCTCGGCGTACTGTTCGGTCTCGTCCGGCTCGGCGTCGTCGGCCTCGGCCGGCGGAACCTGTGCGGGCGGGACGTTGTCGGTGCGTACGGCACCTGCTGTGCCGGCAGCAGCATCGGCGGCCGGGACGCCCCCCGCCGCGTCGTCGCTCACCCTCGTTCCTCCTTCGCCCTGGTGTGTCGAACTCCGATGGTCCGGCGCAGCACCGGGCCCGTCGCCGGTCGGTCCGTATCCCGGTTCCGCGCGGGTACCGGCCTCGGCCTCCGCGCGGGTGCCGGAACCGGCGTTTGCGTTTCTCTGCCGAACAGGGTACGGGAACTCGGTCGGCCCGGTGCGATCAACCGCATTGGGCCGAATGACAGGCAGCACCATGGTCTGCGCGTCCATGTACGGGTCGTAGCGGTAGTAGTAGGGAGTATCGAGCTCCGGCCGCGGCAGCACGGTCGTGTCGTGCAGATCGGCGGCGGCCTCGGCCAGGCCCAGATCCGGGGCGGGCGGGGTGAGGCCGAGCCGCCGGGAGACCGCCACGGTGAGGGCGACGATCTCCGGGACCCCGGCCAGGCGCATGAGCGCGAACGCCACGCCGAACATGACCACGGCGTCGATGCCGACCCGGACCAGCGAACCGAGCCCGCCGAACGACTCGGACAGCCGGTTCAGGCCGATCACCTGGTCGGCGATCAGCAGCACCGCGCCGCCCGCGACGGAGGACAGCACCACCCGGACGATCGTGCGCCCGACATTGGTCATGCGGAGGTCGCCGAGGCTGCGGTGCAGCAGCCACCCGCCGATCACGGCGCCGGCCGCGTAGCCCAGTCCGGTGGCGACGCCCAGGGCGATGACGACCTGATCGTCGCGGAAGACCATGGGCGCGGCGATGGAGAGCACTACTCGAACCACGGTGATGCCCAGGATGATCCACGTCGGCGTCCACGCCTGCTCCCGCGCGTAGAACACCCGCAGGTGGATGAGCACCAGCGCGTACGGAATCAGCGTGAAGGCCGACCAGCTGAGCGCCTCGCCCAGGCGGCCCGCGTCGCCGGTGCCGAAGTTGCCGTAGCCGTAGAGCGCCTCGCCGACCTGATGACCGGCCACCGTGAGGAAGGTGACCACCGGCACCAGGGTGATCATGGTCAGCCGGGTGGCGACGGACAGATCGTCGACGACCGCAGGCGTGTCGTCGGCGGCGGCATTGCGGCTGAGCCGGGGCATGATCGCGGTGAGCACGGTGACGCCCAGCACGCCGTAGGGCAACTGCAACAGCAGCCACGCCTGGTTGTAGATGGTGGGTCCGGCGGCGTCGGCGTGCGACGAGACGCGGGTGGCGATGACGAAGCCGACCTGGCTGACCATGACGTACAGGATCACCGCGGTGGCCATGCCGCCGAATTCCCGCAGCCTCGTGTCGAATCCCCACAGCGGCCGCAGATCGATCCCGGCCCGCCGGATCGCCGGGAGCAGGCTGGCCACCTGCACGAACACGCCGAAGGTCACACCCATGCCCAGGGTGAGCAGCTTGGGGTCGCTGATCTGGACCGGATGCAGCGAGATCCGGCCGGGGGTGAGCGAGTAGATACCCAGCACGGCGATCACGACCAGGTTGTTCAGCACCGGGGCCCAGGCGCCGGGCTTGAAGATCTGGTGCGTGTTCAGCACGGCCATGAGCAGCGAGGACATGCCGTAGAACAGGATCGCGGGCAGCAGCATGAAGGCCAGCGCGGTGGTCAGATGCGTGTCGACCTTGCCGTCCTCGGGCAGGAAGAAATGCTTGATCAGCACCGGCGCCGACGCGGTACACAGCACGGCCGCGGTCACCAGGATGACGAACGCCATCGTGATCAGTCGCCGCACGAAGGCCGCGCCGCCGTCGGCGTCCTCCTTCTCGGCGCGCACCAGGGTCGGCACCACGAAGGCGGTCAGCACCGCGCCGAGCACCAGCTGTTCGACCATGGTCGGGATCTGGCTGGCCACGGTGAACGAGCTGTTGATCGCGGCGCCGAGCACCGTCACCAGCAGCAGCTGCTTGACGAAACCGGTGATCCGGCTGATCAGGGTCGCCACCGCGATCGAGCCGGAGTCGCGGACCAGGCTGGCCGTCGAGTTTCCCTTGGCCTCGGGCCGGACCGCCACCTGCTGGGCGGTGCGTGCCGGGCCCGAACGCTCGGCGCGCTCGGAGGGCAGGCGGCGCGGCAGCGGGCGGGGTTCGGACTGCGCGCGACGCTCCGGCGAATAACCCTGTGCCGGAACCGGTCCGCGCTCCCCCGGTTGCCCGTGCCGAGGCGGCCGCTGCCCCGGCGGGGGTACCGCCCGCATCGGACCGCTCGGCGGGTACTGATCGCGCGGCTCGGACAGCGGGTACTGGTCCCGCGGGCTCGCGTATCGCTCGCGGGCTCCCGGTGCGTACCGGTCGACGGGGCCGCTCGGATGGGGGTCACGCATGCCGGGCGCGTAGTCGCCGCCGGGTGGGTTCGCGTATCGGTCGTGAGCTCCGGGCGAATCCTGCGATGTATGCCGACCGTCCGGAGCACCAGGAAATCGGTTGTGCCCCATGGGTTCGGTGAATCGGTCGTCCGGGCCGGGCGACCGATACCGGTCGTCGGGTCTGTTCGGGTACTGGTCGCGGGCCCTGGGGGACGGATGATTGCCGTCGGGTCCGGACGGGTACTGATCACGCGGGCCCGAGGCGGCGCGTGGGTCGCTCGGGTACTGGTCGTGGAACTCCGACAGCGGATGCTGGTCGCGCGGCGGGGGCGGCGGCATCCGGCGGGCGGGTCCGCCGGGCGGGTACTGGATGCGGGGTACCGACGGTGGCCGCTGGTCGTCCGGAGGGGGCGACGGGTACTGGTCGCGGGGTGCGTTCGGTGGCACCCGGCGCATGGGCCCGCTGGGCGGGTACGGATCGTGCGGGCCGGGCGGTGGCACTCGGCGTAGGGGGCCGCTCGGAGGGTACTGATCCTGCGGCGGCGGCACCGGGCGCAGGGGTCTGTTCGGCGGGACGGGCCCGTTCGGGGGCGTACGGCGGCCCGGGGAGACCTGGGGAATGGGGCCGCTCAGCGGAACCTGGCGCAGGGGCGGGAGCTGCTGGCCCGGCGGCGGCTCGGGCGGCGCCTGTTCGCGGGGGGTCGGCCGGCGCGGACCGCGCTCCCACGGGGCGGCGGGGGCGCGCCGGGACTCGGAGTCGTCCTCGGCGGGTCCGGGACGGGGGCCGTCGTACTCGCTCACCGTGCCTCCCCCACGGGTAAAGACACGGCGGTACCCACGATCATGCTGGAAATCGACGACCGGACGCGCCGAGCGGCGATGCCCGAAATGCTCGAGCCGTTGTCGCTCACTGTGTCTCCTGTCGTTCCAACACCCGCTTCCGCGCGCGCAGGTATCGATTCAGCCTGCGGCGCTTCCCCGGGTCCAAGCCCTCGTCGGCCGGATCGGGCTGCCCTCGGAATCGGCGCCACAAACGTCGACCGGCAAGGAGGAACAGCAGTGCACCGGCACATGCGGTAATTATCGCCAACACCTGACCGTAGGCGTTCGACCGCACTCGGACCGAGACGGGAGCGCCCAGGGGTACTCCGTCGGCTGTGGTAAGGGAGATCGGAATGGCCAGCTCGCGTCTGTCGCTGACCTGGCTGGGAATCTGGAACGAGCGCGTGCCCTGGGCGGGAAGCTGCTGCTCGCCGATGTCGGTGATCTTCGTCTCGGCGGGCGCGCCGATCTTGAATCGGACGCGGACGGCGACGGGCAGATCGTTGCGCGCCACCAGCAGCAGCGGACTCTGTTCGGACGCGAGCGTGAACATCCCGCCCGGCGGCAGCACCTTGACCGCGCCATAGGCCCTGTCCAGGGCCTGGGTGACCAGGTCGATCCGGCGCTGGGCGACGGTGTCGGCCTGGGCGCTCGGATTGGTGCGATCCGACAGCGTCAGCACGCGCAGCAGATCCTCGCGCAGCGGGTCCAGGAACGCGTGCGGCGTCGGATCCTGTTGCGGCACTTCCACCAGCGCGTTCAGCAGATCGTCGAGGCGATGCTCCTGCTGCTGAATCGGGGCGACGAACTGGTCGGGCACCGCGACATCGGCGGTGTCGGGCAGGTAGTCCAGGTCGAACGGGCGCGGGTCCGGCGGCGCGGCCAGCAGGTCCTGGAACGAGCGCGGCACCGCCAGTCCGCTGCGGACCAGCTTCGAGAGCTGGTCGAGCAGCGCGGCCGCCTCGTCGTGGTTGGCGGCCCACTGCTGCGGCGGCATCAGCAGCAGCGACCGCGGTCGGTTCGCGTCCAGATTCAGGGCCAGCCAGGACACCGCCCCGAGCGCGTCTTGCAGCCGGGCCGGGCGCGAGTCCTTACCGATGTCGTAACGCACCCCCTCGGGCGTGAACGACGGTGTCGGCGGCGTGGAGCCGACCGCGGCCAGCGCGGTCGCCGACCAGATATCGAAGGTGGTGACCCGCATCCCCGCCTCCGGCGGGGACAAGGGAGAGCCGGGCGAGGACGAGGGAGAGCCGGGCGGAGTCGAGGGGGAGCCGGACGCGGAAGAGGGGGAACCGGGTGCAGACGAGGCGGAGCCAGGCGGGGACGAGGCGGAGCCGGGGGTGGACTGGGAGCCCGAAGATCGCGTGCCGGATGTGGACTGGGGAGAGCCCGGGGACTGTGCGCCGGACGAGGGCTGGGACGAACCCGAGGGCTGGGAGCCCGACGTCGACTGGGGACCGGGCGAAGGTTGGGACGAGCCCGAGGACCCCGGCGTGGACTGGGAACCGGGCGAGGGCTGGGCGGGGGCCGGGGGCGTGATGCCCGGGAGGCGGACCGTTTCCGGTGTCGCGGTATCGGTTGCCGAGGCGACCGCCGCGGTGTTGCGGACGGCGGTGCCGCCGCCGTGCGAGACCGCGGAACCGGTGACGGCACTGCGGGAATCGGCCGGGGCGACGGCGGTGTCGGCGAGCACGGTGCTGGTGTAGCCGTGCGCGGCGAGCAGCGTGCCCGCCGCGTCGTCGATGCTGCCGGAGTCGGGCAGGGCGACCCCGCGCATCGACTTGACCGACAGGATCCGGTCCACGATGTCGGCGGGGTCGCTCAGCGCCCGCGCGGACAGGTCCGGATCGTGCACGGCCGCCAGCGCGGCCAGGTCCACCTGCGCGAACGGCAGGGCGACGGTGCACATCGAGGGGGCCAGGGCGCGCAGGCGGTCCAGCCAGGCGGCGGCCGCCTGGGCGCCGGTGCCGTCGCGGGTCGCGCCGCTCGGGTCCGACGGGCTCGCCAGCACCTTGTAGCCGACCCGCATCGCGTACACGGTCTGCAGCAGATCCGGGTCGATGGCCAGGCAGATCGCGCCGGTGAGATTCGGTCCGCCGCGCGGGGATTCGGGGTGCACCACCGCTTCCAGGGCGGCGAGCAACTGATCGAGCCGCCCGCCGCTGCGCAGCTCGCCCGCGAGCTCGTCGTCGGTGAGCAGCACCTTGCCGTCGGCCGAGCCGGTCACCCCGGCGGCCACGCGCGGGCGGTCGGCCAGCGGCCAGATCAGCGTGGTGGCGACCGGCGCCTCGGTCGAGGCCGGAACGGCCTGGGCCGCCGGGCCTTTCGCATCCGATCCCCCCAGCGGCGGCAGGCCGAGCACGGGCAGCAGGAACCGGGCGTCGTCGAGCCGGGCCATGCCGCCGTAGTCGGGCTGGCCGTTCACGTTCAGCAGCAGCGGGTACACGCCCGGGTCGGTGATGTCCAGCGACGAGGTGACGGCCTGATCGCCGCTACCGCTCTCGGAGCCCGGCCGGATCCCGATCCGCAGCGTGAACTGCGTGCGCTGCCCGGGGCTCAATTGGTCTGCGACATCGTGGAATTCGCCGTTGACCGAGTAGTTGCTCTGGTCCAGCCGCAGCGTGGAACGCAGGCCGCTGGGCGTGGCCACCGCGGCCGCGCGCTGGATCCGGACACTGACATCCTTGACCGACCGGTCGCCGATATTGGTCACCGTGCCGGACACCGTCAGCACGGAATCGCTGGTGGTGGTCACCGAGCCCGGGGTCACCGAATCGAGGGTGAGCTTCAGGAATTTCGCCGTCGACGATCCGCCGCTGCTCGACGGCTGCGCGGCGGCCGGTCCGGCGAACGACACGGTCCACGGCCCGACCAGGACCGCGAGCACCAGCGCGAGCAGCATCGGCGCCCATCGGTGCGTCATTGTCTGCCGTTCTCCATCCGATCGATCAGGCGGTTGGCAACCTCGGCCAGTCGCCGCTCGTCGGCGTAGGCCAGCCGGGAGTCGAGTTCGTCCAGTGGCACCCAGGCGACCTTGGTGACCTCGACATCGGCATCGGACAGCTCACCGCCGAGCGCGCGCATCAGATAGTGATGCACGGTCTTGTGTACCCGACGGCCGTCCGTCACGAACCAGTAGTCGATACTGCCGAGTTCCGCAACGACCGTACCGTTGATCCCGGCTTCCTCGGCGACCTCGCGCACCGCGGTCTGCTCGGCGGTCTCGCCCTCCTCGATGTGCCCCTTCGGCAGCGACCACAGCAGTCGGCCGCGGCGGTCGGTGCGCCCGATGAGCGCGGCGCACTGCTTCTCCCGCGGGCCGTCGAGCCCGTCGACGACCAGGCCGCCCGCGGAGGTCTCGCGCACGGTGCGCATGCGGGGCCGGTTCTTGTTGTTCTTGGCGCCGCCGTTACCGCCCTTGGCAGGGTTTTTGGCGTTCGCACCCTTGACACCGGCGACCTTGCCGTCGGCGGTGCCGCTGTGGTCGTGGACGGCACCGGACCGCCCGCCGCCACCGCCTCTGCTGTTACCGCTGGTATCGGTCGCATTACCGGCCGAACCGCGGCGCCGGGGCTGGCGGCGACGACTGTTCGCGCGATCGGCCGGAGACACTTGGTCAGTTTAGCTGTGTTGTCGGGCTCTCCTTGCCGCCGCGCTGGGCGCTGTGGGCCCGGCCGGGGTGGGCTGCGCCGCCGGGGTGGGCCACGTCACCAACTAAGCTGCGTTCCCGTGGTTTCGCCGAAGTCCGAGGATGTCGCCGCATCCGCCCCCGCCCCCCAGTCCCCGGCTGATCGCCGCAGCCGATTGCTGGCGGCCGCCGCGATCACGCTCGGTCAGCTCTCTGATGTGCTGACCCCGCTCGGCGACATGTTCGCCGCGCACGGACACGAGTTGTACCTGGTGGGTGGCAGCGTGCGCGACGCGGTGCTCGGTCGGCTCACCTCGGATCTGGACTTCACCACCGACGCCCGGCCCGAGGTGGTGCAGCGGCTGCTGCGCGGCTGGGCCGACAATCTCTGGGACACCGGCGGTTTGGCGTTCGGCACCGTCAGCGCGTCGAAGGCGGGTTGGCAGCTGGAGATCACCACCTACCGCAGCGACGCCTACGACCGGGTGTCCCGCAATCCGGAGGTGACCTTCGGCGACACCCTGGACGACGACCTGGTCCGCCGCGATTTCACGGTCAACGCCATGGCCGTGCGGGTCGGCGCCGGGGGTGCGCTGGAGTTCGTCGATCCCCTGGACGGCATGTCCGCGCTGCTCGACGGCGTGCTGGATACGCCTGCGGCGCCGGAGGATTCGTTCAACGACGATCCGCTGCGCATGCTGCGGGCGGCCCGGTTCGTGTCGCAGCTGGGTTTCGAACCCGCCCCCCGGGTGCGCGCGGCGATCGCCGCCATGGCGGGCGAGATCGACCGGATCACCGCCGAGCGGGTGCGCGCCGAGCTGGACAAGCTGATCGGCGGCCAGTACCCCACCGACGGCATCGACATCATGTGCGAGACCGGTCTGGCCGAGCGGGTGCTGCCCGAGGTGCCCGCGATGTCGCTTGAGATCGATGAGCACCACCAGCACAAGGACGTCTACCAGCATTCGCTGACCGTGCTGCGGCAGGCGATCGACCAGGAGGAGAGCGACCCCGACCTGGTGCTGCGCTGGGCGGCGCTGCTGCACGACATCGGCAAGCCGCCGACCAAGCGCAACGAGCCCGGCGGCGGGGTGAGCTTCCACCACCACGAGGTGGTCGGCGCCAAGATGGTGCGCAAGCGCATGCGCGCCCTGAAGTATCCGAAGCAGTTCACCGAGGACGTGGCCCGGCTGGTCTACCTGCACCTGCGCTTCCACGGCTACGGCAAGGGCCAGTGGACCGATTCGGCGGTGCGCCGCTACGTGACCGACGCGGGCGAGTTGCTCCCCCGCCTGCACAAACTGGTCCGCGCCGACTGCACCACCCGCAACAAGCGCCGCGCCGCCCAATTGCAGTCCACCTACGACGATCTGGAGGTGCGCATCGAGCGCCTGCAGCAGCAGGAGGATCTGGCGCGGGTGCGGCCGGACCTGGACGGCAACGCGATCATGGAGCTGCTCGGCCTGGCGCCGGGGCCGGAGGTCGGCCGGGCGTGGCGCTATCTGAAGGAATTGCGGCTGGACCGCGGCCCGATGTCGCGCGAGGAGGCCGAGGAGGCGCTGCGGGCGTGGTGGACCGCGGGCGGGAGCTAGAAGACGATCAGCGTCGTGCCGGTCACGATGGCGGAGCGGATCTGCGCGAGGTCGAAGGAGCCGGTGACCTCGGGGACGTCGATGCGGAAGCGGACGTGGTGACCGTCCCGGTCGGCGCGCACGATCCGCAGGTCGTTCGGTAGGTCGGTGAGCGGTAGCGGCGCGACCCGAAGTCGTCGCCGCGGCAGTCGGATTCCGCACCAGGTGACCCCGTGGACGGCGAGGCGGAGCTCGTTGTCCGCGATCGTCGCGTCCAGCAGGGCGTGGATTCTTCGGCGGCGATGCCGGGCGACGAGCAGGCCGTCGGCGCGCACCGCGAGCCGCCAGTCCAGCACCCGGTCGCCGAGCCATTCGATCAGGGTCGCGGTCGCGACCGTGCCGGTGATCTCCAGGCCCGCGGCGCGGACCTTGGTCGGCACGCCCGGGATGAGCCGGACCCCGTTGGCCACCACGGTCATCTCCTCGATCGGATGCCCGTTCCAGCGCAGGTCGGCCAGGACCGTCTTGGTCTGGAAGTGGGCGCCGCGCCGCCGCGCCCGCAGCGTCCGCAGCGTGGCGGTCAGGTCGTAGCCGAGCAGGGTGGCGGTGACCTCGCGGCCGCCGAACCGGCCGAGAATGCCCTCGCTGAGCACGGTCATCAGCACATCCGGCAGCAGCGCGGTGACCGTGCCCGAGCCGAGGTCGGCCACCGGATCCAGCCAGGCGGTGGTAAAGGCCGCCCACTGCTCCGGCCGCATCGGCTCGATCAGGCGTTTCCCGAGGTCCACGGCGCGCAGCGGCGACCAGAACCGGGGGTCGAAATAGGCGGCCATAACTGATCAGAGCGTACTGGCGGGTAGTGAACGAACCGGCGTCGCGTGGGTGAACCCTCCGGGACGAGCCCCGCCCGCCGCCGCATATTCGGAGGTTTCCACGTTGTTCGGTCCGCATTCGCGGACCTATGCTGCTGCCGTGCCCAGCTTGCGGATCCGTGACGCCGCCGAACTGCTCGCAGTCAGCGACGACACCGTGCGCCGGTGGATCGATACCGGCGCCCTCGACGCGCACCGCGACGACGCGGGACGGCTGGCGATCGACGGTGCGGCCCTGGCCGCGCTGGCGGTCGAGCACGCGCGTCCGCCGCAGGCACGGGTGGGCAGTGCCAGTTCGGCACGCAATCGGTTTCCCGGACTGGTCACCCGCGTGGTGGCCGACGGGGTGATGGCACAGGTGGAGATGCAATGCGGGCCGTTCACGGTGGTGTCGTTGATGAGCAGCGAGTCGGTGCGGGCGCTCGGGCTGGAACCGGGCAGCGTCGCGGTGGCGAGCGTGAAGGCCACCACGGTGGTCGTCGAAACGGCCGAGCGATGAGGCCGCTGGCCGTCGCGGTGACGGCGGCGGCGCTGGTCGCGGGGCTGGCCGGGTGCGGCTCCTCCGGATCCGGCAGCGGCACAACCACGGTGACGGTGTTCGCGGCGGCCTCGCTGAACAAGGTGTTCGGCGATCTGGGCAAAACGTTCGAGGCCGCGCATCCGGGCACCAAGGTCGCCTTCTCCTTCGCCGGGTCGTCGGATCTGGCGGCGCAGCTGAATCAGGGCGCGCCCGCGGACGTGTTCGCCTCCGCCGACACCGCGAACATGGACAAGGTGGTCAAGTCCGGCCGCATCACCGAGCATCCGCAGAACTTCGCGACCAACGTGCTGACCATCGTGACCCCGCCCGGCAACCCGAAACACGTGACGACCCTGGCGGATCTGGCCGAGCCCGGCCTGCGGCTGGTGGTGTGCGCGCCGCAGGTGCCGTGCGGCGCCGCGACCAAGAAGGTGACCACCGCGTCGCACGTGGCGATCGCCCCGGTCAGCGAGGAGTCCGAGGTGACCGACGTGCTGGCCAAGGTCACCTCCGGCGATGCCGACGCGGGGCTGGTGTACGTCACCGACGCGGCCGGGGCCGGGAACAAGGTCAGTACCGTGGCTTTCCCCGAATCCTCCGGGGCCGTCAACACCTATCCCATTGCGGCCGTGGCCGATTCGAAGCACGCCGAGCTGGCGCACCAGTTCGAGTCCCTGATCACCGGTCCCGAGGGTCGCGCCGCGCTGGCCAAGGCGGGGTTCGGCGCGCCGTGAGATCCGCCGGGCGGACCGATGATTCACGTGAAACCGGGCAACTCGACCGGGCGGCGCGCCTCGCTCGGCGCATGACGTCGGTTGCTCTCGCGCGGCGTTGCGGTACGGCGACCGGACAGCACGGTGCCCGGTGAGTGCTCAGCGCACGGCGTCGCGCGAACCGGCGGTCGGCACCGATGCCGGGGATCGACGGGCGGCGCACGAGTCCCCGGCGCGGCGGTTCGCGCGAAAGGTGGTGCGGGGCCCCGGGCTTGCGGTGCCGGGGTGGGTGCTGCTGCCCGCCGCCCTCGGATTCGCGTTCGTGGTGGGGCCGCTGGTGGCGCTCGCGGGCGGGGTGGAGTGGTCGGACTTCTTCGCCCTGATCACCTCCGACGCGTCGCGGGCCGCCCTGTCGCTGAGCCTGCGGACCGCGCTGGCCAGCACGGCGATCTGCGTGCTGCTCGGGGCGCCGATGGCGGTGGTGCTGGCGCGGGTGCGGTGGCGGGTGCTGCCGGTGCTGCGCTCGATGATCCTGCTGCCGTTGGTATTACCACCGGTGGTGGGCGGTCTGGCGCTGCTGTATCTGTTCGGCCGGTACGGACTGCTCGGGCGGCATCTGGAGGCGGCCGGGATCCGGATCGCGTTCAGCACCACCGCGGTGGTGCTGGCGCAGGCGTTCGTGGCGCTGCCGTTTCTGGTGATCACCCTGGAGGGCGCCATGCGCACGGCCGGGGAGCGCTACGAGCGCATTGCCGCCACCCTGGGCGCGGGCCCGACCACGGTGTGGTGGCGGATCACCCTGCCGCTGCTGCGGCCCGCCCTGATCTCCGGCGCGGTGCTGTCGTTCGCCCGCGCCCTCGGCGAGTTCGGCGCCACCCTCACCTTCGCGGGCAGCCTGCAGGGCCGCACCCGCACCCTGCCGCTGGAGATCTATCTGCAGCGCGAGAACGATCCCGGTGCGGCCGTGGCCCTTTCGCTGCTGCTGGTGGTGATCGCCGTCCTCATCGTGCTGGTCGCCTACCGCCGCGTCGGCGTTCCCGAGGATCGCGAATGGGTGGGCGGCCTGTGGCGCTGGGGCGGTTCGGGGCGCGCGAGTCTACGGGAGGAGCACTGATGCCGCCCGCGCTGGCGAATTCCGGGCTCCGGGTGGCCGTTCGGCTGGCGGAGCGCGGGCTCGACGTGGAGCTGACCGTCGGTCCCGGGGAGGTTCTGGCGGTGCTGGGGCCGAACGGGGCGGGGAAGTCGACGCTGCTCGATATCGTCGCGGGGCTGCTGCCGCCGGACGGGGGCGAGGTGCGGCTGGCCGGGCGGGTGCTGACCGACGTGGCGAAAGGCATTGCGGTGCCGCCGCATCGGCGCGGGGTCTCGCTGCTGGCGCAGGACCCGCTGCTGTTCCCGCACCTGTCGGTGGCCGCGAACGTCGCCTTCGGCCCGCGCAGCCGAGGTGTGGGCGGCCGGGCCGCGGCGGAGATCGCGCGGGAGTGGCTGCGCGCGGTCGACGCGACGGATCTGGCCGCGCGACGGCCGGGCGGGCTGTCCGGCGGACAGGCACAGCGCGTCGCCCTGGCCCGCGCGCTGGCGGTGCGGCCCCGGCTGATCCTGCTGGACGAGCCGATGGCCGCCCTCGACGTCACCGTCGCCCCCGCCATGCGCGCCCTCCTGCACCGCGTCCTGCGCGAGCCCGCCCGAAACACCCACGCCCCCAGCGCCGTTCTGGTCACCCACGACATTGTCGACGCCCTCACCCTGGCCGACCGCGTGGTGGTACTCGAGGCGGGCCGCATAGTCGAACAGGGCCCCGTCGGCGAGGTCCTGTCCCGCCCCCGCAGCACCTTCGCCGCCCACATCGCAGGCGTAAACCTCCTGATGGGCACCGCAATCGCCCCGATCCCCAGCGCCCCCCGTCCCCCCGGCAACAACGAACCCGCCGCTACGAGCGCGAAACCCGCTCCGCCGAACATAGATCGGAGTATCGACTCGGCGACACGGCGCACGAGTGCTGCCGAGTCGGCGGAGCAGGGCGCGGGTGCTGCCGAGTGGGTGGAGCAGGGCGCGGGTGCTGCCGAGTGGGTGGAGCAGGGCGCGGGTGCTGCCGAGTGGGTGGAGCAGGGCGCGGGTGCTGCCGAGTGGGTGGAGCAGGGCGCGGGTGCTGCCGAGTCGGCGGAGCAGGGCGCGGGTGCTGCCGAGTGGGTGGAGCAGGGCGCGGGTGCTGCCGAGTCGGCGGAGCAGGGCGCGGGTGCTGCCGAGTGGGTGGAGCGTGGTGCGGGTGCTGCCGAGTCGGGGACGCGGAGCGCGGATTTCGCTGGGTCGGGAACGTGGAGTGTAGGTGGCGCCGGGGCGGGGAGGTGGAGTGGTGGTGCTGTCAGGTCCGGTGACGAGGTTGTGTATGGGCGGTGTGAAGGGGTGTGGGTTGCGGGGGTGCGGGCGGCGGCCGTGTTTTCGCCTGCTGCGGTGGCTGTTTATCGGGAGTGGCCGGGTGGTAGTCCGCGCAATGTTTTTCGGGTGCGGGTTGCCGAGCTCACCGATCGTGGTGGGGTCGTTCGGGTTCGGGGGGAAGAGCGGGAGGACGGCTCGGCGGGGGTGGTTGCCGATCTGACGCCCGCTGCGGTCGGGGAGCTGGGGTTGGGGCCGGGGCAGGTCGTGTACTTCGCGGTGAAGGCCACCGAGGTGGAGGTGTATTCCTGCTGACTACGGGTCCGGTGGGTCGTTCAGGGTGGCGTGCATGAGGAAGACGTTGTAGCTGCCCCACGCCGACATGGTGAAGTACAGGTCCTTGCCCGTCGACCAGGGATGGATGAATCCGCCGTAGGCCGCGGGATAGTCGTCGGTGTCGACCAGGACCGTGCCGTCGGTCCAGGCGCCCTGCGGTTCGGCCGCGGTGCGCAGGACGAGGGCGTGCCGGACCGGATCCAGGTGGACCATCTGCCACTGCCCGCTGGACTCGTCGTAGCGCACCGACAGCTCGCCCGCGATGCCGGGGAACACCGGGGTGGCGCAGTTCTCCTCGGCGGGGGCCCAGACGCCGTCGACCCAGTACTGGTACGCGGACTTGTTCAGGACCTCCTTCTTCGGCACCCGGGCCAGGCCGACCACGCCGATGCGGCCGTTCGGCGTGCCGAACATGTAGACGTAGTCGCCGTGCGGCGCCATCGCCGTCACCTGGAAGCGATCGAGCCCGAAGATGTTGTCCCACAGCGCGTACTGATCCTTGGTCCAGGTGCGCCCGTCGTCATCGGAGTAGGCCAGCCCGCCGCGGTTGGTCCACCACATGCCGGGGATCTTGCTCCACCGGTTGACCGACATGTAGCTCAGATACTGCCGCGACCCGACGGCGAAACCTGAGGTCGGGATGACGGTGGTCTCGAAGTTCTTGATCTTGCGGCTGTCCAGCAACTCCGCCGCGTGACAGCGGCTGTCCTGCACCATATTGTCGATGACCAGGCCCTTCGACAGGTCGCGCTCGGTGCTGTAGCCGAGCACATTGCTGCGCCAGTCCGGGCCGCCCGCACCGCCGGGCTGCCAGCCCTTGCCGAAGGTGTCGCCGAAGACCGCGGCCACCTCGCCCGGCCTGGTCTCCCACAGGATGCCGAGGTCGGTGCCGTCCACCTGCCAGCGCATATCGGTGCGGTTCGACGATCCGGGCCCGGTCACCTGATTCACCAGATCCACCGAGTCCACCTGCCGGGGCGCGACCGGCGCGGCGGCCGGACCGGGCGCCGCGGGATGCACGACGGGCGGCGGCGGCGTCTCGGGCGGCGGCGGGGTGCCGCCCGGCACCGGGATCGGAATCGGCTCGATATCCGGGGTGAAGTCGATACTCGGCAGATTCAGCGGCCCACCGCCGCGAAACCCGGATCCGGAACTGGAACCCGAAGCGGCCGAACCGGAATCGGGCGGGGCGCCCTGGGGCGAGCCGGGCCCGGATGCCGACCCGGAGCCCGGCCCCGTGGCCGATCCCGAGCCGGGCGATCCCGAATTGGGCCCCGAACTGGAACCCGGCCCAGGCCCATAGGCGGAACCGGAGTCGGGCCCGGAATTCCCCCCGGAGCCGGATGCCGACCCCGAGTTGGGCCCTGCGCCGGGCGAACCCGAGCCGGAGGCGGATCCCGAGTCGGGCCCCGTGCTGGGCGAACCCGAACTGGAGGCGGATCCCGAGTTGGGCCCTGTGCTGGGCGAACCCGAACTGGAGGCGGATCCCGAGTCGGGCCCCGTGCCGGGGGCACCCGAGCCGGAGGCGGATCCCGAGCCGGGCGCACCCGAGCCGGATCCCGATCCCGAATTCGGCTCGGTGCCAGGCGATCCCGAGTTGGGGCCGGGCGCAGGGTTCGGGTCCTGCCCGGTGCCCCCGTCGGGGCCGGTGCCGGAATCGTCCCTCTCCGAGGGACTCTGGGGCGGGTCGGGCTTGGGGTTGTCCCGTATATCGGGGCACGGGTTCTGGCATGGATCGGCCGGCAGCGGGACCGGGTCGATGCGGGTGTTGTCCGGCGGCGGGCCCGGTATCGGTACCGGCGTCGGTTGCGGTACCGGATAGGGGATTTCGATGTGCTGCGGCAGGGGCGGGAGCAGCGGGGGCGGCGGCAGGTTCGGATCGGGTTGGCGCGCCCGCGGATCCAGACCGGTCTCCCCGCAGGCATTCACCGGCGGCGGCGCCCAGGGGGCGGGCGCGGCCGACGCGGGCGCGGTGAGCGCTCCGATCAGCAGCACACCGAAAAGCGCTGGGGCAGCGGCATTATGGCAGCGAGCGCGCACGTCGGGTCCGGCTACCGCGCGGATTCGCCGCGGTCGACCGCGGCCGACGCCGCGCCGAAGTTCTTCGCCGACAAGCCCATCTCTCTCTCGGTTCTCCAGACGTGCCCCCCACGATGAGAGCGCACAGCGATCCGCCGCCGCATCCGGGGCGGCTCACAGCGGGACCCAATTTAACCGACCGGGCCGCCCGAGCGCAGCCCGACGGGCAAGGAAGCCTCGATCACCGAATCCGGGTGTGCCTGCGGCTGTTCAGCGCGATGGCCGCCAACCCCAGCCCGTAGCACGCCGCGCCCGCGAGCACCACGCCCGGAGAACGTCCGTCGGCCGGGATCACCAGCGCCGTCACCGCGACCGCCAGCACGAACGTGATGTTGAAGACCGTGTCCTGCAACGCGAACACCTGCCCGCGCCGGGCGTCATCGATATCCATCTGCATGGTGGCGTCGCCGGTGAGCTTCACGGTCTGCCCGGCCAGCCCGAGCAGGAACGCCCCGACCAGCAGCAGCCGATGGGCGTGCCCCTCGGCCCCGGCGACGGTGATCGGCGTGATCAGCAGCAGCTGCACCAGCAGCGCGGCGACCAGCCCCGCGACCACGGTGCGCGGCCGCCCGAGTCGCGGAATCAGCAGCGGCGCGGCCACCGCCGCGACCAGCATGCCCGAGGCGACCGCGGTGATGGCCACGCCGAAACCGAGCAGCCCGCTGCTCAGCGACAGTTCCCCGGGCGTGCGCCGCAGCACCAGCACCATCAGCAAGGTGTTGGCGCCGAACACGATTCGATGGGTGCCGATGCCGAGCATGGCCGTGGTGCATTCGCGCGACTCCCACACCGCCCGCGCGCCGGTGCGCAGTCCGGTCAGGATGGCGCGCAACGAGCCGCCCGCCCGCTCCCCCTCCGGCCCCAGCGCCCGCGGCCCGAATCCGGCGGCGGCCACCGCGCCCGCGACCGATCCCGCCGCGCTGGTCGCCACCGCCACCGCCGAGGCCGTATCCCCGGCCCCGATCGCGCCGATGAGGGCGACCGCGGCCGCCGCACCCGCCCCGGCGCAGCCCGAGGCCGCGGTCGCCAGCACCGAGTTCATCGGCACCAGCCAGCGCTGCTCCACCACCCGCGGCAGCGCCGCCGACACCCCGGCCAGCACGAACCGGCTGATCCCGACCACCGCCAGCGCGAGCAGCAGCAGCGGCGTATCCGGGATGCCGACCATCAGCCCCGCGGCCGCGACCCCGATCAGCAAGGCGCGCAGCACATTCGCCACCAGCAGCACGGCGCGCCGGTCCCAGCGGTCCAGCAGCGCCCCGGCGTACGGGCCGATGATCGAATACGGCAGCAGCAGCACGGTGAACCCGCCCGCCACGCCGAGCGGGTCGGTGGCGCGCTCGGGGTTGAACAGGATCGCCCCCGACAGCGCCGCCTGGAACATGCCGTCGCCGAACTGCCCGGAAAATCGGACCAGGGCCAGCCGCAGCATGCCCGGACTGCGCAGCAGAGCGGCCATCGCCGCGCGTCGCGCGCGCTGCCGCTCGGTCATCGTCACTGCCCGGACCGCGCTGCCACCAGGGTGCGGACCGTCTCCCGCATATCGGGCGCCATCGGCAGGCCCGCCAGCGTCTCGGCGTCGATCCAGCGGAACTCGTCGTGTTCGTCCGGCTCCAGCGAGACCTCGCCCGGCTCGACCTCCACCACGAAGCTGTACTTGCGCACCCGCGACTTGGTGCGGGTGGCGTAGTCGAAGCCGCCGACCACGTCGACGATGCGCCGCACCCGCAGCCCGGTCTCCTCGAACAGCTCGCGGGCCACGCAGTCGGCGAACGACTCCCCCGATTCCACGCCGCCGCCGGGCAGTTCGTACATCCCACCCTGCCAATCATTGGCGACACGCCGCACCACCAGCAGTTTTCGCTCCCGGAACACGGCGACGCCGACCACGAAGTGGTCGATGCCCGCGCTGCGGGCCTGCTGCCGGAGGTCGCGCTCGAGATCCGCGGGGAACATTCGCGCCTCACCTCCGGTTCGTCTTGCGGCACACCATGATACGGACGCCCGCGGCCGGTCCGGGCGGGGCCGGCGGCCCGACCGGGGCCGGATGGAGCGCCGGGCATTTGCCGCCGCACCCGCGACCGCGTGCGAGCCGGTCCCGGTTCGGGTGCCGATGTAGCCCCCGGACCCCGGGCGGCTCCACGCTAGAATTTACTAGGAATTCAGGGTGTGGTGCGGGATGTGCTCCTACCCTTGAACGGTGATCGGTGCTCGCCCCGAGAGGAGGACCACGGTGTCCACACTCACGACACCTCACATCGACGTTCATCGTGGCGGCGACCGCATGAAAACCCGTGTGGCGTGGCTGGATTCGAAGCACTCATTCTCCTTCGGCGAGCACTACGATCCCGATAACACCCATCACGGCCTGTTGCTCGTGAATAACGAGGATATTGTCTCGCCGGGTCAGGGTTTCGACACGCATCCGCATCGCGATATGGAGATTGTCACCTGGGTGCTGAGCGGCTCACTGGTGCACCAGGATTCGCTCGGGCACAGCGGCGTCGTCTATCCCGGCCTGGCGCAGCGGATGAGCGCGGGCACCGGAATCCTGCACTCGGAGAAGAACGATTCCTGGCGGCTGGCCGCCGACCGGGGCGGCACCGGCGAGCACACCGAGCCGGTGCACTTCGTGCAGATGTGGGTGGTCCCCGACGAGCCCGGCCTCACCCCCGGCTACCAGCAGCTCGAGATCGACGAGGAGCTGGCCGGCGGCGGCCTGGTGACGGTGGCCTCCGGGTTGCCGCGCTACCGGGACCGCACCGCCATCGCCATCGCCAGCAGTCATTCCGCGCTGCACGCGGCGCGCATGGCGGTCCCGGGCCGGGCGCGCTCGGTGGAGCTGCCCGAGGCCCCCTATCTGCATCTGTTCGTGGCCCGGGGCGAGGTCGAGATGGAGGGCGTCGGCACCCTCTACGAGGGCGACGCGGTGCGGCTCACCCGCAGCGGTGGGCAGCGGATCGTCGCGAACCTGCCGTCGGAAGTCTTGGTGTGGGAGATGCACGCGCGACTCGGAGGGCAATAACATTCAGGGCCGAACGAGAGGACAGTGAGCCATGACGGAGAACCCGCCACCCGGCCAGTACCCCCCGCCCGGCCAGTACCCGCCGCCCCCGCCCGGCAACTATCCGCCGCCACCCGGTGGCGCGTTTCCCGGGCAGCCCGGCCAGCCGTACTGGCAGGAGCCGCAGAGCCGGGGCCTGGCCATCACCGCCCTGGTGCTGGGTATTCTCGCGCTGCTGAGCTGCTGGACGGTGTTCGGCGGCATCATCTTCGGCCTGCTGGCGCTGATCTTCGGCATCATCGCCACGGTCAAGTCGCGCCGCGGCACCGCGGCCGGCGGTGGCATGGCGATCACCGGCCTGATCCTGGGCCTGCTCGGCCTGATCGCCGCCATCGTGCTGGTCGCCATCGGCGTGACCTTCTTCGTCAACAACGGCGGCAAGGACTTCGTCGACTGCGTCAACAAGGCCAACGGCGACCAGTCCAAGATCGACCAGTGCCAGCGTGACTGGAACAAGACCTTGGAGAACAAGTTCAGCGTGACCCTCACGCCGCGTCCTACGGAGTGATCCCGGCCAAAAGCACGCCGGGATCATCTGATCGGCCCACGCCGGGATCATTTGGTCGGCCCTCGCCGGGGTGACGTTGCCCCGTCGATCCCGGCATGCTTTTGGCCGGGATCGCCCGCCGAGCATTCAGGCGTACCGGTACGTCCGGGTCAGGGTGACCACCTCGGTGAGGGTGGGGCGGGTGTCGTCGGTGGGGGCGTCGATCCAGACTCGGTAGCCGGTGCGTTCGTCGGCGGGGGAGGGCAGGACGATGCGGGTGCCGGGCATGGCCAGGGTGGCGCCGCGGTGGAACAGCTCGCCGAGGATGGTCATGTCCTGGATCGAGTCGTCGGCGTGGTCGGTGAGGAAGGTCCAGCGGCCCGAGCGGGGATGGCCGATGATCGGGCCGTGCCGGTCGCGGTCGCGCAGTTGCTCGCGGATCCGCCCGCCCAGCGCGGCGGGCATGGTCAGGGCGCCGACCGCGCCGACCTCCAGCATGATCCGGCCCAGCGCCGGTTCGACCACGCCGTAGAGCCCGTGCAGTTTCCGGTATTCGCGGCAGCGGGCCAGCGCCTCCTGGGCGGCGGAGTAGGAGACCGCCGACGCGGGTTCGTCGGGCGCGATGGGTGGCGGCTCGTTCGGGAATCGCATGCCCGCCGGGTCCAGCGTGTTCATGGCGCCTCGTCTCGTGGTCGAGTCCAGCCACACCGATGCATCGACGGTATCGCCGCGCAATCGAAATGACAATAGTCACACGCCGGGTAATCGCACGGGCGTACCATCACCGTCCATGGCTCCCCTGTCTCCCACCGTCGCCCGGTGGGAATTGGTGCTTCGCCTGCGGGAATTGCGTGAGCAACGCGGTTTCGACTCGGCCGGATTCGCCAAGCGGGTCGCCTTCACCCCGGCCAACTGGTCGCATGTCGAGAAGGGCCGTCGGGTGCTCACGCACAACACCATCGGCCCGGTCCTCGAGCTGCTGGACGTGTCCGACGAGGAGCGCGACGAACTGCTCGCGCTGCTGACCGCCAGCAAGGAGCGCGGCTGGTGGGCCAAGTCCTCGGCGCTGATCGGCCCGGAGCTGCAGCGCTACTACGGCATGGAGTACGGCGCGGACAGCATCCGCAGCTACGACAGCCTGGTGGTGCCCGGCCTGCTGCAGACCGAGGACTACGCGCGCGCACTGATCAGCGCGGACGTCATGATCCGCCCGGTGCAGGTGGAACAGCTGGTCGCGGTGCGGATGCGTCGGCAGCAGCGGCTGCGCGGCCCGGACCGGGTGGAGCTGACCGCGGTGGTCGGCGAGGCGACGCTGCTGCAGCAGATCGGCGGCGCGAAGGTGCTGCGCGGCCAGCTGGAATACCTGGCGAGCCTGCTCGAGGAGCTCGACACCGTGACGGTGCGGGTGATCCCGTTCGGCGCCACGGCCGGGGCGATCCTGGGCGGCTCCAGCTTCCACCTGCTCGATTTCGCCTCCGAGAACCTGCCCACCTTCGGCTGGGCGGAGAGCGCGGTCTTCGGCGGGCCGGTCGACAATCCCGAACAGGTCCGCGACCTGGCCTTCGCATATGTGCGTGCACTCGACCAATCCCTCAGTCGCACTGACTCATTGGCGCTGATCAGGACCTACGCCCGCGTGTAAAATCTGCCCATGGCAACCCGATATCGGCCGGAGATCACCGCCTGGTTCACCTCCACCCGTACCAACAACGGGAACCAATGCGTCGAGGTGCGGTTCGACGGCCATGCGGTGCACATCCGGGACAGCAAATTCCGGCGCGAGCCGGGCCACCGCCCCGAGGCCCAGCCGGTCATCACCGTCGGCGCGGGCGAGTGGATGGCCTTCCTCGACATCGTCCGGGGCCGGGCGGCCACCACCCCGCTGACCGCGCACACCACCGCCGACGGGCACACCACCCTCCGCCACCGCGGTACCGCGCTCACCTACACCCCGGGCGAGTGGCGCGCCTTCGTGGCGGGCGTGCGCGACGGCGAGTTCGACCGGACCGCCCTGCCCGCCTGAGCCGGGCGCGCACTCCCGGTCGTCGGCATACTGGAGATCGTGACTTCCGACGTGACGACCCCCTCCGGTATCGATCTGACTTATCGCGACCCCGCGGTGCGGGCGCAGGACGACCTGTTCGCGCACGTCAACGGCCTCTGGCTGGACAGTTACGAGATCCCGGCGGACCGCGCGGTGGACGGCGCCTTCCGCGTCCTGTTCGACCGGGCCGAACTCGACGTGCAGGCCATCATCACGGCGGCGGCCGACGCGAACGCCGAGCCGGGCAGCGAGGAACGCAAGATCGGCGACCTGTACCGCAGCTTCATGGACGAGGCCGCCGTCGAGGCCGCGGGCCTGACCCCGATCGCCGCCGACCTGGCCGCCATCGACGCCGTCACCGACCGCGGCGAGTTCGCGGCGCTGCTGGGCCGGTTCCAGCGGGAGGGCACGGGCGGCGCGCTGGCCGTCTACGTCGACACCGACGACAAGAACTCCGAGCGGTACCTGGTGCACGCGACCCAGTCCGGCATCGGCCTGCCCGACGAATCCTATTACCGCAGCGACGATTACGCCGAGATCCGGACCAAGTACGTCGAGCACATCGGCCGCATGTTCGCCCTCGCCGGTATCGACCACGACCCGCAGCGGGTGTTCGAGCTCGAGCGCAAGCTGGCCGGGGGCCACTGGGACGTGGTGCGCCGCCGCGACGCCGAATTGAGCTACAACCTCACCACCTTCGACGCGCTCGCCGCCGAGAATCCGGAATTCGACTGGGCGGCATGGACTTCCGCGCTCGCCGCGGGCGTCGACCGGTCCGGTCCCGAGGTGTTCGCCGAAATCGTGGTGCGGCAACCGGATTACGTGCGCACCTTCGCCCGGCTGTGGGCGTCCGAGCCGCTGGCCGACTGGCAGGCGTGGGCGACCTGGCGGGTACTGCGTTCGCGCGCACCGTTTCTCACCGCGGCGCTGGTCGCGGAGAACTTCGACTTCGCCGGGCGCACCCTCACCGGCGCCCAGGAGAATCGGGAGCGCTGGAAGCGCGCCGTCACGGTGGTGCAGGAGCTGCTCGGCGAGGCGGTCGGCAAACTGTATGTGGCGCGGCACTTCCCGCCCGAGGCCAAGGCCCGCATGCAGCAGCTGGTGGACAATCTCATCGAGGCGTACCGGCGCAATATCGCCGAGCTGGAGTGGATGAGCCCCGACACCCGCCGCGCCGCGCTGGCCAAGCTGGAGCGCTTCACCCCGAAGATCGGCTACCCCGATGTCTGGCGCGACTACTCCGCCGTCGAGATCGACCCGGCCGACCTGGTCGGCAACTACCGCCGCGGCTTCGCCGCCGACTACGACCGCGATCTGAACAAGCTCGGCGGCCCGGTCGACCGCGGCGAATGGTTCATGACCCCGCAGACGGTGAACGCCTACTACAACCCGGGCATGAACGAGATCGTGTTCCCCGCCGCCATCCTGCAGCCCCCGTTCTTCGACCTGAACGCCGACGACGCCGCCAACTACGGCGGGATCGGCGCGGTGATCGGCCACGAGATCGGGCACGGCTTCGACGATCAGGGCAGCAAGTACGACGGCGACGGCAACATGATCGACTGGTGGACCGACGCCGACCGCACCGAATTCGGCGCCCGCACCAAGGCGCTGATCTCCCAGTACGGCGAGTTCGAGCCGAAGGCGCTACCCGGCCACAAGGTCAACGGCGAGCTCACCATCGGCGAGAACATCGGCGACCTGGGCGGGCTGTCGATCGCCCTGGAGGCGTACCGGATCTCCCTCGACGGCGCCGAGCCGCCGGTCCTCGACGGTCTCACCGGCCTGCAGCGGGTGTTCTTCGGCTGGGCCCAGGTGTGGCGCACCAAGGCGCGCAACGAGGAGGCCATCCGCCGCCTCGCCGTCGACCCGCACTCCCCGCCCGAGTTCCGCTGCAACGGCGTGGTCCGCAACCTCGACACCTTCCACGAGGCGTTCGACGTCCGGCCGGGCGATGCGTTGTACCTGGATCCCGCTGAGCGCGTGCGTATTTGGTGAGGGTCAGCGCAACCGTTCCTCGGTGGTCGCGTCGAAGAAGTAGACCTCGTCCGTCTTCGGGGTGAGCAGCAGGCGGTCGCCCAATGCCACCCGGAAGCGGCGGTCGATGCGGGACACGAGCTTGCCGGAGCGGCTGGACCAGTCGTCGGTGATGCCGTGGGCGTAGACGAACGATTCGGCGCCCAGCTCCTCGAGCAGCTCCACCTCCACCGCGAGCGCGTTACCCGCCGCGGTGGTGACCTCCCAGGTCTCCGGCCGGATGCCGACCACCACGCGGTCGCGGTCGGCGGCGCTGCGCGGCAACGGAATTCGCAGCTCGTCGATCACGGCCGCGCCGTCGCGCACGGGAGCCTCCAGCAGGTTCATGGCCGGGGAGCCGATGAAGCCCGCGACGAAGGTGTTGTCCGGATCGTCGTACAGGTCGCGGGGCGCGGCGATCTGTTGCAGCTTCCCGTCTTTGAGCACCGCCACCCGGTCGCCCATGGTCATCGCCTCCACCTGGTCGTGGGTGACGTAGACGGTGGTGGTGCCCAGGCGCTTCTGCAGGGCGGCGATCTGCGCGCGGGTGCTCACCCGCAGCTTGGCGTCCAGGTTCGACAGCGGCTCGTCCATGCAGAACACCTGCGGGCGGCGCACGATGGCCCGGCCCATGGCGACGCGCTGGCGCTGACCGCCGGACAGCTTGGCCGGTTTGCGGTCCAGCAGATGCTCGAGCTCGAGCATGGTCGCGGCCTCGCGCACCCGAACCATGGTGTCGGACTTGTTCATTCCCGCATTGCGCAGCGCGAAGCCCATGTTCTCGGCCACCGTCATATTCGGGTACAGCGCGTAGCTCTGGAACACCATCGCCACGTCGCGGGCCCGCGGCGGCAGGCCCGTCACATCGCGCTCGCCGATCATGATGCGGCCCGACTCCACCGACTCCAGCCCCGCCAACATGCGCAGGCTGGTCGACTTGCCGCAGCCCGACGGGCCGACGAGGACCAGGAACTCCCCGTCGGCGATGTCGATGTCGAGCGCGTCGACGGCCGGGGTCGGCGCACCGGGGTACAGGTGCGTCGCACTGTCGAATTGCACCGTTGCCATAGTGGCCGGTCTCCTTACGTTGCTGGTTATTTCGGCAGCTTCGGCGCGATCTGGCGGGTGTAGATCCCGCGTAACTGATTGCCGACCTGGGCGAACACCGATTTCACGTCCTTGTTCTGCAGGCCGATCTGTTCCAGTCCGGTTCCGATGATCAGGTCGCCGCCGGGCAGGAATACCCGCCCGTAGTCCTGCGACTTGGTCAGCGGCAGCTGGTCGAGGGCGGTCTTGAAGTTGGGGTTCTTCGCCAGGAACGCCACCTCGCTGGGGTCCTGCTGCGCCGACTTGCGCACCGGGATGTACCCGGTGGCCTGCGTGAAGTAGGCGGTGTTGGCCGGGTTGGTGATGAAGTCGACGAACTTGAGCGCGTTGACCTTTCGCTCATCGGAGATGCGCGCGGGAATGGCCAGCCCCGCGCCGCCGGTGGTGCAACCCGGCCCGTGCGGATGCGGCAGGAAGTCCGTGCCGTAGGTCAGCTTTCCGGCGGCATTGGCGTTGATGCCCTTCAGATCTCCGGTGGAGGTGATCGCGGAGGCGAGGACGCCGGTGCCGAAGTCGGTGGCGACCGCCGGGCGGATGCTGGCGTAACGCTTGCCGTTGATCATGTCGCGCAGCGCATTACCCGCGGCGATGGTGCCCGGGTCGTCGAACTTCAGGTCCCACCCGTCGGAGTAGGCGCCGCCGAAGGTCCACGTCGGCCCCTGGAAGGTCCAGGCCAGATAGTTTCTGGCATTGCCCCAGCCGTGCGCCCACCTGTTCTCGCCCATGACGCCCTGGATCTTCGGGCCCCACTCGTCGAACTCCTGCCAGCTCTGCGGACCCCGGTCCGGCAGACCGGCCTTCGCCCAGACGTCCCTGTTGTAGCAGAAGATCTGTGTCGAGCGGGCGTAGGGCAGCGCGTAGTGCTTGCCGTCGAAGGTGTAGTCGTCGACGAAGGTGTCGACGTAGTCGTCGAGCCGCACACCGGCGTCGGCGAGGTACGGGTCCAGCGGCGCGATCGCATGGTTGATCGCGAAGTTGAACCACCACACGTCCGACAGCACGACGATGTCGGGCAGCTCGCCGCCGATCAGCGCCGCATTGAACTTCTGCGACACCTCCTCGTAGTCCTTACCGGCGTCGACCAGCTTGACCCGCAGCCCCGGATGCGCGGCCTGGAACCGATTGATCAGCTCCAGCTCCAGATTCTTCGACGTCCCCGGGTGATTCGACCAGAAGGTGAGGGTGTTGGGGTCGCCGCCCTGCACACCGCCGCCGCCCATACCGGCACACGCCGAGGCCGCCAGCCCTGCCGCGACGGTGCCGGTGAGTCCCAGAAACCCACGCCGCGACAGCGCATTTCGATCGGACAAGACAATCTCCTTGTGGGGGTCAGCCTTTGACGGCACCGGAGGTGAGGCCCTTGATCATGTGCCGCTGCAGGATCAGGAAGACCAGCAGGATCGGCACCATCGTGAGCAGGGTGCCCGCCATCACCGGACCCCAGTTGGTGACGCTCGGATTCTCGGTGTTCTGCAACAGGGTCAGGCCCACCGGCAGCGTCGCGACGCGCGAGTCGTCGGCCATCAGGAACGGCCACAGGTATTCGTTCCACTCGTTGACCAGGGTGACGACGGCGAACGCCACCATGGTCGGCCCCGACATCGGCAGCACGACCCGGGTCAACAGCCGCCACCAGTTGGCGCCGTCCATGCGCGCCGCCTCGATCACCTCGCCCGGCAGCGACAGGAAGTGATTGCGCATCAGGAAGGTGCCGAACGCGACGCCGCAGAGCGGAACGATGATGCCCTGGAAGGTATTTCGCCAGCCCAGCTGCGCGATGATGGCATAGTTGGAGATCACCGTGATCTGGTTGGGCACCATCAGCGCGGCGATGATCGCCAGGAACACCAGCGTCTTGCCGGGGAAGCGCAGGAACACCAGCCCGTAGGCGCTGAGCACACCGAGCACGAACTTCACCGCCGCGACGATCATGGTGACGATCGCCGAATTGCGCAGGAACGTCCAGAACGGCAGCGTGGTCGTCGCCTCCCGGTAGTTCTCCGGATGCCAGCTGTGCGGCCAGTACACGGCGGGCTGGGTGTAGATGTCCGGGCGGGCCTTGAACGAGGTGATGAAGATCCAGAACAGCGGCACCCCGACGATGATCAGCACGCACACCATGGCCGCGTAGCCGAGTATGGTCGCGGCGCGCTGCCGCCGCTGGTAGGCCGTCATCGGTCGCTCCGATCCATGACGCGGACCTGCACCAGCGTGACGATCAGCAGCACCACGAACATGATGGTGGCCACCGTCGCGCCGTAACCGGCCCGGAAGTTGCGGAAGGACTCCAGGTAGACCTGGTAGACCATGGTCGTCGTGCCGGTGCCCAGGGGCCCGCCGCGGGTCATCACGTTGATGATGTCGAAGACCTGCAGCGAGTTCAGCAGCACGGTGATGGAGAGGAAGAACGTGGTCGGTCGCAGCTGCGGCAGCAGCACCCGGCTGAAGGTGGTCCAGCGGCTCGCGCCGTCGATCTCGGCGGCCTCCATCAGCTCGTGCCGAACCCCTTGCAGCGCGGCCAGATAGATGACGAAGGCGTAGCCGAGGTTCTTCCAGATGTAGGTGACCGTCACCATCAGCAGCGCCCAGTGCGGATCCTGGTAGAAGTCCGGCACATCGCGCACGCCGAGGCGGTGCAGCACGTCCTGCACCAGGCCGAAGCTCGGATCGAAGATGAACTGGAACGCGACGCCGATGGCCGCGCCGGAGATCACGAACGGGGCGAAGATCGCCGAGCGGACCACGTCGCGCCCGAACAGCTTCCGGTCCAGCAGCAGCGCCAGCGCCAGGCCCAGCACCATGCTGCCGACGACGGCGGCCAGCGTGAAAACGACGGTGTTGGTGACGATCTGCCAGGAATCCTCGCGCCCCCACCACTCGCGGTAGTTCACGAAGCCGATGTAGTGGGCCACCGGTTCGGAGATGTTCCAGTCCGTGAACGACAGCCGGATGTTGTCCACCAGCGGCCGATACACGAACAGCCCCAGCAGCACCAGATTCGGCGCCACCAGGACGAGGAACAGCGCGTAGTCGCTCCAGGGACGTCCCTTCAGACCACGAACCGGTGATTGGGGCAGGACTCGTTCGGGCCGGGATCGCACCGCGGCAGCTTGACGGCCCCGGGCAAATGAGCGGTTAACCAAGGATGCCCAAACGCTGAACTGTCTGTGCGCACTCTTGTTTTCGGCAACGAAGTCATCCTCGGGCAAACCGGACATGCGCCGAATAGTAAGGGGCAGCTGCCCGCCTCTCCGCATTTTTGGCCATACGAGTTGGGTGTCGCCGGATTCGCGTCCAGGTCCTGCGCCAGGAGCGTGGTCGGGTTCTGGGCGTACCCGGCGAGTTACCCATGTGCTCCCGAGATCAGTTGTCGCATCGCCTAACCACGAGCGGGCCCTGTGCAGATCGCACAGGGCCCGACTGCGAGTCCTCGTCCGTCATCCCGGCGAGTCTCAACTCGTCATCCCGGCACGCCAATCCTTATGGTCCCGGCACGCTTTTGGCCGGGATCTACCTCAGTTCCAGTCCCCCATGCCGTCACTCGTGCTGAAGGTTCCCGTGGAGTTCTTCACCACCACCGGGTCGCCCTTCTGGGCGTTGTCGAAGAACCACTTGGCGTTGTCGGTGTTGACGTTGAGGCAGCCGTGGCTGGTGTCGGACACGCCCTGCTGCGGGACCGACCACGGGGCCGCGTGCACGAAGATGCCGCTGTTGGACAGCCGGGTCGCGTACTCGACCTCGACCTTGTAGCCCTGCGGGTCGGTGACCGGGACCCCGTAGGTGGAGGAGTCCATGATCATCTTCCGGTTCTTCTCGCCCACGTAGTAGGTGCCGTTGGGTGTCTCGTGCGTGGCCTTGCCCATGGAGGTCGGCATCGTCTTGATCACCTCGCCGTCGCGGGTGATGGTGATGGTGTGGGTGGCGTCGTCGGCGGTGGTGATCACCTCGTCGCCGATCTTGTAGGCCACGCTGGTATCTCCGGCCTGCACGGTGACATCGGAGTGCGCGGGCCAGAACTCCTCGGGCCGCCAGCGCACCTGCTTGTCGCCGTACCAGTAGAAGTGCCCCTTGGTGGGATTGGACGAGGTGATCCGGATGGCCTTCTCCGCGGCCGCGTGATCGGGCACCGGGTCCTTGAAGTTCACGATGATCGGCTGCGCCACGCCGACGACGTCACCGTCGCCCGGGCTGACATTGGGCTTGGCGAAATTGGGCTGCGGCAGCGGCGGCGGGTTCTTCATGGGCGCGGCGCCCGGCTCCGGCTGCGGGCTCTGCACCACGGCCGGTGCCCCCGGGATATCGGGGCCGCCGGGCCACAGCGGCGCGGCCAGCGCGGGCGCCGCGGAAACCGCACCGGCGGCCGTCACCGCGAGGGCTAGCAGACCGAGTCGCGTGGTTCGAGTTGCCGTGTTCGATACGGGTTTCCGACAGGTGGTGATGCGCACAGCCGTAGGGATCCTCTCCGTCTTCGTTGCACACGCAGCTGAGCGAGCACGCAAAAGCTCGCGCGTGGGCCCCGACCCCGGTCCATTACTACATCCCATCCGTGCATCGGCCAATTGCCTTCTGCCGGTTATGAACACAGACCCATCGGTGTGCGATGCGTCACCCCACCGCGGGGTGGTAGCCACGACCGGGCGAAAGTGCCGTTCGCATCGGCGAGTCGGGAGCGGCGAACATCCGGTCGACCGCTTCCGCGCACAATGCCTCGCCAAACGCAATTGTGAGGCAAATCACCTCTGTGACCGGCCGGGAGCGAGCACATCGAAGGTGATTCCGGCGTGCGGTCCGGTCGCGATGTTGTGCGGCACCGACAGCGGCACCCGGCCGCGGGCGTAGCGCGGCGTCAGCGCGAGGTGCACTCGCGACAGCACGGTGGCCAGCACGATGCGCAGTTCGTAGTCCGCGAGCGCCGCGCCCACGCACCGGCGATGGCCGCCGCCGAAGGGCGCGTACTCGAACGGGCCGAACCGGCGATCCAGGAACCGCTCGGGCCGGAACGCCGCCGGGTCCGGCCACACCGCCGGATCGGAGTGCAGCAGCGGCACCGCGATGCCCATGGTGTCGCCGGTGGCGAGCTCGATGCCGCGCAGGGTGAACGGGCCGGTGAGCCTGCGCAGCACGATCGGCACCGGCGGATGCAGGCGCAGCGTCTCCTGGCAGACGGCATCCAGATACGGCAGCCCCGCGAGCAGTTCGGGCGCGGGATCCGCGCCCGCCTCGGCCAGTTCCGCCCGCAGCCGCCGCAGCGTCGCGGGATTGCGGTGCAACCGGTACAGCGCCCACACCAGGGTGGTGGCGGTGGTCTCGTGCCCGGCGACCAGCAGGGTGCGCAGCTGCTCGCGCAGTTCGGCGTCGGACATCCCCGCGCCGTCGTCGTAGCGGGTCGACAGCAGCGCGCCCAGGATGTCGTCGCCGGGTGCGCCCGCGGCGCGGTGGTGGGCGATGTCGGTATCGAGCAGGGCGTCCAGCTCGGCGCGGGCGGCGGTGAACCGATCCCATGGCGAATATCCGAATGCGCTGTGGCGCAGGGCCGGAACGAGCATCAGCGGCCCGCCGAAGGCGGTGAGGAAGCGCTGCACCGTCGCGATGTAGTGCGCGCGGCGCTCGGCGGTCTGCGCGCCGAACACCACGGCCCCGATCACCCGCAGCGTGATCGCCCGCGCGGCCGCCCGGGCATCCACCCGCGCCCCGGGACGCCACGGCGAACCCGTGCGAGTACCGTCCAGTTCGTCGAGCGCCGCCTCGCGAATGACGCTGGCGTACCGAATCATTCGCGCACGATGGAACGCCGGGGCGAGCAAAGTCCGTTCGCGCCGGTGCCGTTCGCCGCGCGACAGAATCAATGACGCCGAACCCACCAGCGGCTCAATGGGATTCGGAAGCGGCGGGGCCAGCAATTCCACCGGCGCCCGCAGTATTTCCCGTGTCCCCGAAGGCGTTCCGGTGAACAATGCGCCGCCGAATCCGGGAAAACGCACCAGGAACGGATCGCCGTCGCGCGCCCGGCGCCATCGGAAATAGCGCTCGAAGTCGATCCCGGCGGCCATTGCGTGCAAAAGCACCGGCCGTGGGGTGCGCGGCCGGGCATTCGGTTCGGGCGACTCGGTATCCATGTGGACGAATACGAGGTTACGTCCCCGACGGTTCGGACCGGAACAAACGGATATTTCCGATGCGGGATCGTTCGGACCGTCGCGGCCGGGTCACCGGAACCCCTGGTCCCGGATAGCTTCGGATCTGCCGACACCCGGTCGCTTGCCGCCGAACCCCTACTGCGCTTCCCGGAGGACGGCGGCCCGGGCGTGCGCCGCGAGGCGGGCCAGGCGTCCGTCACCGAGCGGGGTGAGCGCATTGCCGAGCCGATTGGTGACGAACGCGACCGACATGCCCAGCTCCGGATCGGCGAAGGCGCCCGAGCCGCCGACCCCGTAGTGGCCGAACGCCTTTCGCGGTGGGCGCCGGGACGCCACCGGCGGCCGGTGATAGCCCAGGGTGAAGGCCACCGGCAGGCCGAGCACGTAGTCGCGATGCCCGCTGCGCTGCACCCGGTTGGCGAAGGCGATGGTCTCCGGCCGCAGCACCCGCACCCCGTCCAGTTCGCCGCCGATCGCCAGCGCGCCGTACATCCGCGCCAGGGCGCGCGCGGTGAACACGCCGTTGAAGCCCGGCATGACCGCGTCGTGCACGCGCGGATCGCCGATCAGCCGGTCGAATCCGGCGGGCATCCCGGCCTCGGCGACGGCGGCGATCCGGCTGCGCGCGATCAGCTCCGAGGCGGTGTCCCAGCGCAGTCCGGGCACACTCAGCCGCGGGAAGCTGCGGGCGATCCGGTGCCGCTGCGCCGGCGGCACCCGGAACCAGAGTTCGGGCGCGCCCAGCGGTTCGGCGATCTCGCGGCGCAGCACCTCGACGAAGTCGATACCCGTGGCCCGGTGCACGATCTCGGCGACCAGCCAGCCGAAGGTGACCGCGTGATACCCGGAGGTCTGTAGTCGGCGCGGATCGGGTTCGGCGTCGGTCAGCGCGGCGACCATGACGTCGTAGTCGAGGAGGTCGTCGGCGGTGGGGGCCAGCCCGCGCACCCGGTGCAGCCCGGCGCGATGTGCCAGCACCTCCCGCACGGTGATGGATTGCTTTCCGCGCGCGGCGAATTCGGGCCAGTACTCGGCCACCGGGGCGTCGTAGTCGACCAGCCCACGCTCGGCGACGCGGTGCAGCACCGTGGAGGCGACGCCCTTGCCGGTGGAGAAGCTCAGCGCCACGGTGTCGGCCCCCCAGCGCACCCCGGGCGCCGACCAGCCCGCCCACACGTCCACCACCGGCCGCCCGTGCAGGTAGACCGCGAACGCGCCGCCGCCGCGGATGGGCCGGGAGAACATCCGGAAGAAGCGGTGCACGACCGGCACGAAGCGCGGATCGATGACCATCCGGCGCGTCTCGGTTTCCGGTGACGACATGAGGGTCAGGGTAGCGCGGGCAGCAGTCCGCCCCAGCGGCCGAACGGGGTGGCCGCGCAGGTGGAGCCGCTGCGCGAATCCCACGCGAACGCCGATGTGCCCAGGCAGATCACCGACGCCTCGGTCGAAACCAGCTGTGCCCGTGAGCCGTTCATCGCCACCGCGAGGCCGATCCGGGCGGGGGCGCCGGTCGTCGGGTCGGGTTCCAGCGAGGTGTAGGCGTACGCGTCCGGCCCGAGCCCGACCGCCACCGGCAGCCCGGTGGTCCCCTCGCTGGTCGCGATGCCGCCGAATGCGCCCAGCCCCAACGCGATTGCGCCCCGGGCGGCCCGCGCGACGGCGACCCCGTCCACCCCGGCGGCGCGGGCGTGGCCCGCCTGTTCGGCGACCGCGCGGCAGGCGGTGGGCCCGGCGACGACGGTGACGTCCTGTCCGGGCTCGGAATCGCAGTGCACGCCCGCCGCCGCGGCGCTGGCCGCGGTGCCGACCCAGGTACCGACCGCCGCGGCCGAACACATGATCGCGCTGATCAGCTTCACGGTCTTCTCCCTTCGAGCCGGTGTCACCACCCTAACCGCGTAGCGTGAGGCGGGTGAGTACCACGGAGCTGCCGCGGCTGCGGTCGGCGACGGGTCGGTGGATCGTTCTGGCCACGGTTCTCGGCTCGTCGGTGGCGATGTTGGACGCCACGGTCGTCAATATCGCGCTGCCGCGCATCGGGGAGTCGTTGCACACCGGCGTCTCCGGGTTGCAGTGGACGCTGAGCGGATACACCCTGACCCTGGCCTCGTTCATCCTGCTCGGCGGATCGCTCGGCGACCGGCTCGGTCGGCGACGGGTATTCGTCTGGGGCACAATCGGTTTCGCCACCGCCTCGGTGCTGTGCGGGGCCGCGGTGAATATCGAGATGCTGGTGCTCGCCCGGATCCTGCAGGGTGTGGCGGGCGCGCTGCTGACCCCGGGCAGCCTGGCGCTGATCTCCTCCTCCATCGACGAGCGCGACCAGGGCGCGGCTATCGGCCTGTGGTCCGGCTTCGGCGGCATCGCGGGTGCGCTGGGCCCGTTCCTCGGCGGCTGGCTGATCGAGCTGGCCGGGTGGCGGTCCATCTTCCTGATCAATGTGCCGCTGGCGGCCCTGGTGGTGGCGGTCTCGGTGCGGCACGTGCCGGAGAGCCGCGACCCGCAGGCATCCCAGCGCCTGGACGTGCCGGGCGCGGTGGTGGTGGCGCTGGCCCTGGGCGCGCTCACCTTCGGGCTCATCCAGGCGCTGCCGCTGCTGTCGGTGGCCGGGCTGGTCCTGCTCGCGGTCTTCGTCGTCATCGAGGTCCGCAGCGACCATCCGCTGGTGCCGCCGGTGCTGTTTCGATCCCGCGTGTTCACCGCGGCCAATCTGGTGACGCTGGCCGTCTACGCCGCGCTCGGCGGCGTGATGTTCCTGCTGGTGCTGCAGCTGCAGCAGGTCGCGGGCTACTCCCCGCTGTCGTCGGGGGTGGCGACGCTGCCGATCACCATCCTCATGCTGCTGCTGTCCGCCCCGGCCGGGCGCTGGGCCCAGCAGCACGGCCCGCGGCTGCCGATGACGGTCGGCCCGCTGCTGGCCGCCGCCGGAGTGCTACTGCTGCTGCGGATCGGGACGGGCTCGGCCACCGTCGCCGGTTACCTCGGCGATGTGCTGCCCGGCGTGCTGGTCTTCGGGCTGGGCCTGTCGGCGCTGGTGGCACCGCTGACCGGGGCCGTGCTGGGCGCGGTGCCGACCAGCGAATCCGGCATCGCCTCCGGGGTGAACAACGCGGTGGCCAGGACCGCGCAGCTGCTGGCGGTGGCGGCGCTGCCGGGGCTGGCCGGGATCTCCGGCTCCATCCGGGACGCGGCCGTCATCGACCGCGGCTTCACGGTGGCGATGGGGATCTGCGCGGGCCTGCTGGTCGTCGGCGCGGCGCTCGCGGGCGTGCTGCTCGGCTCGCCGCGCCGCCCCGCCGAACCGGAGCAGACCACCGTCGACTGCCTGCCGCAGTGCCCGATGACGGGCCCGGCGGTGCAACCCGAGCCACCACACAGCGCGGGGCGGTGACCCGAGCTCGGACTCGAATCACCGCCCCGCACCGGGACATTCGCGAACTCAGATCGGGTAGAACCCCGCGCCGACGCCGTTGCGCACATTGATGTCGTTGATGATCGCGTTCATGTTGGTGCCGACCTCGGGGCCGAAGCAGGCCACCGCCAGGTAGGCGTTCACCATGCCCACCAGCGTGCTGCCGACCACCACGGGGGCGCCGGAATCGCCCTCGACCACGCACATCTGGGTCCAGGTCTCATCGGTCTGGAAGATGTCGCCCCAGGTGATGCCGCAGGTGTTGCCGGTGGTCCGGCCCTCCTTGCAGACGATGTTGGGGAACTGCGCGGGTGCGCCGAGACCCGTGATGGTCACATTGCCGACATGGTTGACCGGGGTGACCCTGTCCTGATCGAACTCGATGACCGCGTAGTCCAGATCGTGGTTGGAGTACACGAAGTGACCGATCACACCGGCCGCACGGGCCTGCTCGGCCCACACCTGGGAACCGGCCTCGCCGCAGTGCCCGGCGGTCAGACCCACCAGCCGACCGCCGTTGTCGTGCCCGATCGTGGTGACGGTGCACTCGAACTGATTGTCGATGATGATCCCCGAGCCGCCTCCGATGATCGGCGGACCCGGATCGGCGTGCGCCACCCCCGCGCCCGTCCCGATCAACGCCGCGCCCAGGGCCACGGCGAGGGCGGTATGAGCCGCCCTGGCGAGTTTTTTGAACATGTCCCTCCAGATGTCGGAAGCCCGCACGATATCAGCCATGTAGTACTACATCCTGTCAGTATTCGAGCGCGGGCGCGCCTCGTATCGCCCCGACGTTTGCTGGATCGATGCCCGGGAGCGAGCCGTTACGGCCGCGCGGGCGGATCTCAGGTTGACCGGCGGCAATCGGCGCGTCGCGACCGCGACACTCGGGCCCGGCGACGGCCGATCCCGACCCCCTCCGGATAGGCTCGGAACCTGATTCCGGAACCGGTCGTCAAATTTGGATAAATGCAATCCGAGAAATTCTCGGACGGCACCGCACTGCCGAACTCGAGTCGGCGAACTGGCACATGTTATAGACCAATGTCCGGTTCTTTGTGGCCTCTCCCAACTTCATGCCGTGCATCACAGCTGATCGCCGATGGTGATCTGGGTCTATGACTGCGACCACACATTGTGATGTGTTTTTTCTAACTCCGTAGTAAGGTGCGTCAAGCAAACAGTCGTCGGAGCGGGCAACCGGCGTCGAGAGGGGTTAGCCAGTGCAGGTCACCAACAGTCCGCCGACAGGGTCGCGAATGAGTGAGGCGGTCGACTGGACGAGGGCGTACTGGCAGGATCACCCGAAGCGGTCACTGGAAACCTTCGGTCGCCAGATGACGATGGGTGTGCAGGCCGTCGCCGAGCTGTTCGTCAGCATCGCTCGCGGGCGCTTCCCGTTCCAGGAGTTCGTCCGGCAGTGCGCCTTCATGGCCAGCGTCGCCGCCGCGCCCACCCTGCTGGTGGCCATCCCCATCGGCGTCATCGTCTCCATCCAGGTCGGCTCGGTCGCCGGGCAGATCGGCGCGACCTCCTTCATCGGCGCCGCCAACGGCCTCGGCATCATTCAGCAGGGCGCTCCCCTCGTCACCGTGCTGATGATCGCCGGGGCGGTCGGCTCGGCCATCTGCGCCGATCTCGGTTCCCGCACCATCCGCGAGGAGATCGACGCCATGCGGGTGATGGGCGTGGATCCGTTGCGGCGGCTGGTCGCCCCCCGGCTGGGCGCCGCCATGCTGGTCAGCGTCCTGCTCTGCGGGTTCGTCGTCTTCGTCGGCTTCCTGACCGGCTATATGTTCAACGTCTTCGCCCAGGGCGGTACGCCGGGCTCCTACGTGAGCACCTTCTCCTCCTTCGCGGTCTCCACGGATCTGCTGGTGGCGCTGGCTAAGTCGCTGCTGTTCGGGCTGTTCGCGGCCATCATCGCCTGCGATACCGGCCTCAATACCCGCGGCGGGCCGGGCGGCGTGGCCAACTCGGTGAACACCGCCGTGGTGCTGTCGGCGGTGATGCTGTTCGGCGCGAACGTGATCATCACGCAGATCTACAACACCCTGTTCCCCCCACAGATGGTCTGAGCCGGTGTCGTCGACATATGTTCCGCCGCTGCTGCGGCCGTTCCAGCGGATCACCCGTACCGCGCGGGCACCGCGCGACTGGCTTGCCCGGATCGGTCACCAGGTCTTCTTCTTCCTGCGGTCGATCGGCTCGATGCCGTTGGCGTTCAAGCACTATCCGAAGGAAATCTGGCGCCTGCTGTCGGATGTGACGTGGGGCAACGGCAATCTCGTCGTCGGCGGCGGCACCATCGGCGTGGTCGTCATCCTCAGTGCCTTCGGCGGCGTCACCGTCGGCCTGCAGGGCTACACCTCGCTGAATCTGCTCGGCCTGGGCCAGATCACGGGCGCGGTGTCGGCCTTCGCCACCACCCGTGAGCTCGGCCCGATGCTGGCCACGCTGGCCTTCGCGGCCCAGGCGGGCTGCCGGTTCACCGCGCAGCTGGGCGCGATGCGGATCTCCGAGGAGATCGACGCGCTCGACGCCCAGGCCATCCGGCCGCTGCCCTATCTGGTGAGCACCCGCATGATCGCCGCGATGATCGCGATCGTGCCGCTGTACTGCCTGGCGCTGCCGGTCGCCTACCTGTCCTGCTCGATCACCGTGCGGTTGGTCGGCGGCACCGCCTCGGGCACCTACCAGCACTACTTCTATCAGTTCCTGATTCCGCACGACGTGCTCTGGTCGCTGCTGAAAGCCATTGTGTTCGTGGCGATCACGACGTTCATCCAGTGCTACTACGGCTTCTTCGCCTCCGGCGGTCCGGAGGGCGTCGGCGTCGCGGCGGGCCGTGCGATCAAGTACTGCATCATCGCCGTCGTCTTCGCCGATCTGTTCGTGACCTTGGCGGTCTGGGGCATCAACCCCGGCATCAGGATTTCGGGATAGGGGCCGGGATGATCATCGATCCGAGTGGTCGCGGACCGACGATGCGGCAGCTGCTCGTCGCGGGAACCTGCGGGCTCGTCGTGTTCGCGTTGGTGCTCACCTTCCTGATGGCCCGCTACAAGGGCTACATCCTGCATCCGAAGGTCGACGTCACCGCCGATCTGACCACCACCGGCGACGGCCTGCCCGAGAACGCCGACGTGAAATTCCGCGGCGTGCTGGTCGGCGCGGTGAAGAACGTCTCCGTCGCGGCCAAGGGCGAGCTGCAGCAGGTGAATATCGAGATGAAGCCGGAGTACATCGGCGACATCCCGGCCAATGTCACCGCGCGGGTGGTGCCGAGCAATCTGTTCGCGGTGACCTCGGTCGAACTGGTCTACAACGGACCCGATCAGGCGTCGCTGCGCGCGGGCTCGCAGATCGCCGAGGACCGCAGCCAGGGCACCATCGCCCTGCAGGACACCCTCACCACCATCCGGACGATCCTGAACAGGATCGATCCGGTGAAGCTGGGCCGGGTGCTGAGCACGCTGTCCTACGCCCTCGACGGCAGCGGCCGGGTGCCCGGTTCCACCGTCGACCGGCTGAACAACTGGCTGACCCAGGTGCGCGCGGCCGTGCCCGACGTGGATCAGACCCTCGGTGACTTCTCCGCCTCCTTCCACGCGCTGAATCAGTCGGCCCCGGATCTCATGCAGGTGCTGGCGGATTCGGTGAAGACCGCGCAGACGATCTCGTCCAAGCGCGCGGAGCTGGCCGGGCTGCTCACCGGCACCAGCGCCACCGTCGACAAGGTGAACGCGCTGTTCGCGCGCAATTCCGATGTCGGCAAGCAGATCACGTCCGGCACCAGCGATCTGTTCGGCGCGGTGTCGGACAACCCGGAATCCATCCCGCAGGCCATCGCGAACCTGAACTCCTCAATCCGCGCGCTGGACACCGTATTCCACTGGGGCCCGCAGAAGCAGATGGTGTGGAACGTCGGCCTGACCCTCACCCCGTTCAAGCCCTACGAGCGCGGCGACTGCCCCCGCTACGGCGACCTGGCCGCCCCGAGTTGCGCCACGGCGCCGCTGGTTTCGGACGTGGGCCAGCTGCCGGATTCGATGAAGCCGCGCGCGCTGGACTCCGCGAAGGGGCTGCCCGCCATGCCGCCGCTGCCGGGCCTGCCCGCGATCCCGGGCCTCACCACCGGCGACAACGCGCCGACCGCCGCGCCGCAGCAGGCGGCCAAGCCCGCCGACCCGTTCGCCGGGACCCCGCTGCAGGGCCTGCTGCCGCAGCTGTTCCCGGGCGCGCCGAATCCCGCGCCCGCACCGGCGATTCCGCCCGCGCCGGTCCCGCCCGGACCGCATCCGGCCGCCGGGGACATCGCCTACTACACCGGTGACGACGCCATCACGGCGCTGCTGGGCCACCGTCCCAACGCCGCCGAATATCTGCTGCTGAGTTCGATTCTGAGGGGTGGAACCTTGCAGGTCACCGAGGGCGGTGCGGGCCGATGAGCATTCGCAGACCACTGATCGGGTTCGGCATCTTCGCGCTGGTGTCGGTGCTGGTGACCGTCGTCGTCTGGAACACCCTGGCGCGCACCGTGAGTGGCGACACCAACACCTACAGCGCCACCTTCAGCGACGTGCTCGGCCTGCGCGCGGGCGACGACGTCCGGATGGCCGGGGTGCGGGTGGGCAAGGTCGAGAAGATCGAGATCGACCGCCAGCACCACGCCCGGGTGACCTTCATCGTGCAGCGCGACCAGACGCTCTACGGCGACACCAAAGCCCTTGTCCGGTACCAGAATCTGATCGGACAGCGGTATGTGGCGCTGGCGGCGGGCACCAAGGGCGACGACACGGTGCTGCGCAACGGCGGCTCGATTCCGTTGGACCGCACCGAGCCCTCGTTCGATATCTCCGGTCTGCTCAACGGCTTCCAGCCGCTGTTCGATTCGCTGTCGCCGGACAAGATCAACGAGCTGTCCAATACCTTCGTCCAGGCGCTGCAGGGCGACGGGGTCTCGTTGAGCGCCTTCATCACCCAGGCCGCCGCGGTGGCCGGCGACTTCCAGCGGCGCGACGCGATCCTGTCCGACGTGATCACCAACCTGTCCGCGGTGATGCAGGGACTGGCGAAACGAGGTGACGAATTGGAGACACTGGTGACCCAGACCCGAGCGCTCATCGGCGGGCTCTACGAACAGGGGCAGTCACTGCAGTCCTCGACGGTGCAGATCGCCAATGCCACCACGTCGTTGGTGAACATGGTGAGCCAGGTGCAGCCGAAGATCACCGCCGCGCAGAACTCCACCCGCGACGCGCTGAGCCTGCTCATCGACAACGGCAGCAAGCTCGACCAGGCGGCGGTGGACCTGCCGAACGTCCTCGACGATCTGGGCAAGGCCACCTCCGAGGGCGCCTACAACAACGCCTACATCTGCAGCCTGGACGTGTCGCTCTACGGCGTGCTGCTGCCCCGCGGTCTGGTGCCCCAGATCGGCGGCAACTCGCATTCGGCGGTGTGCCGGCCATGACCAGTTCGATCAGGCGCAGGTTCGACAGCAACCGCTACTTCTGGCTCGGCATCATCGGCGCCGTGCTCATCGTGATCCTGCTGATCGCCTCCAGCGGGATCAAGAAACTCGGTGTGGGACAGCAGGATATCTACGCCGAGTTCGTCCAGGCCGCGGGCGTGCGGACCGGCGACAAGGTCGATGTCGCGGGCGTGCCGGTCGGGCAGGTCGCGGGCACCCGGCTGGAGGGCGACCACGTGCTGGTCACCCTGCAGATGAAGAGCGATGTGAAGTTCGGTCCCGACGCCCGGGCGGCGATCAAGATGGCGACGCTGCTGGGCACCCGCTACGTCTCGGTCGATCCGGGCGACGGATCGGGCCTGAAGGGGCACCGAATTCCGAAGAACAACACCAGCGTTCCCTACAACCTGACGCAGAACGGCACGCCGAAGCTGGAGGAGCTGGACACCGGAAAGCTGACCCAGTCGCTGAAGGTGCTCGGCGATCAGATCGACGGCTCGCCGCAGCTGACCGCCCAGGCGCTCGACAGCGTCGGCGCGCTGGCCAAGACCATCAACGATCGCCGCGACCAGGTCTCCCAGCTGCTGAAGGATCTGGACCGGGTCACCAAGATCCTGGGCGACAACCGCAACAGCGTGCTGCTGGTGATCACCCAGGGCGAGGCCATCGCCAACCGCGTGATGGAGCGCCAGGCCCTGCTGCGCCAGCTGCTCGACAACGTGGCCCAGCTGACCAGGCAGCTGCAGCAGATCGGCGACCAGAACAACAATCAGCTCGGCCCGACCATCGAGCAGCTGAACACCATCGCCGGTGGCCTGCAGAAGAACAAGGACAACCTGGACCGGCTGCTGTCGATCATGCCGGTCTCGTTGCGGCAGTTCAACAATGTGTTCGGCGACGGCCCGTACGGCGAGGTCGGTCTGCCGTGGCTGTTCCCGGACAACTGGTTGTGTTTCGCCCGAGTGATCGAGGGGTGCCAGGGATGACGCGCATGCGTGTGACCGCCCGGGTGGTGAAGGCGGCGGTGATCGGCGCGGCCGCGCTGGCGCTCGGCAGCTGCTCGGTGCTGCCGACCTCGGTGCGCGACGCCGTCGGCGCGACCACCCACCTGACCGCCGACTTCGCGAATATCGCGGGCATGTACGAGGGCAATCCGATCACCGTGCTCGGCCTCGATGTCGGCAAGGTCGACAAGATCATTCCCCGGGACCAGTACGTCGAGGTCCACATGACCGTGAACGGCGACGTGAAGATCCCGAAGAACGTGCGGGCGTCGCTGATCACCCAGACCCTCGTGACCGATCGGCACATCGAGCTGAGCCCGGTCTACACCGGCGGCCCGACCCTGCCCGACAACGCGCACCTGACCCTGCAGCAGACCCACACCCCGGTCGAACTGGACGAGACGATCAAGGCCATCGATCAGTTCGCGGCCGCGCTGAAACCCCCGCCCGGCAGCAATGTCGGGCCGCTGTCGGGCACCCTGCTCTACGACATGGTCAACGGCCAGGGCGAGAAGATCCGCGACACCCTCAACGCCCTGTCCGGCGCGCTGAAGGTCGGCGTCGACAACAAGGACGCGGTGTCGAGCATCATCGTCAAGCTCAACGAGCTGACCACGATGCTGGCCGAAAACGACCAGTCGGTGCGCGACTTCAGCAACAAGATGACCCAGCTGTCGCAGCTGCTGGCCGAGCAGGCGCCGGGCCTGCAGGCCACGCTGGACCAGCTCAACGGCTTCCTGGCCAATACCAGCGGCACCTTCACCCAGTATCAGGACCAGCTGGCGTCCAGCCTCACCGGCCTCACCGCGGTCACGGATCAGTTGCGCCGCAACGCCGCCGGGGTCACCGAGATCGTCGACGTGGCGCCGCTGCTGCTGCAGAACCTGGACCGCTCGATGGATCGTCAGGACCGCCACGTCCGGCTGCACGCCATCCTGGGCACCACGCTGTCGGGCGAGATCGTCAGCCTGTTCTGCGAGAAGATCCAGATGAAGGCCGACGGCTGCCGGACCGGAAAGATCGAGGACTTCGGGCCCGACCTGGGCCTGACCGCGGCACTGCTGGGACTGACGAAATGACGCGCCGATACCTCGCCCGCAGCATCGTCGCCGTCGCCGTGTCCGCCGGCGTGCTGGCGGCGTCGGGCTGCGGCTTCACCGTGGACAAACTGCCGCTGCCCAAACCGGGCCAGCAGGGCGACACCTATACCGTGCACGCGGTTTTCGCGAACGCGCTGAACCTGCCCGATCAGGCCAAGGTCAAGATCGGCGGCTCGGACGTCGGTGTGGTCACGCACATTTCGACGAAGAACTTCCAGGCCCTCGTCGACCTGACCATCCGCAAGGACATCACCCTGCCCCAGGGCACCACCGCCGAACTGCGCCAGGCCACCCCGCTGGGCGATGTGTTCGTCGCGGTGTCCAAGCCTCGCAGCGATTCCGGCACACCGCTGCTGAAGGGCGGCGACACCATCGGGATCGATAAGACCTCGGCCGGGGCCACCGTCGAGGAGCTGCTGCTGTCGATCTCGATGCTGTTCAACGGCGGCGGCCTCGCGGCGCTGGGCAAGCTCACCTCCGAGCTCGACTCGGTGGTCGGCGGGCGGCCCGAGCAGCTGGCCGATCTGATCAAGCAGATGACCAGCGTGACCACCACGCTGCATCGCAACAGCGACCGAATCGACAGCACCCTCACCGGATTCAGCGCGCTCGCCGACACCATCGAGGCGCGCCACCGCGACCTCGGGCAGGTCGCCGACTCGCTGCCCGGGATGATCGGCACCATCGCCGAGAACAACAAGCAGATCGGCGATCTGCTCACCAAGGTGTCGACAACCAGTGCGGCACTGGGCGATTACGCCGACACCACCTCGAGTCAGCTGAACAGCCTGCTGGACAACCTGCACAAGCTGATGGACGCGCTCTCGCGCACCCGCACCGACTTCGGGCCGTTCCTGGACGCCCTGCACACGATCCGGCCCAAGGTGGACGCCACCTTCAAGGGCAACAGCCTCGCGCTGGCGGGCACGCTCACCCAGCTCGACGCGTCGGTGCTCACCGACCCGGCCAACGGCAAGTTCTTCGATCTGCGGGATGTGCAGGATCTGACCGGCAGTCTCATCCAGGTATTGCAGATCGTGTACAGCCGAGTGACGGGGGCGCACCGATGAATTGGCTGACCCGGCACAAGATGCTGCTGGCGAATCTGGGCCTGGTGCTGGCGCTGGTGATCGGCGCGTCGTACCTGGCGGTGAGCGTGATGCGGGTGAACCCGCTGCGCCGAACCTACACGGTCACGGTCGATCTCGATCGTTCCGGCGGTCTGCAACCGGGCAACGACGTGACGCTGCGCGGCTACCGCATCGGCAAGGTGAACTCCATCGTGCTGGCCGACCACGGCGCGTCCATCGCCGCCGAGGTGCAGATCGACAACCGGTACCGCATTCCGTCCGACGCCCGGGTCGCGGTGCAGGCGCTGTCCGGCGCGGGCGAGCAGTACATCGACTTCCGGCCCGAGACCGACCGGGGTCCGTTCCTCGGCAACGGGTCGGTGGTGCGCTTCGACCCGCAGCGAGTGTCGACGCCGACGCCGATCGTGTCGGTGCTCGAAAACTCCAGCGCGTTCATCTCCCAGATCGACCCGAACCGGTTCAGCAGCATCCTCAACGACCTGGACACCGCGCTCAGCGGCGGCCCGGATCAGCTGCGCAATATGATCGACGCGCTGAGCGAGGTCACCGCCGGTCTGGACAATCTGCTGCCGCAGACCACGAATCTGCTCACGAACCTGCGCACCATCGCGTCCACCACCTCCGACGCCCAGCCGGATCTCGGTACCCTGACCCGCAATTCGGGCGCGCTGCTGTCCCAGTTCAACAATGCCGACGACGAGCTGCGGCGGGTGCTGGACAAGGCGCCCGGTCAGCTGCAACAGCTCGGCGCGGTGCTGGACAAGACCGCCGATCCGATCACGAACCTGGCCACCAACTTCGCGGCCATCACCAAGGCGGCGCAGCTGCGCGTTCCCGCGCTGCGGGCGCTGTTCCCCTCGCTGGTGGTCGGCAGCTCGGCCATGGGCGTCCCGGCGCACGACGGTGAGTTCTACACCATCACCGATATCTGGCCGCGGCCGTTCTGCCAGTACAGCACCAAACCGACGGCGCCGTACGTGGCCTTGGACGGCACGCTGCCGAAGTGGAACTATTGCAGCAATCCGCCGCCGGATCAACAGATTCGCGGTTCGGCGAACGCGCCGCGGCCCGACGTGCCCAACAACGGCGCCCAGATGCCGGCAGGGGTCGATCCGAACGAGCGGACCCTGCCCCCGGTGCGGTGAGTGGCATACTCGCCGACAGAACCCGTCCGGCCCGGGCGTGCCCGGGTCGATCCGGCTACACGGTGTGCGCACGCGCGCCGGGAAAGTGACAGGTCTATTCGATGTCCGATGACGACGCTGCCAAGGAGAACGTGACGCCCGACGCCGACGCGACCGCGAAGGTCGAACGGCCGCAGGGCAGCACCGACGCGGACGCACCGGCCGGTGCGGAATCGGCCGCGGCCGACGCCGAGAAGACCGTGCAGGTCGAGCGGCCCGCGCCGGAGCGGGGGCGCACGAGCTGGTTGCCGATCGCGGCGGCGTTCGCCGCCGGCGTATTGCTGGTGGGCGCGGTGACCGCGGTCGTGGTGTTCTGGCGGCAGGCCGACGATCGCGGCAATCAGCTCGACGCCCGCGACCAGTCGACGCGCGCCGCCTGCGATTTCGGCAAGGCGGTCGCCAGCTACGACGCCAAGAATCTGGACAACTACTTCAAGACGGTCAACGATCTGTCGACCGGGGAGTGGGGCCAGTTCTTCGGCGGGGCCTCCTCCGCGCTGAAGGACGCGATGGTCAGCGTGCAGGCCCGCTCCAAGCTGGACGAGATCCACTGCGCCTGGGAGTCGGGCAACGACAGCGAGGCCAATGTGGTGCTGGTCATCACCCAGGAGCAGACCAATTCCGCGGTGCCGCAGCCGAACAAGCTGACCATCCCGGGCGTCGCGCAGATGGAGAAGAAGAACGGCAAGTGGCTGGTCGCCAAGTTCGACTCGCCGGTCACCAAGGGCATGGGCCCGGGCGCACCGGCGGCGCCGGGCGCACCCGCGCCGGGTGGCCCGCAGGCCCCGGGTGCTCCGCAGGGCGATCAGCAGCAGCCGCCCGCCGGTCCGCAGGCCCCCGCGCAGAGCGCCCCGGCCCCGCAGGGTCGCTGAAACCGTAGTCGCACAGGCGTTTCCGTGCCTCCGGCGATGGGGCAGTCCACCATCGCCGGAGGTCCTCGGCTGCGCTCAGAACAGGGTGAGCGCGTCGGTCTTCGGCGGCTCCGGCTCGGCTAACGGCGGCAGGTCGGCGACGGCGGTGGTGGGGGCGGAGTTTCCGTCCTGTGCCGCCCGCGCGGCCTCGCCGGCCAGCTTGTCGGCCTGCTCGTTGAAGTAGTTGCCCACGTGCCCGCGCACCCAGCGGAATCGCACCGGGCCGGGCCGCGACGCGATGGCCTGATCGATGCCCCGGACCAGCTCGAGGTTCTTCACCGGCTCGCCGGATGCGGTGCGCCAGCCCTTGAGCCGCCAGGTCGGCAGCCATTCCGAGGCGCACTTGATCGCGTACAGCGAATCGCTCTCGATGAGCAGCGGATCCGGGCCGGGGTGGGCGAGGATCGCCTCCAGCACCGCGCGTAGCTCGGCGACCTGGTTGGTGCCGCTGGCCGCCCCGCCGCTGGCCGAGGTGCCCTGATGATTGACCCACGCCCAGCCGATGGCGCCCCCGGGATTGCGCAGGCACGATCCGTCGGTGCTCACGATGATCATGGTCGCCACCCTACGCAATCCTGCCGACAAGGTCGGTGCCGTGGAATTCCTCGATCTCCCTGCGTAACTGCGATTCGCTGCGGCGCAGGGCCGACCGCGCCGCGGCATCGACGAGCCACGAGCGCAGCCGGCCCGCGGGTCCGCGCGGCGGGCGGTAGTCGGCCTCCGAGGTCAGTACCGACCGACCGTAGCCGAGCGGATCGAATTGCAGGGTCAGCGTGCCCAGCGCCCCGGCGGGATCGGACTGCGCAGGCACCGCCTTCCCCGGTCGGCGCCTGCGCAGCGTGTATCCGATCACCGCGTTCCGGCGGTACTCGGTGATCTCGTACTCGACCGTGGGGCGCCACAACCCGAACCGGAAGGCGGCGGCATACACAGCGCCCGGCCCGTGGCCGACCTCGCCGACCGGTTCGAAGGCTGTGCTGCCGAACATCCAGTCCGGCACGAACAGGTGGTTCTCGGTGTACGTGAAGGCGACCTCGACCGGAGCCCCGACATCGCTCGCGTACCTGATGTGGCCCATCGGCTTTGCTCCCCTGTTCCACGGCTGCCGATAAACTACTACACAATTCCTCTTTATTGAGCGATTACCGGAAAATAACGCGAGGTCTGAATCGGTCAGTTGTCCAATTGTCCGACGATGTGCTCGGCGATCGGTAGCGCGGAGGTGGCCGCGGGGGACGGCGCGTTGAGCACGTGCACCGAGCGCTCGGTGCGTTCGATGAGGAAGTCGTGCACGAGGGTACCGTCGGGCAGCACCGCCTGGGCGCGAATCCCGGCCGGGCGCGGCAACAGATCCGCGATCGTCAATTCCGGGCAGTACCTGCGGCATTCGGCCAGATAACCGCGCTTGAACACCGAATTGCGCAGCTCCCGCAGCCCGGTTCGCACATTGGCCGCCGCCACGCGGTGAAAACCCCGGTAGCCCAGCACATCTCGGGCATCGCGCAGATCGATGCTGCCCTTGCGGTAGCCCTCGCGCGCCAGCCCCAGCACCGCGTTCGGCCCCACGGTCAGCTCACCGTCGATGGTCGGGCTCAGATGCACGCCCAGAAACGGCAGCTCCGGATTCGGGATCGGATAGATGAGCGTGCTCACCAGATCGCTTCGCGCAGGCGGCAATCGGTAGTACTCGCCCCGAAACGGCACGATCCGCAACCCGACCGCCACCCCCGCCATCCGCGCCACCCGATCGGCCTGCAACCCCGCACACGCCACCATCCGCCGCGCCCGCCACGACCCCGCGGGCCCCGCCACCGTCACCCCGTCGGAATCCTCCTCGACAGCGGTAACCTCCGCCCCCATCGCGAACTCACCCCCCGCCGCCCGCACCCGCCCCGCCAACGCCTCGGTCACCCGCCCGTAATCGACAATCCCCGTCCCCGGCACGAACAACGCCCCCACCCCCGCAATCCGCGGCTCCCGCCGCCTCAACTCCCCCGCATCCAGCAACTCCACCCCCACCCCATTGGCCACCGCCCGCTCATACAGCCCCCTCATCCGCCCCCGCTCCCCCAAATCCGTAGCCACCAACAACTTCCCACACTCCCGATACGGAATCCCCTCCCCCACAGCAAACTCCTTGGTCCACCGCGCCCCCTCCCGACACAGCCGCGCCTTCAAACTCCCCGGCTCGTAATAAATCCCAGAATGAACAACCCCACTGTTATGCCCACTCTGATGCACCCCCACCCGCCCCTCCTTCTCCACCACCAACACCCCCACCCCCGGCCACCGCTCCAATATCCGAGCAGCAGTAGCCACCCCCACAATCCCACCACCAACAACGCAGTAGTCGTACACGAGAGGCAGTCTCACACACCCACCCCCCGCCTCCGCCCCCCTTTCGGCCACAATCCCCCACCGAGATCCCGGCCAAAAGCACGCCGGGACCAATCTGAGAGGGCTCCACCGGATTACATAGCGGACCCGCCCGCGCCGACCCTCCCGCCCACACGTTGCCAGCAGCCCAACACTCCTCGTCGACCATCGCTCCTACCGCACGACAACGCGGCGATCATCTCGGCCGCCCGCCGGTTCCTCGCGAGGGCCCGGTGGCCACCCAACCACCCCTCGCGACGACATGATGGTCCCCTTGGCTGCCCGTTCACGCGGCAACGTGGTGGTCGCCCCAGATCCCTGCGGCAACGTGGTGGTCGCCCCAGATCCCTGCGGCAGGGCGGTGGTTGTCCCAGATCCCTGCGGCAGGGCGGTGGTCGTGCCAGCCTTGCGGCAAGGCGGTGGTTGCCCCAGATTTCCTCATGCTCCCGCCGAGCGTTAGCGAGGCGGGAGCATGAGGATCAGATGGTGGTGGTTGGGCCGAAGGTGTGGGAGGTGGCGAGTGGGGTGGTGGGGGCCGGTCGGGAGTGGCGGCGGAGTTGGACGTTGTGTTGGCCGACCAGAGGGCCGGAGACGGCCACCGTTACCTCGCCGCTGCGGGTATCGAGCTCCGTGCGCAGGGCGGTGGTGGGCTGGTCGGTGTTGGTCAGGAGGGTGACCAGGTTGGTGTCCACCGTCATGGAGAGTGAATTCGGTTGGGTGGTGGCCAGATTCGCGCCTACGTAGGCGTCGCCAAGTAGTTGCAGGCGGGCGCCGAACTCGGTGGGTGCGGGTGGGGTGGGGAGCTCGGTGGGGTGGGGGGCGAGCGGTTCGGGTGCTGCGGGTGGGTGGGTGCGGAATGCGGTGGGCAGTACGCGGGTTTCGGCCGCCAGGCCCCAGGTGCCGTTCGTGATCAGGGTTTCGGGACTCTCGTGCGGGATCGAGTTCGGCGGCGCTGCTTCGGGTAGGGCCGTGCCGGGTGTGGTGAGGCGGCCGGGGTGGTGGGTGGCGTCGGCCATCTGGTTGACGATGTAGGTGCCCGCGATGACGGTGAGTCCGATGCTGCCCATTCCGGCCAGCACGATGGCGGTGTGCTGGAGAATCTGGACCGGTCGGCGCATGACGGTGCGATCCTTTCCCTCCTACGCGTCATCCAGGTTACTGTGCCGCGCGGTACCCGCCCGAAATCGTGCGGTCGAGATCACACTCGGGGCGGGCACGGCATAAGTTGCAGAATTCTTTGCGGTGCAGGTGTTTCCATCACACAACGACTGGGTAAACCTCTGGTAGCTGGCGAGCGCTTGCTTCGACTGCCAACTCGAAGACCCCCGGCCAATGGCGTCCGGTCGGCAACAGGCACGGCGCACCCAAGTTGGCGCTCGTCCGCTCCCGCTCCCGTCGGGGTGAGCGGGCTCGATGGCGCGCCGCCGGTTTCCAGGGCCGGATGTTCACGCCGGAGGTCGGGCCGCGCGGCGGGTCAGTCGAATTGACCTGCCGCGCGGCCTGATCCGGGTGGACCGGCGAACACCTGCGCGATGGTCAGCCACTCGGCGGCATCGGCCCCGATGGCCTCGATCTTCAGATCGTCCGGATGCCGACGGCGTGTCACCAGCAGGCAGAAGTCCAGCGCGGGGCCCGTCACGCGCTGCGCGGCCGATTCCGGCCCCCAGGTCCACAAGCCGTCGCCGTCCGGCGCGGTCAGCTCGATGCGGAACTCCGCCGCGGGCGCGCTGCGGCCCTGCACCGCATAGGCGTAATCCCTTGTGCGCGCGCCGATATGGGCGATATTGCGCAATCGCGCGGTGGGCACGCGGCGCACGCCGAGCGCATCGGCCACGTCCTGCCCGTGCGCCCAGGTCTCCATCAGCCGGGCGGTGATCATCATGGCCGCGCTCATCGGCGGCCCGAACCACGGCAGTTTCGTCCCGGCGGGAACGGCGCGCAGGGCGGTGACCAGCGCGGCCCGGGTCCCGCGCCAGCGGCGCAGCAGCTCGGGTGCCGGGGTCGCGGCCTCCTGCTCGGCGGCCTCGTCGACGAAGGTCAGCGCCCGCGGCGCGGCCTGCTCGAGCAGCGCGGTGAACGCCGCGGCATCGGTGGCCGACAGTGTGGCCACGCGGTCGGTCCAGGCCAGATGGCCGATCTGATGGGCGATGGTCCAGCCCGGCGCGGGGGTCGCGCGGGCCCACTCCGCCGGGTCCAGGGGCGCGATCAGCCCGTCCAGTTCCGCGCATTCGGCGTCGAAGTCGGCCAGCAGCGCCTCGAGATCAGCCATCGGAATCCTTACCCGTCGCCGCGGGAACGCTCCCGCGCGTCCAGCTTCGCAACGGTAGAAGAAAAATGCAAGCACGCGTGCTTGTATTGCCTACCAGCCGAACAACACCAGATGCACCCCGCCCACCGCCAGGCCGAGCACCGCGCCGTGCAGATACAGCAGCCAGGCGTCCTGCTCCACCGAGGCGTAGAAGACCTCCATGAACTCGCCCGGCGTGAGGCGCTGTAGCTTGCGCGCCGCGAACGCGTCGATCTTCTCGGCCTGCTCGCGCGCGAATTCCTCGTCCTCGACCAGGCCGGGCGCCAGCCCCACCGCCGCCCCCGCCGCGCCGACCTTGAGATTGTCGAACTGCCGCCGCCCGAACGCCATTCGCACCACCGAGGTGGACCGGCCCAGCTGATGATGGATCTCCTCGGCGATCAGCTGCTCGATGAGCTGACGGGTCTTGTCGCCATTGGGTCCGTCGAGCAGTTCGGTGGCCAGATTCGGCAGCGTCAGCACCTGGTAGGCCAGGATGTGCGCCAGATCGGAGGCCGCCTGCGGCTGCCGCTTCGCCAGCAGCGCCTGCCCCCACAGGTATTTGTAGCGCGGCTGCGGATCCCCCGGCTCGAACACCATCTTGACCGCGATGACATTGACGATCACGCCGATCGCCGCCGCCGCGGTCAGCACCACCGCCCAACTCGGAATCCAGCCGAACACCGGAATCGCCTTGTGCACATGCAGATACAGCGCGAGTAATAATCCGAAGGGCGCGCCCAGGAACCCGATGCGCACCATGAAGCGCAGCTCCGGCGCGGCGATCGTGGTCGTGAGATCCTTCAGGATGTGCGGATTGGCGCGCAGATAGCGGATCACGAAGCTCTTGATATCGATGAGCTGGTCCACATTGTCGCCCAGCCGCTCGAACCCGCGCCGGGCCAGATTCGGCAACTCCCGCTCCACCCGCTGATAGAGCACCTGCCGCACCGACCGCGGCACCACCGCCCACAGCTCCGGATTCTCCCGCCGCATCACATCGTCGACGATCGCGGGCACCTGGTCGCGGGCGAGTTCGGCGATGTAGTCGGCGATGCCCTCCAGATCGAGTTCGTGGATGAAGTCCTTGGGCTGGCCGATCCGCATGATGGCCATGTCCACGCAGATGCTGGCCATCTTCTCCGCGCGCGCCGGAATGAACCCCTGAAACCCGACCCGCCGCCCGTCACCGGAGAAGGTCGGCAGCACCTGCACCCGCCGCGGCAGATACGGATACAGCACGTCCAGCCCCGGAATCCGGATACCGCGGAACTGTAGCGGCCAGAACAGCATCAGCACGCCGGTCCAGTTGGTCAGCCAGCCCGCGAGGGCGCTGAAGATCGGGAAGGTCACCAGGTCGACGACGAACTTCGACTGTCCGGTGAGGCGCTCCCAATCCAGGAACACCCCACCGGCCAGTGTCGTCATGATGTGCTCCCCTAGCGCCGAAGCGGTTGTGAGATATCGGGATCCTCACATTCTCACAAGATCAGGGACGGAGCACCAGGCGAATCGGATTGCCCTCCTTGGTGGCCAGCGCGTGCACCGCCTTCTCGGCCTCGGCCAGCGGCAGCACCGCGCTGACCGAGCGGGAGAAGTCGACCCGGTGCAGGCGTTGCAGCTGCACCAGCTGGGCGACGTGCTCCGGCCCGGAGCCGTAGTGGCCGCGCAGTTGCTGGGAGAAGAAGCTGAACATGCTGCCGCCGGTGATGGTGATCGGCTTGTCGGTCAGCCCGACCAGCACCAGTCGCCCACCGCGGCCGAGGCAGACGACCGCCTGCTCGCGCACCGCGGCCACCCCGGCGAAGTCGAACGCCGCGGCCAGGCCGGTGCCGCCGGTGGCGCCGTAAATCTGTGCGCGCAGATCGGATTCGGCCGGGTCGAAGGCCAGGTCGGCGCCGAGCTCGAGGGCGCGTTCGCGCGCGGCGGGTAGCGGGTCGACCGCGATGATCGGCGCCGCGCCGATCATCCGCAGCAGCTGCACCCCGTGCGCGCCGAGCCCGCCCACGCCCCAGACGCCGACCGCCTCGGCCGGGCGGACCTGCGCGGTCTCGGTGATGGCCGCCCACGGCGTCGACACCGCGTCCGGAATGAAGCACGCCTGCTCGAACGGCAGATCGTCGGGGATCGGGACCAGGGTCTCGATCCGGGCCAGGGTGTACTCCGCCCAGCCGCCGTCGTAGTCGACGCCGCGGGTGAAGATCCGCCCGCCGCGAATCTCCCCGGCCTGCAACACCACTCGGTCGCCGACCCGGGCCGCGGTGACACCCGGCCCCAGCGCGTGCACCGTGCCCGCGACCTCGTGGCCGAGGGTGACCACATTGCCGTCGAGGAACACCGGGTTGAGGGTGCCATCGAGCAGATGCACGTCGGACAGGCACACGCCCGCGGCCTGGACCTTGATCAGGACCTGGTCGGGGCCGGGCTCGGGCACCGGCACCTCGTCCAGTCGCAGGCTACGTTCCGGTCCCAGGTGCAGGCGGGCGGCCAGCATGATCATGTGCTCCTCGCGGGTCGGGGCGACCGGTGGTCGCCACGTCGAAACCGGTCGGCCCGGCCGACCTTTCGAGTATTACATCGCCCCCGGGGCCGTGGGCGATGCGCAGATTCGTGCCTACCATCTGCACCCAGTCCAGCAGCACGTGCTGGCGCTGCCGCGCGACGCGGTGGGGTACGCGCCGCTGCCGCCGGGCGCGGCGGCGCGACCGCCACGACACCAGGGTCGCCAGCTCGTCCGGCGGCGCCATCCCCCGCGCCACCACCCACCCGACGATCATGCGGTACCACCGCTGTTCGGTGCGCAACACCCAGGCGTAGACCGCCGCGAACACCACCACGTATCCGAGGGTGCGCAGCACGATGCTGCCGACTCCGGCGTTCCACGGCGCGGGCGCGTCCCAGCCGAAATGCAGTGCGGCGCCGAGCAGATAGAAGGTGGCGAACACCAGCGCGCGCCGGGCGCGCGGCCAGCCCGACTCGCCGACGGCCACCACGATGCCGATGCCGGCCAGGCCGGTCAGCATCCAGTGCGAGGTGATGCCGGTGGCCAGCCGCAGGATGCCGACTCCGACCGCGGACGCGATATCGCCCTGCGCGGACTGCAATCCGGCATTGGCCTCGTAGACGACGTCCTCGACCACCTGGAATCCCAGGCCCGTGAACGCCCCGAGCAGCAGCCCGTGCATGGGCCGGATCAGCAGCGGCCGCGACAGCCAGGCGACCGCGAACACCCCCGCGCCCTTGATCCCCTCCTCCACGATCGCCGCGGAGATCGGGGCCTGCCAGTTCACCGCGAAGGCGTCCCCCGCGACGTTCTGCACGACCCGCATGTTGTTGTCGTTGGCGAACATCGCGATGCCGGGCCCGGCGGCCGCGCCCCAGACGAAGCCCATGATCAGCGGGGTGACGATCGGCCGCCGGGCGCGAAATCGGTCCAGCAGCACGATGATCGCGCCGATGGCGAGCAGCTTCGTCAGCACGAACGGCAGGCCGACCAGGATGCCGGACCAGGTCACCGCCGCGACCGGGAGCACCTGGACCACCAGCCCCAGCGCCCCGCCGACCACGACCACCCAGTACACCCAGAACAGCGCCGAACGCGGCTGGAACCAGCTCATGACTTCACCCGCAGCGCCTCGACGACCGCGCTCAGCACCCCGCCGGACATGTCGCCGCTGACCAGCACGCTCACCGCCAGATTGCGGTGCCCGACGATCGCGCACTGCCCGACGCGATCCACGCCCACGCAGGTGGGCCCCGCGAAGCCGCCGCGCGTGGTGAGCTGCCCGCCGTCGAATTCGACGGGAAAGGCCTGCAGCCCCAGCACCTTCCGGCGCCAGTCGGCGGCGGCCGGGAAGTCGGTGACGCCGTTGACGGCGTTCACCAGCAGCACCGCTCCGCCGGGCGCGGTCAGCACCGCGGTGGTGGGGTCGCCGGTGGGCCGCCGCGACCATCCGGGCGGGCCGGGAAAGGTGACGGTGTCGGGGCTTTCGCCGGGCGCGGTCACGGTGATCTCGGTGTCGGGCAGCACCACGTCCTCGCGCTCGGGAACCACCACCGCCAGCGCCGCCGGGATCGCGATCAGCGCGGCCACGACGCCGAGCACCGCCGCCGCGGGCCGGTAGTCGTGGCTACGACGCTGCTGCACGCGCGGGCTCCTCTCGGCCGGTGACCTTCAACGATAGGTCAGGCGCCGGTCGTTTTCGCACGTAACACGGGCGTGCGGTCAGCGGTCCGGCGAGCCGTCGTGGTCGCCGAGCCCGGTGGCCAGTCCCCAGTCGGCGACGTCGGCCGCCTTGGTCAGCAGGGTGATGCGCTGGGCCGACGCCTCCCACGAGGTGGTGGTGGGCTCAAGGGTGAGCAGCGCGACGATCCGGTCGTCGTGCACGCCGACGGTGCCGGTGGTGTGCATGGCGCGCCGGGTCAGGTCGATGGCCGGTCCGGCGGGCGGGGTGCCCTGGGTGAAGTTCCACTTCTCCCGCACGCCGTCCGGACCGAAGCTCAGCGGGCCGGAGGCGGCGGCGCTGAGCGCGTCCTGCGGGATCGGCGGCTTCGGATTGCCGGGGGCGCAGACCTTGTCGGGCGCGGGCGCATCGCCGAATCCGGACCAGCCCTGCTTGACCGCCCGGGGCCGGTCGACGGCGCGGGCGAGACCGAAGGACTGGTCGAAGCCGTCCTGCCCGCACTTGGTGGAGGCGTGCAGGTTGTCCATGATGAAGTCGCGGACCGCGGGCGCGGCCCGGTCGAGAATGTAGCGGTAGACGGTCACCACGTCGGCGGCGCTGATCGCGGTGTATCCCCACATCCCGCGGCTGGCGGGCGGCGCGGTATCGGTCAGCCCCAGCTTGGCCACGGTCCGGGTGACGATGCCGTCCCACCCGTTCTCCACCCACAGATAACTGGCCGCGTCGTCGTCACTGGACCGCAGCATGGCCTCCAGCCGAGCCCGGTCGTCCGCCGAAATGGCCGCCGGGTCATGCGATTCCAGATAGTCCAGCGCGATCATCACCTTGACCACCGACGCCGACCGAAACTGCTTGTGCGGCTCGAACTGCACACTGGCCGTCCCGCTGTCTCGATCGAACACGACCAGGCTGGCCTCCACCCCGGTGGGCAACGCATCGGCGATCGAATCGGCCCCCGCCGCAGGCACATTCACGCCCACCGTCACCGCGGCGGCCAGCACCGCCCCGGCCACCACGCCCGCCCGCCGCGCAGCCACAACCCGAAACCCCATGGAGCCCTCGCGAATCGATCGAATCCGGCGCCCGAGCGCCCCGACGATCCAGCACCCTAACCCGATCTTCGGTTTCGTGCCAGAGACTCAGGCGCGCTGCCGTTCGGCCCGCTGCCGGATCAGTTCCTCGACCGTGCTGCTCGGGGGGCAGGTACCTCCGGGATGCCGTCCACCACGTCCAGCTCCGCCCGGCCCCGGATGAGCAGGATCTTCGGCGGGTGCACCTCGGTGTCGACCGTCGTAGTTCGCTGCCGGTGAACGCCCGGGCGGAACAACTCGCCCCGACCCAAGGTTGAGTAGATATCGCTCAACCCTGGAAGAAGCATCCAGGGCATGCTTTGGAAGGGGCTGAACACATGAGTACCCCACAACGACTGCCGGTGTTGTTTCTGACCGATCCGATCGTGCTGCCGGGGATGGTGGTGCCGATCGAGTTGGACGAGTCGGCGCAGGCCGCCATCGACGCCGCGCGGGCCGCGAACCTGGACGCCGTGCTGCTGGCGCCCCGGTTGGCCGAGGGTTATGCCGCCTACGGGGTGGTGGCGAGTATCGAGCAGGTGGGGCGGATGCGCGGAGGCGCGCCCGCGGCCGTGCTGAAGGCCGAGCGCCGGGCCAGGATCGGCCACGGGGTGACCGGGCCGGGGGCCGCGCTGTGGGTCGAGGCCGAACCGGTCGAGGACCCCGCGCCGGACGGGCGGACGAAAGAGCTTGCCGCCGAGTACAAGAAGCTGGTCGTGTCGGTGCTGCAGCGTCGCGAGGCGTGGCAGGTCATCGACGCGGTGAACCGGCTCAGCGACCCGTCCGCGCTGGCCGATACCGCCGGATACGCGCCGTACCTGACCGACGAGCAGAAGCGCGAACTGCTCGACACTCCCGACGTCGGCGCCCGACTGACCAGCCTGATCGCCTGGACCAAGGACCACATCGCCGAGGTCGAGGTCACCGAGAAGATCAGCGAGGACGTGCGCGAGGGGATGGAGAAGTCCCAGCGCGAATTCCTGCTCCGCCAGCAGCTCAACGCGATTCGCAAGGAGCTGGGCGAGGGCGAGCCCGACGGCGCCGACGACTACCGCGCCCGCGTGGAGAAGACGGATCTACCGCAGCACGTCCGCGAGGCCGCGCTGCGCGAGGTCGACCGGCTTGAGCGCGGCAGCGACCAGAGCCCGGAGGCGGGCTGGATCCGCACCTGGCTGGACACCGTCCTGGACCTGCCGTGGACGGTGAGGACCACCGACTCCACCGACGTCTCGGCCGCCCGCGCGGTGCTCGACGCCGATCACCACGGCCTGGACGAGGTCAAGGACCGCATGGTCGAGTACCTGGCGGTGCGGGCCCGCCGCGCCGCGCGCGGGCTGGAGGTCGTGGGCGGTCGCGGTTCCGGCGCGGTGCTGGTGCTGGTCGGCCCGCCCGGTGTCGGCAAGACCTCGCTCGGCGAGAGCGTGGCACGCGCGTTGGGCCGCAAGTTCGTTCGCGTCGCCCTGGGTGGCGTGCGCGACGAGGCGGAGATCCGCGGCCACCGGCGCACCTACGTCGGCGCGCTGCCCGGCCGCATCGTGCGCGCGGTCAAGGAGGCGGGCTCGATGAATCCCGTCGTCCTGCTGGACGAGATCGACAAGGTCGGCTCGGACTACCGCGGCGACCCGGCCGCGGCCCTGCTCGAGGTCCTGGACCCGGCGCAGAACCACACCTTCCGCGACCACTACCTGGACCTGGATCTGGACCTGTCCGACGTGCTGTTCATCGCGACCGCGAACGTCATGGAGACCATTCCCGGCCCGCTGCTGGACCGCATGGAACTGATCACCGTCGACGGCTACACCGAGGACGACAAGGTGGCCATCGCCCGCGACTTCCTGGTGCCGCGGCAGCTGGAACGCAATGCGCTGACGGCGGAGGAGGTCTCGATCACCGACGAGGCCCTGCGTGAGATCGCCGCGAACTACACCCGGGAAGCCGGTGTGCGGCAGCTGGAACGGCTGGTCGCAAAGGCGTTGCGCAAGGCCGCGACTCGGCTGTCGGAGCACGAAACCCCGTCGCCCGCCGAGCCGGTGAGCATCGGCCTCGGCGACCTGAAGGACTACCTGGGCCGCCCCCGCTTCACCCCCGATGGGGTCGAGCGCACCGCGGTCCCCGGCGTGGCCACGGGTCTGGCCGTGACCGGCGCGGGCGGCGACGTCCTCTACATCGAGGCCAATGCCGCCGAGGGCGAGCGCTCGCTCACCCTGACCGGACAGCTGGGCGACGTCATGAAGGAATCCGCGCAGATCGCGCTGACCTACGTCCGCTCGCACCTGGCGGAGATCGGCATCGAGCCGAGCGTGCTGGACCGCAATATCCACATCCACTTCCCCGCGGGCGCGGTGCCCAAGGACGGTCCGTCGGCGGGCGTCACCATGGTCACGGCCCTGGTGTCGCTGGCGCTGGGCCGCCAGGTCCGCTCGGATGTGGGCATGACCGGTGAGGTCACGCTGAACGGCCGGGTGCTGCCGATCGGCGGCGTCAAGCAGAAGCTGCTGGCCGCGCAGCGGGCCGGGCTGAAGACCGTGTTCATCCCGGCGCGCAACGAACCGGATCTGGACGAGGTCCCGGCCGAGGTGCGCGAGGCGCTGGACGTGCGCCCGGTCGCCGACGTGGCCGACATCCTGGCCTACGCCATCGAGCCGGTCGCCGAGCCCGCCTACGCCGTGGCCTAGGACCCGACCGCCGCGTCCTCGTGCGCACCGGACCGGGGGCGCGCCTCATCCTCCCGGATGGGGCGCGGCCCCTTCGTCTTTCGCAGCAGCCCCACCCCGGTGACCGCCAGCAGCACGAGATAGATGAGCACGTAGGAGTTCATCAGGATCGGCGCGATGGTCCACCACGGCGGGAACATGCAGAAGCCGACCACCACCCAGTCCGGCGTCCACTGATAGGTCCACGCGCCGATGGAGAAATACAGCATCGCCGCCACCAGCCACCACAGCGGCCGCGTCTGTGCCCGATGCACCAGGTAGACCAGCAGCGGCACGAACCACACCCAGTGGTGGCTCCACGAGAACGGCGACACCACGCACGCGGTCATCCCGGCGACGACGACCGACAGCAGCCGCTCCCCCCGCCGGAACAGACCCACCGACACGGCCAGCCCCGCCATCACGACCAGGGCCGACAGCACGGCCCACAACCCGAGCGGCGCAGCGTGTTTCGTCAGGTGCGCGATCGCGCCGCGCAGCGACTGATTGGCCGGATGGGTGTCCAGCGCGATCCGATCCGACTGGAAGAACGTCGAGGTCCAGTACTGCCGCGAGTCGGACGGCAGCACCAGCCACGTCCCGACCACCGAGGCCGCGAACACCGTCGCCGCGGTCACGGCCGCCCGCCACTGCCGCAGCGCCAGGAACTGCACCACGAAATACAGCGGCACCAGCTTGATTCCCGCGGCCAGGCCCGCGCCCAGCCCGCGCAGCCTGCTGCGGTCGGCGCGCGAGAAGTCCCACAGCACCAGCGCCATCAGCATGAGATTGATCTGCCCGTAGTACAGCGTGGTGCGCACCGGTTCGACGAAGACGCAGCTGATGGCGAGCAGTGCGCTGATCGACACCAGCCTGCGATCCAGTCGGTAGCCGAGGATGCGCCAGCTCAGCAGCACACAGCCGAACAACACCCCCAGATTCACCAGCAGCCAGGTGTTGGTGACGTAATTCCACGGCCACGCGGCCAGCGGGAGGAACGCCAGCGTGGAGAACGGCGTGTAGGTGTACAGCAGCCCGTACACGCTGGGCTCGGTGTAGAGCGGATGGCCGTGCAGGATCTTCCAGGAGCCGTCGCGGTAGACGTGCGCGTCCAGCCCGCCGACCAGGATCCCGGCCTTGTCCAGCCACGGATCGACCAGCGTGAACACCAGCACCACCGCCAGCACCGCCGTCACACCCAGCACGAAAAGCGTTGCGCGCGTGCGGGGTATGGACGTGAGCGGGGATGTGCGCACGAGAGCCGAACCTAGGTGACCACCGCCGCCGCCGTCATGCCCCGAAGATGGGGGTCGGCGCAACGGATTTCGCTCATCTGTACGGCAGGTCCCGGTTCTGGTCGTGGATGGTGATCGCGGAGTTTCTCGGATACTACGGTGTGCCATATGTTCTGGTCGAACGCCCGACCCAGGGTGTGCTCGACATCTCCCGTTCCGGTGGGTGGCGTGGTTACGTACTAACCATGGTCTCGGCGGTCACCTGGAATGTTCTGCATCGCGTCCATGCCGAGAATTGGTATCGGGACGTGGCGAATCGGTGGCCGGACGAGCCGCATCGCATCGCGGCCATCGCGCGGCAGGTGGCGCGGCGCACCGAGGAGGTCATCGCGTTGCAGGAGGTGAGTGGCGATCAGCTCGCCGCCCTGCGCTCGGCGGTGCCCGACCGGACGCTGCACGCGCTGCGGTATCCGCGCGTACCGCGTTCGCGCCGAATCGAATCGGCGCTGCGCGACCGCGCGGAATATCTGGTGGTGCTGACCACCGGGCCGAGCCGGGAGGTCGTCGCCGAACCCTTCGCCAGCGATCCCGGCAAGGGCGCGCTGGTCGTCCACACCGACGCGGCCGTCGTCATCGCCACCCACGTGACCGGGAATTTCCACCGCACCCGCCAGCTGGCCCGCCTGGCCGAACTGGCCACCCCCGGCCGCCGCACCATCCTCCTCGGCGATTTCAACGCCGACCGCGCCACCGTCGCCGCGGCCCTGGGCCCCGCCTTCACCGTGGCCGACCTCCCCCCGACCGCACTACCCACCCACCCCCGCACCTCCGCAGACCCCAAGTCGCAGTACGTAGATCACATCGCCGTCCGCCACGGCACAATCCGCGAAATCACCGTAGAAAACACCCACGGCCTCTCCGACCACAACCTGGTCCGCGCCACCGTCGACTAACCCTCAGCGCGGCCGCCGTAGCAACCACGCCCAGAACGAGCGGCGCGGCGGGCGCGGGTACTCGGCCTTGACCGCCCCCGACTTGACCCGGCCCTCGACCCGCAGCACCGGGCTGCCCGGCAGCATCGGCTCGTTCGCCCGGTTCGCCGCGCTGCCGCTGCCGATCTTGACCCGGTCGAAATCCACCCGCCAGCCGCGCGGCACGATCAGCTTCACCACCCCGGAACCGACCTGCACACGCACCGCGACCTCGGCGTGCGGGCAGAGCGCCTCGGTGAAGTCGATGGTGATCACGCCCGACCCGGTCGTGGCCGAGATCTGGGACGGAACGATCCACTGCCCGGCCTTGCGGTGCGCCCCGCTGCTGGTCTCCAGCTCCAGCGGCTCGCGCGCGGCCGCGGCCACCGGCAGGTCCGCGGTCACCGCGACGAGATCGCGAACTGTCTCCGCCCGGTAGACGGCGATCAGCCGCTTGTCGAGCTCCACCAGAGTCAGCTGACCGTATTCGACGGCCAGCCGCAATTGCCGCGCGGTGATCTCACGCTCGGCATCGCCCACCCGGATCGCGGGTAGGGCGGAGGAATCTTCGGTCATCGGTGCCATCCCCTCGGTCGCTCCCGGACCACATCGTACGGCGCGGTCGGAAGGGGAGTAGCTTCCGAAACGATGGCCCGATGGATCCTGCACGTCGACCTCGACCAGTTCCAGGCCGCGGTGGAATTCCGCCGCCATCCGGAACTGCGGGACCGTCCGGTCATCGTCGGCGGCAACGGCGATCCCACCGAGCCGCGCAAGGTGGTGACCTGCGCGTCGTATCCGGCCCGCCGCTACGGCGTCCGCGCCGGAATGCCGCTGCGCCAGGCCGCCCGCGCCTGCCCCGACGGCATCTTCCTCCCGCTCGACCTGGCCACCTATGGAGAAGCGTCCGCGGAGGTCATGGACCTGCTGCGCACCTTCCCGGTCCGGGTGGAGGTGCTGGGCTGGGACGAGGCATTCCTCGCCGCCGACACCGCCGACCCCGAGCGCCTGGCCCGCGAGATCCGCACCGCCGTCGCCGCCCTGGACCTGTCCTGCTCGATCGGCATCGGCGACAACAAGTTGCGCGCCAAGCTCGCCACCGGCTTCGCGAAGACGGTGGGCAAGGGCTCCGAATCCGTCGACACCGGCGGCGCGGGCATCTTCCGGCTCACCGCCGACAACTGGACCGACCTGATGGCCGACCGCCCCACCAGCGCGCTGTGGGGCATCGGGTCGCGCATCGCGAAACGCATGGCGGACTTGGGAATCGAAACGGTGGCCCAGCTCGCGGCCGCCGACCGCGACGTGCTGGCCGCCGAATTCGGCCCGAGCACCGGACCGTACCTGTGGGTGCTGGGCCACGGCCGCGGCGATACCGACGTGGTCACCCGGCCGCGAATCCCCGTGGGCCGCAGCAAATCCGAGACCTTCCCGCACGACCTCACCGATCCCGCCGAGATCCGCGCCCAGGTGCGGCGCCTGGCGACCGAGGTGGCCGAGGAGATGGTCGAGGCGGGCCGCAGCACCCACCGGGTCGGGGTCACGGTGCGCACCAAGACCTTCTACACCCGCACCAAGCAGCGCAAACTGCCCGCGCCGAGCACCGATCCGGCCGAGATCGCGCAGGCCGCACTGGATGTGCTCGACCGTTTCGAGATCGATCGCCCGGTACGCTTGCTCGGGGTCCGGCTGGAACTGGTCCCGGAGGAATGAGCGCCGACGAGAGGCACGGCATGAGTGATTTCCAGACGATCCGGTTCGAGCAGTCCGGTGCCATCGCCCGGATCACGCTCGATCGGCCGACCGCCGCCAACGGCATCGATCAGCAGATGGGCCGGGAGCTGGCGCAGGTGGCGAACCGGTGCGCCGACGATCCCGCGCTGAAGGTGGTGGCGCTGACCGGGGCCGGGAAATTCTTCTCCGCCGGAGGCGATCTCAAGGCGATGGCGGCCCAGGAGGACGGCGCGGGCGCCTACGTCAAACATCTCGCCCACGATCTGCACGAGGCCATGTCGTCGTTCGCGCGCATGAACGCGCTGCTGCTGGCCGCGGTGAACGGCGCCGCCGCGGGCGCCGGATTCAGCCTCGCCATCGCCGCGGACCTGGTGGTGGCGGCCGAATCCGCCGCGTTCACCATGGCCTACACCCGCGCCGGGCTGAGCCCCGACGGCGGCGCGTCCTACTATCTGCCGCGCCTGATCGGCCTGCGCCGCACCCAGGAGCTCATGCTCACCAACCGCACGCTGCGGGCCGCAGAAGCGCTGGACTGGGGCCTGGTGCACCGGGTCGTGCCCGACGCCGAGTTGGCCGCCAGCGTCGACGAGCTGGCCGCGCAGTTCGCCGCCGGTCCCGCGCACGCCAACGCCGCGGTGAAGAAGCTGCTGCTGGTCAGCTCGGGCCACAACCTCGAGGAGCAGCTGGCGCGCGAGGCCGACTTCATCGGCGCCTGTGCCGATTCCGCCGACGGCCGCGAGGGCATCGCCGCCTTCCTGGACAAACGCGCGGCCGCGTTCGAGTAGACCGACCAGAACGCCGTTCCGGCCCTATGCTCGAACGCATGCGGTTCTGGGCGATGGTGGCACGCGAATCCGACGGCGGTGTGGTGCTCGCGCGCGAGGAGGTCGGCGACGACTTCCTCGGCCCGGGCACGGTGACGATCAAGGTGCACTACTCCAGTGCCAACTTCAAGGACGGACTGGCCATTACGCCGGGCGGCGGCGTGGTGCGCGAGTACCCGATCATCCCCGGCATCGATATCACCGGCGAGGTGGTCTCCTCCGAGGACCCGGGTTTCGCGCCCGGCGACCCGGTGATCGCGCACGGCTACGACATCGGCGTCTCGCACAACGGCGGCTTCGCCGAGTACGCCCGCGTCCCCGCCGACTGGGTGGTGAAGCTGGACGGCCTGACCATGCGGGAGGCCGCCGCGATCGGCACCGCGGGCTTCACCGCCGCCCTGAGCGTGCAGGAACTGCTGGACCGCGGCCTCACCCCCGGCTCCGGCCCGGTGCTGGTGACCGGTGCGACCGGCGGTGTCGGCACCGTCGCGGTGGACATCCTGGCCGGGCTCGGTTTCGAGGTCGTCGCCTCCACCGGCAAGACCGACGCCGGGGAACTGCTGTCCACCCTCGGCGCGAAGTCGGTCATCGGCCGCCTGCCCGAGGACCCGGAGGCGAAAATTCGCCCCCTCGGCAAGGCCACCTGGGCCGGTGCGGTCGACAGCGTCGGCGGCAAATCCCTTGCCTACGTGCTCAGTACGATCGCCTACGGCGGCGCGGCCGCCATCAGCGGCCTCACCGGCGGCGCCGCCCTCCCCACCACCGTCATGCCCTTCATCCTGCGCGGCGTGGCCCTCCTCGGCGTCGACTCGGCCCACTACCCCATCGCCCGCCGCCGCACCCTCTGGTCCCGCCTCGGCAAAGACCTCAAACCCCAACACCTCTCAGCCCTCGAAAACCAATCCCCCATCACCGAAGCCGAATCCATCCTCAACTCCATCCGCTCCGGCCACCACTCGGGCCGCACCATCCTCACCGTCGCCGGAGAGTTCTAGCCCACCCCCGCTTCATGTTCCGGCATGCCGCCCCCATGTCCCAGGCATGCCGCCCCATGTCCCAGGCATGCCGCCCCATGTTCCCGGCATGCGGTCCCCTTGTTCCCGGCATGCTTTTGGCCGGGATCCCACCCATTTTGGACCGACCAATTCAAAACATGCTACGGTACCCCCATGGCACGCCCCAAGCAGTTCGACGAGCACCAGGCGGTGGATGCCGCCATGCGCGCGTTCTGGCGGGCGGGCTACGAGGGAACGTCGACGCAAGAGCTCTGTGCCGCAACGGGATTGGGCCGGAGCAGCATCTACAACACCTTCAGCAGCAAGCATGACCTGTTCCAGCGGGCGCTGCGCCGATACATGGAGCAGAAGAACGCCGGGACCTTCGCCGTGCTGGACGGCCCGGGCTCGGCGGTGGACAAGATCCGGACCCTGCTGCACCGGATCGTCGATGCGCCGGAGCGCGATCCGCTGGGCTGCCTGGTGGTGAATTCGACGGTCGAGCTGGGCACTCGAGACTCCGAGGTCGCCGCGCTGCTGCGGGCCGATCAGGACCTCCGCCTGACCGCCCTGACCGCCACCATCGCGGCCGGGCAGAGCGCGGGGGAGATCCGAAAGGGCCCGGCCGCAACGGATCTCGCGCAGTTCATCATCGCCACCATCGGCGGCATGCGGGTCGCGGCCCGCGGCGGCGCGGATCGAAACACGCTGGAGGCCATCGCGAATGTCGCCCTGACCTGTCTCTGAGACGAGGCGGCCACGCGGCCGCCTTTTTCTCGCCTCAATTTTGAACCGTACGATCCAAAATGGAGAGGTTTTCCGATGCCGCTGGCCGTCTACATCCTGGGCCTATCGATATTCGCCCAGGGCACCTCCGAGCTCATGCTGTCGGGCCTGCTCACCCAGATGTCCACGGACCTGGGCGTTTCCGTGCCACAGACGGGCCTGCTCATCTCGGCCTTCGCCCTCGGCATGCTGCTCGGCGCGCCGATTCTGGCCGTGGTCACCGCGCGCTGGTCGCGCCGCACCGCGCTGCTGGCCTTCCTCGCGGTGTTCGTCGCCGCCCACGTGGTGGCCGCGCTGACCCCGAGCTACTGGGTGCTGTTCGCGACCCGGGTGATCGCCGCCTTCGTGTACGCCGGGTTCTGGTCCGTCGGGGCCGCGACGGCGATCGGGCTGGTGGCCGACCACGCCCGCGGCCGGGCGATGAGCATCGTCGCCGGTGGGCTCACCGTGGCGAGCGTCGTCGGCCTGCCCGCCGGGACGTTCATCGGACAGCATTTCGGCTGGCGCGGCGCGTTCTGGGCGGTGGTGCTGCTCTCGGCGCTGGCCATGATCGGTGTGCTGGCCAAGATCCCGAACGACCGCCCCACCGCCGTTTCACGGGTGCGAGAAGAGTTGCGCGCCTTGGCCACCGGAGCGGTGGCACGGCTCATGATCACCAACGTGCTGGCGACCACCGCGCTGCTGGTCTCCTTCAGTTACCTCGGGGCCCTGCTCGCCGAGACGACCGGGCTGGCCGAGGGCTGGGTGCCCGTCGTGCTGGGACTCTACGGCGTGGGCAGCCTCATCGGCATCGCCGTCGGCGGCCGGACCGCGGACGCGCATCCGCGGCGCACCCTCGCGGTGGGAATCACCGGCCTGATCGCCACCTCGGTGCTGCTGGCGCTGACCGCGCAGCACATCGGCCCGGTGGTCGTTCTGGTATTGCTGTTGGGCGCCTTCGGTTTGGGGATCAATCCGGTGCTGAACAGCCGGGTCTTCGCCCTCGCCCCACAGGCTCCGACGCTCGGCGCGGCCGGTAACATCGTCGCCTTCAATATCGGCATCACCGCCGGTCCCTGGCTCGGCGGCCTCGCCATCGGCGCGGGCATGGGCTACCCGTCGGTCGCCTGGATCGGCGCGGTACTGGGTCTCGGCGCGCTGCTGCTGGTCGGCTGGACGCACCTGCGCGAGCAGCACACCACCGCGATCGTGCCCGCCGAACTCGTTCCGGCCGAGGTGAATTGAGGCGAACGCACCGCGAGCCGCGGGACCGGGTACGCACCGGTCGCGCGGCTCGCCGCGGTACGACGACTAGCGCGAATCGGCCGTCGCCGCAGGGATATACGCGATTCCGTGCGCGGTGTGCCGTCCCTCCGGATCGATGGCGAAGCGGGTAATCGTCTGGTAGGTGCCCAGATCCACCACATCGACCGTCCCCGCCAGGAGGCTCGAGACATAGGCCGTCGACTCGTCCGGGGACGAGATGATATTGAGCGGCCCACAGTCCACATCGACCTCGGCGATCAGCTCGAAGGTGGTGGCATCGAAGACCGACAGCAGCCCCGGCAGCCGCGGGCCCGCCATAGGGTCGCCGTCGACTCGCCACTGACCGACCAGGACCTTGCCGTCGGTGGTGACGTGCACGGGACCGGGCAGGTGACCCAGCCGAATGCTGTGCACGATCTCGTCCGTCGCCGTGTCGATTACCTCCACGGCGGGGTCACCGGCCGGGTTGATCAGGGTCGGGGTCGCCACGAACAGCCGGGTGCCGTCGGCGGAGAGTGCGAGATCCTCGCTGCCCGACACCGGAATCCGGCGCATGGGGCCGCCGTCCGCGATATCCAGCACCGACACATACGTGTCGTGCTTGTTCGTGGTGTACGCCTTGCGGCCGTCGCGGGTGAGCGAGAACCAGTGCGGCAGCGTCGCTTCCGCGCTGTGCCGGGCCGCGATCCGGCCGGTGTCCGGATCCACGGCGATCACCGCGCCCGGCCCCTGCGGCCCCGTTTCGACGCTGACGTACAGCATTCCGGCCGCATCGAGCTGCATGCCGTGCGGCGCGCCCTCGGGCGCGATGTCGATGACATCGAGCACCTTGTGCGCGTCCGGATCGATCACCGAGATCTCGTGGCCCTTCTCGCCCTGCGCGAGATAGTGCCCGGACCGGTAGGTGTGGCTGGCGTACACCACGCGCCGCGCGGGGTCGAACAGCAACTCGTGCCCCTGCGGCAGCACCTCGACGATATCGGTGCGGTGACCGGTCGCGAGATCGAAAAAGCTTACGGTGCAAGCGGTATGGCTCAAGACCGCGAGCTGGGCACCGGCGTGGGTGGCATGGGTCGGCATGGTTGACCAACATCCTTCCTGCGAACTACTCGAATGATTGATCCCGGCATGTTTTTGGCCGGGATTCGGCTCGGGCGCCCGCCGATACCTCCATCGTCGCCACCTGCCCGATGACCGGCAATGCCAAGATCGGCCAGAGTACTTTTCGCTGTATGAAATCGGATGGGAGCCCGCGCGCCGCCAATCTGGACCTGAACCTGCTGGTCGCCCTGGACGCGCTGCTCGACACCAGCAGCGTCACCCTCGCGGCCGAACGCCTGCGCACCTCGCCGCCCGCCGTGAGCCGCGCCCTGGCCCGATTGCGCCGCGCCCTGGGCGATCCGCTGCTGGTCCGCGCCGGGCGCGACCTGGTGCCCACGCCGCGCGCCCTGCAATTGCGCGGCGAGGTGGCGGCGCTGCTGGAGCAGGCCCGCACGCTGCTCACCCCGCACGCCGCGCCCGAAATAGCCACGCTGGAACGGGTTTTCACGATCCAGGCCAGCGACGCCGGGCTGATCGATATCGTCGCCCCGCTGACCGCGGCCGTGCGCGCCGCGGCTCCCGGCGTCGTCCTGCGTTTCCTCCCCGACAGCCTGGAGGGCAGCTCCGCGCTCCGCGACGGCCGCATCGACCTGGAGGTCGGCGCCGTCGACCAGGCCGACCCGGAGACCGTCGTGGAACCCGTTGCCCGCGTGGGCCTGTTCGGCATCGCCGCCGCCGGGCACCCGCTCACCACGGGTCCGGTCACTCCCGAATCCTTCGCCGCCGCAGCCCATCTCGGCGTCTCCCGGCGCGGCCGCATCCGCGGCCCGATCGACGACCGCCTGGCCGAGCTCGGCCTGTCCCGCCGCGTGGTGGCCACCGTCCCCGGCTACGCCGCCGCCCTGCTCGCCGTCCGCCTCACCGATCTGGTCACCCTGGCCCACGGCCGCCCCGACGCCCCCGCCCTCACCGCACTGGACCTGCGCCCCTTCGAGATTCCCCTGGACCTGCCGCCGGTCCAGCTCTCCCTGGCCTGGCATCCCCGCCACACCGCCGACGACGCCCACCGCTGGCTTCGCGCCCGCGTACACGAGGCCCTGTCCACCGCCGTCACCCTGCCGCTCGACGAGTGACCGGAATAACCTCACCGGCCGGAATGTTCCAGCTCGCATGCCGAAACCGTTCACGGAGAACGAGCGTCAAGAATTCCTCGCGGGCAAGCGCGTTGCGACACTGTCGGTCGCGGCGACCGACGGCCGCCCGCCCGCGGCCTTCCCCATCTGGTACGACTACACCCCCGGCGGCAATATCGTGATCAACACCGGAAACGAGCGGCGCAAGGCGCGGCTCATCCGTGCGGCCGGTGCGGTCTCGCTGGTCGTGCAGCGCGAAGAGCTGCCCTATCAGTACGTCATCGTCGAGGGCACGGTGGTCGACGCCGTGACCCCGTCACCGCGCGCGGCGCGGGAGGCCATCGCCGCCCGCTACCTGGGCCCCGAGGGCGGCCGCGCCTTCGCCGAGCGTATGGACGGCGCCACCTCGATCCTGTTCACCATCCGCCCCGACCGCTGGATCACCCAGAACTACGAGGGCGATCTCTGATTCGATTGACCCTGACGCTGCGTCAGGGTTCAGTATCGCCGAACATGACCATCACCGTTCTCGATACCTACACGGCTACCCGGCAGATCCTGCGGGCCCCCGTGGCCGATCGCGCCGACCTGCTGCGCGCGATGCTCGAGCCGATCGCGGGCATGTACCGCTACTACCCCGGGGAGCCGGATCTCGCCGAAATCCACGGCCGCACATCGGGTTTCCCGATCGACCGCGACGAGGACCGCTGCCTGGACGCCCTCGAGACGCTGGCCGCGGCCGGGGCCTGGGACCGGATGCGCCGGGCCTGCGAGCAGGCGCTCGCCGTGCAACTCGCGGCGACGCCCGGGCTCGAGGTCCCCGACATCACCGTCGCCCTGCTCCTCGGCGACCCCGCCGACTCCCACTTCATGGGCCCCGTCCTCGGCGTCACCGGCTTCGGCGGCATATCCGGCTATATCACCATCACCCTGTGGCCCTACCCGGAGAACGTGGAACGGCTGGAGGCGACCGCCGTGCACGAGCTCGCGCACAACCTGCGCTTCGGTCCCGGTGGCGTCGTATGGGATCCGGCAACCGTCACGGTCGGCGACCACGTGATCTCCGAGGGCCTGGCCGACGCCTTCGCCCGCCAGCTCTACGGCAATACCCTCGGCTACACCCGAATCGGCGTACCCCATCTGCACGACGACGCCGTCCTCGCCAAGGTGATATCCGGCCTCGGGGTAACCGGCATGCAGAATTTCACGGCCTGGGTGCACGGCGACGCAAGCGCCGAACGCTTCGGCATCCCCCCGGTCGGCCTGCCCACCGGAGCCGGATACGCCGTGGGCAACCGCCTGGTCGACGCCTATCTCGCGGCGACGAAACAAACTGCGGCCCAGGCCCTGAGCGCCCCGAGCGCGGAGATCATCGCCACCGCCCTCGCACATCGATAAGCGGCCCACAAAAATTTATGCCGGGGCCAATCCGCAGCGGTGCGGGTATCGAATCACATTGCGGTGTCTGCCTGTTCGCACTGTCCGGTTTCGACGGAATCGAGGGCTGGCATCGGGTCACCAAGTGAAGGCCGGTGCCCGCGTGGTGTGGGCCCCGTGATGTGTCGTCGAATCATCCGAATCGGGAGGACAATTTCATGGTGATGGGTATTGTGAGCGCTCTGCTGAATGGTCTCACGGGGGTTCTGACCGCGCTGCTGACCGGCGGTAACGCCTGATCTTTCCCGGCGTTCGGGGCGGATCCACACGGCGTCCGCCCCGACCCGTTCGCGTAGATCGAAATCGATAGTGGCACTGCTTGTTTCGTATCGATAGGGGGATAGTGCGCGGGCATTCATGTCCGATGGCAGGGATCCGGGGCATGGCCATCGCGATGGTATCGCTGATCGTGACAATCGGGGCATCCGGTGTCGCGCAAGCCGACCCCGGCATCCCGGTGCAGGGCTGCCCGAACCTGTATGTCCTGGGCGTGCAGGGTACCGGCCAGTCGTCGCCGCAGAGCCCGCTCACCGGCGCCGACAGCGGGATGCTGGGGGCGGTGCTGGGCCCGCTGCGGGCGGTCGAACACCTGGCCGGTCACGCGTACGTGCCGTACGAGGCGGGTTTCGGTGGCGCGGTACCGGGCGGCGACGTGCCCTACGCGGCGTCGATCGGCGGCGGGCTGGATCGGTTGCGATCGATGGCGGCCACGCTGGTGGCGCGCTGCCCGCGGACCGAACTGGCACTGCTCGGGTATTCCCAAGGCGCCCATATCGTCTCGATGCTCGCCCAGCAGATCGGCAACGGCGCGACCGCGATCCCGGCCGACCGGGTCGCCGCGGTCGCGCTGCTGGCCGACCCCACCCGCGGCCGCGACGAATCACTGTTCCCCGGCGCACCCGACCGCACCACGCCCGCACCCGCGCCCGGCACCACCGGCACCGAAGTATCCCGCCTGCACGCCGACCCGCGCCGAATCCCCGACGGCGAAGGGATCGGGCCCGAACGCGATATCACCACCGATTTCGGCGCGCTCACCGGGCGAGTGGCGTCGTTCTGCCTGCCCGGCGACCTGGCCTGCGACGCGCCCCGCATGCCCCTGCTGCGGGTGCTGGTGAATATCGCCGGGCAGGTCGAACTGGATCCGGCCGACCCGATGGCCGCGCTGACCTCGATCCAGCGGGCCGTCCAGGCGACCGCGTCCAAAACAGCCACCGAGATCGTCGACCACGACCTGCGCGGCGCGACCCTGGGCACCCTGTCGCTGGCTCCCGGATACTCGCTGAGCCAGCGCCTGGCCGAGGCCTCCGATCCCCGCGAAACACCCGACGTCCGGCAGGCCGAGCTGAAAATCGGTACCAGCGCCCTGAATTCGCTACTGGCGCTCACCGGACGCATGCTGACCCCGGCCGACGTCGCCGAGATAGCGGCCCTCGGCCTGGCGAATCCCTCGGCCGCGCTCACACTGCTGGGCGAGAAATTCGTGACCGCAGGACATCAGCGCATACCGCGCGGGGCGGTGTTCCACCTGGTCACCGATCTCTTCGACGCGCTGGCCCAATTGTGCGACGACACCGGCCAACTACTGGACCTCGGCGTCTGGACGAAGTACTTCGACACCGTCCGCCAGCACGGCGCCTACCTGGATACCGCCTTCACCACCAGCGGCCAACCCGCCACCGAATTCATAACCGACTGGTTCACCGCCCTCGCCAGCGACCTTGCCGCCCACCGCATCCCACCGCCGCCGCCCGCTCCACCGGTGCCCGCGCCGCTTCCACCCGCACCGCAGAGCGCGCCGTCGCCCCTGCCGCCCGCGATCTCATCGGCCGACACACCGCCGCGTCCTACTCCCGCACCGGCATCGGCGAGTCATCAGCCCGCCGCTGCCCGGGACGACTCGCGCCTGACCGCTGCCACTCACCGATTCGACCGCGAATTCGCGTGGATCTTCATCGTGGCCGGGCTCGCCGCCATCGCCTACACCGCCAGCCGCCCCCGCCGCGCGGGACAACACTCCCGTCCCGATCGATCCAAGGAGCACGAATGATCATCAGACTCGTCGGAGCCCTCGTGGGCGGATTGCTGGATCTGGTCATCGGCCTGCTGGTCCCGTAGCCCGGCATCTCACGCCGTGGCCAGCAGTGCCGCGGCCGCCGCCGCCTCCACGATGCAGTAGAACCAGTTGGGGTACAGCGCGGTTCGGTCGTCGAGTGCGGCCGAGGCGATCCGGCCGACCGCCATGCCACCCAGCGCGGCGGCGACGGTGACCACGATCCCGCTGCGCCATGATCCCGGGTGGCAGGCGGCCACCGCGAGGATCGCCGCCATCGCGATCCCGAAACCCCCATAGACCGCGCGCACCTCATACCTGCCCGTGGCCCCGCCCAGGCGAATCCCGAACGGGCGAACGAGCGCATCGGGCGCCCACAGCGCATAGACGCCCATTCCGAGGAATGCGGTGGCGGCAACAATAATGACGGCGACAGCCACTCTCACCTCCGAGTCGATCTCTACCAGGAGCATCAGGATGACCGCCGATGTCGGCCGCGCGCTTCCACGAACCTGCTATCCGGTGGTGTGGCTGTGGCCCGGCACGGCGCTGTACTGCGGTCGCGCACTGGAATTGGCGCCCCACTCGGGAGCCGTCTGGTGTCTCGCCGTCGGGATCGACAATCCGATCACGATCGAGGTGAACGAGCGAGACCCGATCACCGCGCGCAGCGCCCTGATACCGCCGCGCCTGATCCACCGGCTGCGCTGTCACGGCAGCCGAATGATGTTCGCCTACTTCGACCCGGCCTCCGCGCGGGCGTCGAGCTGTCGGCCCGCGATGACCCGGTGGATCGATGAGGTCGGTATCGGCCACGCCGACGAACGGCGACTCGTCCGGCTCGCCGCCACCGTGCTCACCGACGCGGACGACTCGCTCGCCCAGGACTGGCTGGACCTGGCCGCGCGACCCGAGCAACGGCATATCGACCCGAGGATCGCCGAGGTGACCCGGCGGATCCGCCGAGACCCTGCCGCGGCGACGCCCGCCCGGGAGCTGGCCGAGGCGGTCGGGCTGTCGGAATCACGGCTGCTGCACCTGTTTCGGGAGCACATCGGCACCAGCCTGCGCCGTTTCCGGCTGTGGGCCAGGCTCGAACACGCGGTCGCGGCGTACCACCGCGGGCACACGATCACCGCCGCTGCCGCCGAGGCCGGATTCGCGACCCCCTCCCATCTCGCCGACCGGTTCCGCAGCACATTCGGCCTGTCGGTCACCGCATTGCTGCACACCGGTGCCGACATCCGGCCACGCGCGGACCCGTAAGTGATTACGCCGCAGCGGTTTCGGTGTCGTCGGCGAACTGGGTGCGGTACAGCTCCGTGTAGCGTCCACCCGCGTCGAGCAGTTCGGTATGGGTGCCCTGCTCGACGATGCGGCCGTCCTCGATGACGAGGATCTTGTCCGCGCCCCGGACCGTCGACAGGCGGTGCGCGATGACCAGGGCGGTGCGGCCGTCGAGCGCTTCGTTGAGCGCTTCCTGAACGGCCGCTTCGGAAGTGGAGTCGAGCGACGCGGTGGCCTCGTCGAGGATGACCACCCGCGGTTGCTTGAGCAGCAGGCGGGCGATGGTCAGGCGTTGGCGTTCGCCGCCGGACAGCCGGTAACCCCGTTCGCCGACGATGGTGTCGAGACCATCCGGCAGCGATGCCACCAGATCGAGCAACCGGGCCCGTTGCAGGGCGTCCCACAGCTCCGACTCGTTGGCCTCCGGCCGGGCCAGCAGCAGATTGCCGCGAATGGAGTCGTGGAACAGATGCCCGTCCTGGGTGACGAGCCCGACCGCGTCCTGAATCGACCGCCCGGTCAGCTCGCGCACGTCGACGCCGTTGAGCCGCACCACACCGTCGTCCACGTCGTACAGTCGCGAAACCAGCTGCGCGATGGTCGATTTCCCGGCGCCGGAGGAACCGACCAGCGCCACCATCTGCCCCGGTTCGGCGCGCAGCGAAATGCCGTGCAGCACTTCGACTCCGCCGCGGGTGTCGAGCGTGGCGACGTCCTCCAGCGAGGCCAGCGAGACCTTGTCGGCGGCCGGGTAGCCGAAGTGCACCCGGTCGAACTCCACCGAAACCGGGCCTTCCGGAACGGGTTTGGCGTCCGGCGCGTCCTCGATCAGCGGCTTCAGGTCGAGGATCTCGAAGACCCGCTCGAAGCTCACCAGCGCCGACATGACATCCACCCGGGCGCTCGCGAGCGCGGTGAGCGGGGCGTAGAGCCGGGTGAGCAGCAGCGACAGCGACACCACCGCGCCCGCGTCGAGCTGGCCGCGCAGCGCGTACCAGCCGCCGAGCCCGTAGACCAGCGCCACCGCCAGCGCCGACACCAGCGTCAGCGCGGTGACGAACAGGGTTTGCAGCATGGTGGTGCGCACGCCGATATCGCGCACCCGCCCGGCCCGCAGCGCGAATTCCGCGGACTCCTGCCGCGGCCGCCCGAACAGCTTCACCAGGGTGGCGCCGGGCGCGGAGAAGCGCTCGGTCATCTGGGTGCTCATGGCGGCATTGAGCTGCGCCGCCTCCCGCTGGATGCCCGCCACCCGAACGCCCATGCGGCGGGCGGGAAGCATGAACAGCGGCAGCAGAATCAGGGCCAGCAGCGTGATCTGCCAGGACAGCCGCACCATGACCGCGAGGGTGAGCACCAGCGTGACGATATTGGTGACCACCCCGGACAGCGTGGTGCTGAAGGCGCGCTGCGCGCCGATCACGTCGTTGTTGAGGCGGCTCACCAGCGCGCCGGTGCGGGTGCGGGTGAAGAAGGCGATCGGCATCTTCTGCACGTGGTCGAACACCGCGGTGCGCAGGTCCAGGATCAGGCCCTCACCGATGCGCGAGGACAGCCAGCGGATGACGATGCCGAGCCCGGCGTCGAGGACGGCGATCAGGCCGATGACGATCGCCAGGGTGACCACCGACCGGGGCGCGGCATGCCCCACGATGTCGTTGACCACCCGCCCGGCCAGCACCGGATTGGCCACCTCCAGCAGCGCCGACGCCACGCTGAAGGTCAGGAACCCGATCAGCGCGAGCCGATGCGGGCGCGCGAACCGCAGGATGCGACCGGCCGTCGCCCGGCTGAGCGCGCGCCGTTCCTGCGGCGCGTGCGACGCCCGGTACAGCTGGCTCCACGCCACCGATTCGATGCTCATCCGCCACTCCTTCCGCTGCGGGGTAATTCAACCCCGGCCCACCGACACTAAGACCTCAACAATGGTTGAGAGCAAGCGGTCCGGCCTCTAGAGTCGGTGGGATGAAGGCGATTCAGTACGAACGTTTCGGCGGACCCGAGGTGTTGGAGCTGGCCGAGGTTCCCGTCCCGAAGCCGACCGGAGCGCAGGCGCGGATCGCGGTGCGCGCCGCCGGGGTCAATCCGGCGGACTTCAAGCGTCGCAAGGGCCAGTTCGGCCCGGTGGAGTTCCCCGCGCAGGCCGGTTTCGAGATCGCGGGCGTGGTGGACGCGGTCGGGCCCGAATCGCCCTGGCGGGTGGGCGACGAGGTGCTGGGCTGGGCCGATTCCGGCGGCTACGCCGAGTTCGCGGTCGGCACCCGGCTGGTGGCCAAGCCCGGACAGCTGTCGTTCCCGGACGCCGCCGCGATTCCGGTCGCCGCCGGAACCGCCGAGCGCGGACTGCGCCTGCTGGAGCTGAAGGCCGACGAGACCCTGCTGATCCACGGCGCTTCCGGCGCGGTCGGCTCGATGGCCGCGCAACTGGCCCGGGCGGCCGGGGTCATCGTGATCGGCACGGCGTCCGCGGCCAATCAGGAGGTCGTCGCGGGCCTGGGCGCGACCCCGACCACCTACGGCGACGGAGTGGTCGACCGGGTCCGCGCGCTCGCGCCTAACGGCATCGACGCGGTCCTCGACTGCGCGGGCCACGATTTCCTCGACGCGGCCATCGCGCTGCGCGGCGGCACCGACCGCATCGTCACCTTCGTCGACCCCGCCGCCGCCGAGAAGGGCGTGGTCTTCTCCAGCGGCGGCGGCGCTTCGGTCCTGGAGGCCGTCGAGCGAGCCGCGCAACTGGTGGCCTCCGGCGCCTTCCACCTCCCCGCCCCCGCCCGCCTGTTCCCCCTCTCCGAAGCCGCCGAAGCCCAACTGGAAAGCGAAATCGGCCACGGCCTCGGCAAAATCGTCCTCACCACCGGCTGACGCCCACTATCCCCTCGTCGTTCCGGTGAGCTCTCTTGTTGTTCCGGTGAGCTCCCTCCTCATTCCGGCGAGCTCCCTCGTCATTCCCGGCGCGCTCCCCTTATTTTTTCCCGGCGCGCTTTTGGCCGGGATCGGTCCACACGATCGAGTACCGCAGCAGCAGGTGCCGCCGGAAGCGTGCGCCGGGCAGGACCCGTTCCGCGAGTCGGCGCATGCCCGCATAGGTTTCCGGCGGCGGCCACACGATCGGCGACGGATGGGCCCATTGCTTCCGTCGCACCAGCCGCACCCCGGCATACGCCAGCACCGACGCGGCCGTCATGGGCAACTCGCGCGGCAGGGTGCTCTGCGCGAATCCGACCACGGCGAGCGTCCCGCCCGGCCGCAGCAGCTCCCGCATCCGGGTCAGCCCGGCCTCCGCGTCCATGTGATGCAGGGTGGCGACGGAGACGATGCCGTCGAACGAGGCTGGGGCGAACGGGTATTCGAGCGCATCGCCGTGGATATAGGTGATGTCGCCGTCCGGCGACTGCGCCCGCGCCAGCTCGATACTCGGCTCGTGCAGGTCGATTCCGGTCACCCGCGACGCCCGTCGCCGCAGCCGCCGCGCCAGCATGCCCTCCCCGCATCCGATGTCGAGCACCGTATCGGCGTCGGCGACGGCATCGGCCAGCAGGCGGTGATAGTGGATATTGATATTCCACCGGTCGTGATCGGGAACCCCCATGCCGACCTTCTTACCGCACGCCGCGCGATCGGGCAGGTCCGCACGGCGCTGCCGAGCGGAATAGTCTGGCGGTATGACCGATTCGTGGGTGCGTGCGCTGCGCGACAGGATCGACGGTGAGGTCGACGCGTCCGCGCGGCGGTGCGCGGAGTACTCGTCCGATGCCTCGAACTATCGAGTTCTGCCCGCGGCGGTGGTGTTCCCGCGCGGCGACGGGGATGTCGCCGCGGCGCTGGCGTTCGCGCGCAACGAGGGGCTGGCGGTGACCGCGCGCGGCGCCGGAACATCGGTGGCGGGCAATGCGATCGGGTCCGGACTCGTGCTCGACTTCAGTCGGCACATGAACTCGGTTCTCGAGATCGATCCCGAAAACCATTGGGCGCGAGTGCAACCGGGTCTGGTGCTGGCGAGTCTCCAGAAGGCCGCCGGTCGGCACGGGCTGCGCCTGGGCCCCGACCCCTCCACCCAGAATCGCTGCACGCTCGGCGGCATGATCGGCAACAATGCCTGCGGACCACGCGCGGTGGCCTGGGGCCGCACCTCCGACACCGCGCGGGAGCTGCGAATACTCGACGGCATCGGCACCGAGCGCGCACTCGGCGCCGAGGTGGCCTCGGTGCCCGGCCTCGCCGATTTCACCCGGCGCAATCTGGCGCTCATCCGCACCGAACTCGGCCGCTTCGACCGGCAGGCGTCGGGCTACGCGCTGGAACACCTGCTGCCGGAACGCGGTTCGTCGGCGGTGCGGGCATTCGTCGGCACCGAGGGCACCTGCGGCCTGCTGCTGGAGGCGACCGTCGACCTGGTGCCGCTGCCGGGCGCCACGGCGCTGGTGGTGCTCGGCTATCCCGATATGCCCACGGCCGCAGACGATGTCGCCGCGGTCATGGCCGGTGGCCCGATCGCGGTCGAGGGCATCGACGCCCGGCTGGTCGACGTGGTGCGCGCCCACCGCGGCCGCGCCCCCGACCTGCCCCGGGGCGGCGGCTGGCTGTTCGTCGAACTGGCCGGTGCGACCCCCGCCGAGGCGTACGACCAAGCCGCCGCGCTGTGCCGGGCCACCGGCGCGCTGGACACCCGCATCGTCACCGATCCGGCCGCCGCGGCCGCGCTGTGGCGCATCCGCGCGGACGGCGCGGGCCTGGCGGGCCGCACCCCGGACGGGCATCCGGCCTGGCCGGGCTGGGAGGACGCGGCCGTCCCGCCCGCGAATCTCGGTGCGTACCTGCGCGATTTCGAGGCGCTCATGCGCGCGCACGGCGTCGACGGGCTGCTGTACGGGCATATCGGCGACGGCTGCATCCACGTCCGGCTGGACCTGCCGATCGCCGACGCGCCGCAGCGCTTCCGCGCCTTCCTCGAGGACGCCACCGATCTGGTGGTCCGCCACGGCGGTTCGCTGTCCGGCGAGCACGGCGACGGCCACGCCCGCTCGGAACTGTTGGCGCGCATGTACTCTCCGGCGGCGCTGGACGCCTTCGCCGAGTTCAAGGCCCTGTTCGATCCGGACGACGTGCTGAATCCGGGAATCCTGGTGCGGCCCAAGCGGATCGACGAGAACCTGCGCCTGGCCGGACTGCGCCCGGTGCCGTCGGCGGGCGGATTCGCCCTGCCGCACGACCGCGATCTCGGCGCGGCCGTGCATCGCTGCGTCGGAATCGGCAAGTGCCGCGCCGACACCCGCGCCACGGGCGGCTTCATGTGCCCGTCCTATCTGGCGACCGCCGACGAGAAGGACAGCACCCGCGGCCGCGCCCGCGTCCTCCAGGAGGTGGTCCGCGGCGCGCTCGACTGGCGCTCCGACGCCGTCGCCGACTCCCTGGACCTGTGCCTGTCCTGCAAGGCTTGCGGCTCCGACTGTCCCGCAGGCGTGGACATGGCCACCTACAAATCCGAAACCCTGCACCGGCGCTACCGCCACCGTCTCCGCCCCCGCGATCACTACGCCCTGGGGCAGCTGCCCCGCTGGCTGGCGCTCGCCACCCGCGCCCCCCGCCTGTTCAACTCCCTGACCACGCTGTCCCCACTACGCCGCCTGGGCCTGCGCGCCGCCGGTATGGACCCCCGCCGCGAGGTTCCTGCCTTGGCGCCCAAGAGCTTTCGCGCACAATGGAAGCGCCGTATCGAGTCGACATCAGATGCCCCGAGGCCGCGCAATGCCGATGTCATGCTGTGGATCGACAGCTTCACCGACGTGTTCGCCCCGGAGATCGCTTGGACCGCAGTCGAATTGATCGAATCGCTAGGGCACGCCGTCACCATTCCGGCGCGCCGGGTGTGCTGCGGGCTGACCTGGATCAGCACCGGGCAGCTGGACGGTGCGCGAAAACGATTGCGCGCCACGCTCGATGCACTCGACGAGCACGTGCGGGCGGGAGGAATCGTGGTCGGGCTGGAGCCCTCGTGCACCGCGGTACTGCGGTCGGATCTGGCGGAACTGCTCCCCGACGACCCGAGGTCGGCGGCCACCGCCGCGGCGGTACGCACCCTGGCGGAATTCCTCGAGCGAGATCCCGCCTGGCGCCCACCCGACCGATCGGCCGACACCGTACTGGTGCAACCGCACTGCCATCACCACGCCGTACTCGGATTCGACGCCGACCGCCGCATCCTCTCCGCCACCGGCGCCCACGTGACCGAAATCACCGGATGCTGTGGACTTGCTGGCAATTTCGGCATGCAATCCGGCCATTACGACATTTCGGTTGCCGTAGCAGAAAACGGGCTATTACCCGCCCTCCGCAGCGCCGCCACCGGAACCCACTTCATAGCCGACGGCTTCTCCTGCCGCACCCAAGCCGAACAACTCGGCACCCACACCGGCCACCACCTCGCCCAATTCCTGCGGGAACGCTGAGCCCCCTGGCCCCCGTCCCGCTGAAACCTGTCTCCGGCCCGCTGAGACCTGTCCCCGGCCCGCTGAAACCTGTCCCCGGCATGCTGAAACCTGTCCCAGGCGTGCTGAACCTTGTCCCCGGCGTGCGGAACCCCTTGTCCCCGGCGTGCTTTTGGCCGGGGCCTCCTCAGCTGCCGAACGGCAAGGTGCCCGGAGGGATCTGGTAGCCCGAGCTGCCCGCGAAGACGCCACCCCACGCGTTGAGCAGCCAATTCAGCACATTGGTAAGCATGAAAATCCTCCGTCGCAGCGTATGCCGACCGATTGCCGGTTTAACCCATCGGTATCGGAATCGCCGAGTGTGATTGTCCCGTTACAAGCTACTGGTCACCATGAATAGACGACAGCTTCCGTTGTTCTTCTCACGAAAACCGCTGTGGCGTAGCTCACTTCCGGGATCCGGGGCAGAGTGTGGACCGGCGTGCGGCACCGGGCACAATGTGCCGGGTGACTACGACGATCGGCGGCGCGGCGCGCACGGTGACCGCCGACCGAACGATCGATCTCGCGCACACCGTCGCCCCGCTGCGGCGCGGGTCCGGCGACCCCTGCCATCGGGTGACGCCGGACGGCGCGCACTGGCACGCCTCGCGGATGCCCTCCGGCGCGGTGACCTATCGCCTGGCCCAGGCCGGGCCGTGCGCGGTGGCGGCGCAGGCGTGGGGTCCGGGCGCCGCGGAATTCCTCGACCGGCTGCCGCACATGCTGTGCCTGGACGAGGACGTCTCCGGATTCGCCCCCGCCCATCCGAAGATCGCCGAGGCGCACCGCCGTTTCCCGGGGCTGCGGATGCTGCGCACCGGCCTGGTGTTCGAGACGCTGGTCCCGACCGTGCTGGAGCAGCGGGTGCACCTCGTCTCGGCGCGGGCGTCGTGGCGAAAGCTGGTGTGGCGGTTCGGCGAACCCGCGCCCGGCCCGCTACCGCTGCGGCTGCCGCCGGACGCCGACACCTGGCGGCACATCCCGTCCTGGAGCTACCACCGCGCCAATGTCGACCCGCGCCGCTCCCGCACGATCGTGCTGGCCGCCCGCATGGCCGCCAAACTGGAGCAGGCCGCCACCCTGGACCACGCGGCCGCCGCCCACCTGCTGCGCACCGTCCCGGGCATCGGCATCTGGACCGCCGCCGAAATCGCCCAGCGCGCCCTGGGCGACCCCGACGCCCTCTCCATCGGCGACTACCACCTGTCCTCGATCATCGGCTGGACCCTCCTGGGCCACCCCATCGACGACGACACCATGATCGAATACCTGGAACCCCTACGCCCCCACCGCTACCGAGCCGTCCGCCTCCTCGAAATCTCCGGCCAGGCCCACAAAACCAAATTCGCCCCCCGCACCCCCCTGGTAGACCACAGCCGCATCTAAGCGACCCCACCCCTCCGGCGTCCGCCCATACCCACCCCGCCCCAACCATTCCCGTGTCCCCACCTGGCTGTCCTCATGATCCCGGCGTGGTCGTCCTCGCGGTCCCGGCGTGGTCGTCCCGTCGTTCCGGCGCAGTCGTCCCGTCGTTCCGGCGCAGTCGTCCCGTCATCCCGGGCAGTCGTCCCGTCGTTCCGGCGCAGTCGTCCCGTCGTTCCGGCGCAGTCGCCCCGTCATCCCGGGCAGTCGTCCCGTCATTCCGGCGCGGCCGTCCCGTCATTCCGGCGCAGCCGTCCTCCTGATCCCGGCGTGCTTTTGGCCGGGATCCCCCGTCACGTTGCCGGAAGCAGCTGGTAACTCACCGTGATCGACGGAGTGCCCTCGGTCCACGTGATCGACGGGAATGTGCCCGCGGCGTTGGCTTCCGGGGCGCTGGCGAGGTAGCTGTCGACGATCCTGTGCCGGGTATCGAACTCCGCTCGGTCGGCGGCCGATTCCCGGCACCGCGCCACCCATTCGTCCAGTGCCGCACGGTCGTCCGGCAAGGTGAAACTCCGGGTACTGCCAGCCATTCGGCCGTGCACATATGCTTCCACTGTTCGCGCCTTTCTGCTCGATGCAGCCCTCATCGCGCTTCGTGTCGTCCGTGGTGCCCCGTCCGCGCCGCAGAGCGAATCATCCGGCGCGGACGGGAGATTGGGCGGGACCGAGAATCGCGATGGATGCTGCGGACGCACCCCAGAAAGACGACGACCGACGGCGCGACGGCCGCCAGGACACCCCACCATTCATGTATCCAGCTCCCGCCCATTGCGATTCCCTTCGGCTCGGACCGGGCAACCTCTTCGGTTTCAGGTACTGGACAAGGGTGGACCTGCAAGGATCGCGTTTACAGGGAAGGACTACGACGGAAATAGCAACTCTTAGCGAGGCGACGTGATCACCCGGTGGACGGCCCCGGCGGTGAAGGCACTCCGGATAGCGCTGCGAATGAATCAAACAAAATTCGCTCAGCAGGTCGGTTACAGCCAGAGGACCGTAAGCGGTTGGGAGAGAGGGCAATACGGTATCAATACAACCGCCCAGCTTGCTCTGGACGAGGTTTACGCGACACTGGATCCTATGGCGCTGGCACGTTTCGAAGTGCTCGCCGAGGAGGACGACGTGGACCGGAGAAGCTTTCTGAAGACAGCCGCTCTAGCGGGCACGGTGGGATTGTCGGCCCCGACCGTCACGCCGATGTCGATCGACCGTCTGCGACAAACCGTCCACTCGTTGATACTGCTGGAGGACTCGGTCGGATCGACCACCGCCAAACCACTCATCGACACTATGACCCGTACCTGCACGTCGCTATTGCGTTACTGTCCGGAACTGTTGAAGCCCGAGCTGTCGCGAGTGACTGCCGAAGCGGTCGCCTCCAGCGCCTATGCGGCATGGGACCAGAAAGATCCCAAACTGGCGGACAGACTGTTCAGGCAGGCATACGAGCATGCCGAGAATTCGGGCGACACCGACATGCAGGCGGGCATTCTGGTGGACCGCAATCATCTCGCTGTGGGGACTCACCGGTACGCCGATGCCTCCGACTACGCCGACGGTGCACTGGCCATCCGTGTGCACGACCCTCGCATGGCCGATCTCCGGGCACTGTGCGCCGCGCGAGCCTACGCATACGCCAACCGGCGAAAGGATGCCCGCACACAGCTGGACGCCGTGTCGGGAGATCTCAGGCCCCCGACAACGCCCGATCAGTCGTACGCGTATCTGGTGGCTCCATGGTTTGCTTTCTCCATCACCAGTTCCGTACTGGAAGTGACCGGAGACCGCCAGGGCGCGGCCGAAGCGCTGGAAAAGTCGCTGCCCCTTATCTCGCCGTACAGAGTGCGCGAGCAGGCTACGACGCTTCTCCGATTGGTCCGGCTCACCGCACCGCAGGATCTCGATAGAGCCGCCGACGCCGCCAAACAAGCTGTCCAGCTGGCCCGAAAAAACACCTCACCGCGATTGTGGGAGGACTACCGGCAAACTCGCCAGCTCCTGTCGCCATGGGACGGCAGTCGCGCATTGCACGAACTCGACATTGTCGCCGAAGAGGTGCTGTCGAACTGACGTGTGCCGGTAGATCCCGGCCAAAAGCACGCCGGGATCATTCATTGAGTTGGCGAGCATGCCGGGTTCATTGAGTTGGCGAGTGTGCCGGGTTCATTGAGTTGGCGAGTGTGCCGGGTTCATTGAGTTGGCGAGTGTGCCGGGTTCATTGAGTTGGCGAGCGCGTCGGGTTCATTGAGTTGGCGAGCATGCCCGGTTCATTGAGTTGGCGAGCACGCCCGGACCATCGAGTTGGCAAGCGCGTCGGGTTCATTGAGTTGGCGAGCACGCCCGGACCATCGAGTTGGCAAGCGCGTCGGGGTCATCGAGTTGGCGAGCACGCCCGGTTCATTGAGTTGGCGAGCACGCCCCGGACCATCGAGTTGGCGAGCACGCCGGGACCATCGAATCGGCAAGCCTGCCAGGATCACCGAGTCAGCCGGAACCTACCGCCCCGCGACTGCGGCGTCGGCCGCCGCGCAGGCGCGGGACAGGGCCTCCGGCACCGGGATTCGGCCCAGGAACATTTCGCCGAGGATCTGGTCGATTGCCTCCAGGGCGACCGGGAAGCCGGAGCCGCCGCCCGAGGAGATGCGGGGCCCGGCCAGCACATCGAAGAACGGGGACACGTCGATGCCCTTGTGCGCCCAGTAGTCTCGATACACCTGCTGATCCGCCACCACCGCGGGAATGCTGGAACCGTCCAGCCCCAGGTACCGATTGCCCGCGGCGCTCCCCAGCCATGCCAGTACCCGCCGGACGGCGTCCGGGTGGGGGGTCGCGGCGTTTCCGGCTACGCCGATGGCATTGTCGGTGCTCACCCGTCCGGCCGGTCCGGCGGGCAGCAGGGCGACGCCCCACGGGAAGCGCGCCTGCTGCGCGATCTGGGCGAGGTTGTAGGTGCCCGATTGCAGCAGCGCCAGTTTGCCTTGCAGGAACGCGTTTTTCGTGAAGTCGCGATTGGTGTCGGTATCGGCCGCCGACGGGGCGAGGCGGTCGGCGACCAGCCGCACCAGGTACTCGTAGGCCGTCACGCCCTGCGGGCCGTCGAAGACGAAATGCCCGGCCGCGTCCTGGAATCGCCCCCCGGCCGAACCGAGGAACGGCAGGTCGATGGACTGGAAGTCGTGCGCCGCGTTGTAGGGCCAGGGCGCCACCGCGGCCAGTCGGCGCAGCAGCGGGCGGAGGGTGTCGTCGGGGCCGCCCCAGCGCAGCGTGTTCAGCTCCGCCGGGTCGATGCCCGCGGCCGCGAGCAGATCGCGGTTGTAGTACACCGCCGTCCCGCCGTCGACGAATTGCGGTACCGCCCACAGCTTTCCGTGGCGGCTGTACTGCGCCACCGCGGACGGATCCCACGCCCGGGCCGCATCCGGGCCCAGCGCCGCGCCGATGTCCAGCAGCCGCCCGGCATCGGCGTAGTCCTCGTAGAGGTTGGTCCAGAACAGGTCGTCGGCGGTGCCGCCCGCCACGTCCAGCCGCAGCTTCTGCTGATACGACGACCACGGCACCACCGTGATCCGCACCGCGACATCGGGATTCGCGCGCTCGAACGCGTCCAGCGACGCCCGGTAGGCGGGCACGAAGTTCTCGTCCCAGATCCGCAGCCGCACCACCGTGCGACCCGAGCCGTCGCCGGTGCGGCCGAGCCACAGCGCGGCCGCGATCAGCAGCGCCGCCGCGAGGACGACACCCAGCACCGCCCGCGTCGAGGTCTTCATTTCACCCCCGACCACGCGATCGACCGCAGCACCTGGCGCTGGAAAACCAGGAACAGCACCACGAGTGGGACGATGGCCAGCGTCGTCGCCGCCATCACCAGCGTCCACTGCGCGTTGTACTGGGTCTGTAAATTCGCGGTAGCCACCGTCAATACCTGCCAGGTGCGGCCGCTGCTGGCGACCAGCGGCCACAGGAAGTTGTTCCACTGCGAGACGATCGTGATCAGCGTCAGCGTCGCCAGCACCGGGCGGCTCATCGGCACCACCACGTGCACGATCACATCGAGGGTGCTGGCGCCGTCCAGCCGCGCCGCCCCGATCAGCTCCCCCGGGATCGCCCGGAAGTACTGCCGCAGCAGGAAGATCGCGTACGGCGAGCCGAAGACGAACGGCAGCACCAGCGCCCAGAAGGTATTGAGCGCACCGAGTTTCGCGAACATCAGATACAGCGGGATGAGCGTCACCACCGGCGGGATCATCATGGTGACCAGGTACGCCCAGAACAGCGCCTCGCGGCCCGGGAATTCGGTGCGCGCGAAGGCGTAGGCGGCCAGCGTCGAGGTGATCAGCTGCCCGCCGGTGATGAACACCGTCATCAGCGCGGTCACCAGCACCGCCCGGCCCAGGCCCTGATCCAGCACGATGCGGAAGTTGTCGGCGGTCACCGGATTCGGCAGCGCCAGCGGCGATTCCACCGCGAACCGGGCGGGCGTCTTCACCGCGGTCAGCGCGCTGAGCACCAGCGGCGCGACGGTGAGCAGCGCGCCCGCGATCAGCACCGCATAGGCGGCCACGGAGCGGAACATCCGCGTGCGGTCAGTACTCATAGGTGGTCCGATTCCGGAAGTAGCGGTGCTGCACCAGGGTGATGGCGACCATCACCACGCACACCACGATCGCCATCACCGCCGCCCGGCCCGGCCGCGCCGCGACGAACGCCTCGGAGAAGATCCGCATCGCAACCACTTCCGTGCGATCGCCCGGACCCCCCTTCGTCAGCGCGTACACCGTGTCGAAGGTCTGGAAGGCGGTGAGCACGCCGGTGACCAGGACGAAGAACATGGTGGGCCGCAGCAGCGGCAGGATCAGCCAGCGGATGCGCCGCCAGCCGGTGGCCCCGTCCAGCGCGCCCGCGTCCAGCAGCTCGCGCGGAATCGCGCGGATCCCGGCGACGAAGAACAGCGCCACATAACCGACATTGGCCCAGATGCTCACCGCCGCGACCGAGGGCAGTGCCAGCGCCGGATCGGTCAGCCACTCGATGTGCCGCCCGAGCAGCGCATCGATCGCCCCGCCGGTCGGCGCGAACAGCCACTGCCACACCACGCCCACCGCCACCGGCGCGCACATCCACGGCAGCGCGTACACCACCCGCAGCGCCGAGCCACCCCGCCGCCGCGCCAGCAGCGCCGCCGCCGCGAACCCCAGCACGGTCTGCACCGGCACCACGATCCCCGTCAGCGCCAGCGTCACCACCAGCGAATGCCCGAACTCCCGATCCCCCAGCACCGCCCGCCAATTCCGCAGCCCCGCGAACGCCATGGGCCCCAACAGGTCCCAGCTGTGCAGGCTGAGCCACGCCACCACGACCACGGGCAGCGCCAGAAACACCCCCACCCCGACCAGGCTGGGCAGCAGCAGCGCGTAACTCGTCAGCGCGCGACGAACCCGTCGGTCCATTCCTGCGACGCTACCTGCTTCCCGCCGCGGTCTCATGAACACTGCGCCACCGCAACCCGTTACGCCCCTGCGCATCCGGCACCAGGAGGGCGGTGGTCAGCCGCGCCGCGGCCCCTTCCGGGCGATGATGCACCTCCCGGAATCGCGCCACCGCACACTCCGCCGACCGATGCAGCACCTCGATATCGAGGATGTCGATGGTGAGGCCGGGCACGGAATTCCCCGCACCCCGCAGTCCCGCGAACAACTGCTCCCGCGTCACGACCGAGCCCTGCAGGACGACCATGGAGAACTCGTCGTGCGTCTGCGCCTCGAAACGCTCCAGCCCGTCGGCCGAATCCGGCCGTCCCAGCCAGCGAGCCAGGTCGTCGTGCAGCGTGCGGATCTCGGCGACGAGCGCGTCGTGATCGATCATGATCGCGACGTTACCCATCCGACCGGCGAATGCGTCGGAAGGGACGCCGGGGCGTATGGCCCCGGGCCCCTACGTCGCCGTGACGGCGGGTCCGATTACTCCGATCGGACCTGCGCGGCCTGCATGCCCTTCTGACCCCGCTCGGGCACGAACGACACCCGCTGCCCCTCCTTCAGCGACCGGAAACCGTCGCTCTCGATCGCCTTGAAGTGCACGAACAGGTCGTCCCCGCCGCCATCGGGGGCGATGAAGCCGAACCCCTTGTCGTCGTTGAAAAACTTCACAGTCCCGCTCTGCCTGTCGGCCATTGCCATATACCCATTTCATCTGAGGTGGTCGAGCCGTGAGGGTCAGGTGTCCGTCACGCTACTGATCATCCCTTGCTCGGCCTCCCGCGGCGGGTTTCCGGCGCGGTGCGCCGCGATCCGACCGGTCCGCAATGCCGACTCGATTCGCTGCGATCCGCACCGTGGAGGAGGATGCGGGAATGAGTGGTAAGCCTCCGCCGTCCCCGAACCTGTTCAGCCATCGCGACGTCCCCGTCCCCACCTCCCCGGCAGCCACCGGCGACGCCGCGGTGAGCCACCCGGTATTCAGCAGCGCCGACTCGCCGTCTGCCGAAGAAAGACAGTCCCCGGAGCCGCCCGCCACATAGACGGCCCCTACGCGCTGTACGGGAATCCGTCTGGCGGCACGTATCGGTCCCATCCGGAAGGGGCGTCGCGACGAAGACCTTTTCGGGAAGCTGCCCGAAATGTGTCACTGACGGATGGCTGACCGTCGGCCGATATCCCGTCGGCGCCACTTTCGGCGCCCTCGCCCTCCTTGTCACGATGCCCGCCTGACCCCTCCGGAACTTTCTACAAGGACGAAGACGGTAAGACGGAAGAACGCTTCCCCCACAGCAAAGTCAGGCCAAAGCTCAAGTTCCGATCATATTATTTCGAAGCAGCTCCAGCTGAGAAGTGACAGCATGCGTACCGATGCCCACCCTCGCGGCTCGCCGAGGGTGGTCAGTCCTTGGGACCGCCTGCCACGTAGATGACCTGGCCCGACACGAAGCCAGCGCCTTCGCTGACGAGGAACGAGGCGGTGTGGGCGATGTCCTCGGGTCGCCCGACGCGTTGGACGGGAATCTGTGTGGCGGCGGCTTTTTGGAATTCGTCAAAGGGGACGCCGACGCGGGCGGCGGTGGCGGCGGTCATGTCGGTGACGATGAAACCGGGAGCGATGGCATTGGCGGTGACGCCGAACTTGCCCAGCTCCAGGGCAAGGGTTTTGGTGAAGCCCTGCATGCCCGCCTTGGCGGCCGAATAGTTGACCTGCCCCCGATTACCGAGCGCCGAGGTGCTCGACATGTTCACGATGCGCCCCCACTTCTGCTCGACCATGTACTTCTGCACCGCCCGGGTGAGCAGGAACGCGCCGCGCAGGTGCACATTCATGACCGTGTCCCAATCGTCCACGCTCATCTTGAACAGCAGATTGTCGCGCAGCACGCCCGCATTGTTGACCACCACGGTCGGCGCACCCAGCTCGCTTTCGAGCTGCTGCACAGCCCGAGCCACCGACTCCTCGTCCGAGACATCCGCCCCCAGCGCAACGGCCCGCCCACCCGCCCCGGTGATCGCCCCGACGGTCTCCGCACAGTTCCCCGCATCAAGATCCAACACCCCCACCCGAAGCCCATCCGAACCCAACCGCTTAGCAATAGCAGCCCCAATCCCCCGCGCCGCCCCAGAAACAACCGCAACCCTGTCAGCCATGGACTGTCCTCTCCTGCCCTCGAATGTGGTCCGCCGTTCGAGAGTAACCGCCCCGGCCGTCACGAGATCAGATTCCGACACGCGACCGCCGCCGCGATGATGCACCGCGCCGCGTCACCGTATGCGGCTTGCCCGGCCAGAATCCGAAATGTGCGCTCGTGGAGCGCGATTTCGGACGGCCTGGTGATGGTGAGTTCGGCACTGACCGTCTCGGTGAGTACCTGCGTCCTGTCGTATATCACGAAATTGGTTGCAGGTACCCGAAATTCGGCGTCCAGCGGGAGAACGCCGAGAACGATTCGGGGATCGGTCATACGATCGAGTAGCCGCTGTAGTTGCTCGACCATCACACGGTGATCGCCGACGGTGCGATGGAGCGCCCATTCGCCGATGACCATGTGGAACCGATGGTTTCCATGGTCGAGGACGCGCTGCCGCTGCATCCGTGCTGTCACAGCGTCATCGAGATCATCGCGGCCCCCGGTGATAGCGATACAAGCTGCGAGGATTGCTCGCGCGTATGCCTCGGTCTGCAGAAGGCCGGGAATGAGTTCCGGCTCCCACCAGCGAGTGAACCTGGTTCGAGCCTCCAGCTCGATGGACTGCCGTTGCCGGTGTGCGTGTCCCGCGGCGACCGTGCGCTGCCACTCCAGGTACATGGCGCGCAGGTTTCGCAGCGACGCCACAAGATCATCGAGTACCGCTGGATTGCCGACTGCTTCACACCACTTGGCGAGGTCATCTTCGGTGGGCGACTGCTTGCCGAGTTCGATCCGCGACACCTTGGATGAATGCCATTCGCAGACCGCAGCGAGCGCGACTCCGGACATGCGAACATCTCGGCGCAGCTCCCGTAGGCGCGCGCCGAGTGCCGCTCGTGCCTGTTCGACGCCGGTCACGCCCGAACGTATTCGCTTTCGACGTATCGAGCGTGGTCGATTCCCTTGGACCAGAGGGTATCGCGTGCCTCAACGCACCAGCCGACGATGCGCGGGTCGGTCGTGATCGACAATCCCATGAACGCACCATCTTCGGCGAAGGTCGTGAAGGCAACCTTGTTCCGATCGAACAACCAGTAGTCGTCTCGCGGAACGGTGTCCGGCGCGGTGAGGTGGCGCGGTAGCCACCGTACTTGTTCACCGGTAGCGATGTTGTCGGCTGTGTTCTCGATCAGCCAGCGGGTGTACTCGGAGTGGGGCACGGTCACTACTCGCAACCTCTCCAGCACAACGCCCCGTCCGGCGGTCTCGATCATCAGCTCGTCCCACGCTCGCCAGGAATCGGGCTGCTCCTCTCGTTCGTACGGCTCGCCCGCCGCCCAGCGACGCAGCGCCTCGGCCTCATCGGCCACGGCGTAGTTGTCCCGTACCTCCAAATGAAATGCGCTGGAAAAGGTCTCGCGAAACAACGGGGTGAAACAGTCGTCTCCGACAACATGGAGCATCAACGAACCACCACGGCCGTTTCCTGGTCGGCAAGCCTGAGTTGCGACAGCACCGTCGGATCTGTCACCAGCTCACCAGCCACCAGGATCGTGCCGGGTTCGTCACCGGCTTCCACCGCCAGCCGCATACCGGGCTCGAGCCACCCCAGAAGCCTGTACGGGACGATGACGGCATCGCGGGCGGTGCGATCGCCCTGGACGACAAGTTCACCGGTATCGGTGGCATACACCGCGGGGCAGGTGCCATGGCCGGAATCAGAGCCTAGAAGATGCAGTTTCATGGAAAGACATCCTTTGCGCGAAGCGAGAATATCCGACTGTCAAATCGTCCGCTTCCGGCATCAAGACCGCAATCTCGCGCGCAAAGTAGCGCAAAGTGGTAGATCGGGATCTTCGCTGGCTCCTACCGTCGTAGGCAGCGCTGAGACGACGATCGCCGACTCGCTTCGGCCAGTAGCACAGTGCCGTCTCGACCCACCTACCTGACGACGAAAAGGGACCTCACATGGAGCGGCGTAGAAGGCTGTTCTGTTTCGAAGGTGGAGTATTTGAAATGGCCGCCTACGAAGGTGATTCGGACGATGACGGTGCTCCGCACGTGTGGCTGGAGTTGTACGACCGTAGCGGCGTCGCCGCGCCACCCGCAGCGCCCTGATCACCTACACCTACCTCACCCCGCTCGTTACCTTGGACGACCCTTCACTCCACCCACAGCGACCACGTATTCCGCTCACAAACCAACGCATGCCCATCCGCCGTCCGAGCCGTCTTGTCCGAGGCCGCATTGCATTTGGCTCCCCCGTCGTAGACCGCCGTGGACACGGTATAGGGCCCCGTCCAGCGGTAGCCGCCTGTCCCCTTGAGGCACAACAGGGTGCTGCCGTCGGGGGTGGTGCCGATGAGGGCGGCTTGGGATTCGGTGCAGACCTCGCCCTTGGTGACGGTGGGTGGGGCGGAGGCGGTGGATGTGGTGGTTGCGGGTGGGGTGGGGACGGTTGTCGTTGCTGTGGGCTGGGGTGGGGCGACCGAGACTATGGTTGCGGCGGTTTCGGTGGGGGCGGCCTGGGTGCGGAAGGTCATGTGCGGGAGGGTGGCTCCGGACAGGACCAGGGCGCCCGCCAGGACTACCACCTCGGCGACGCCGAGCATGAGTGCGCTCAATGCCATTCCGCGGCCGCGGGGATGGGTGAAGGAGATGAAGCCGAAGACGATCGCCACCGGGAACAGGCCCAGCAGCGCCGCCACCAGCGCCACGATCGCATACGGATTGACGATGGGCGGCACCTCCACCCGCAGTCTGCCGGTGCGGCGGCGGGTGGGGCCGCTGTCGTAGCGGTCCTCACCGACCTCGCTCGCCGTGCGACGGCGCTGGGCGGCCTCCCAGCGGTCCTCGTCGGTCTCGGCGACCGGCCAGCGGTCGTCCTCGGAAGTCTCCGGCCAGCGGTCGGCTTCCGAGTACTGCTTCCTGCCGGGCATACGGTCCCTTTCACCTCGTGCTCGTGCAGGAACCCTAGGACAACGGACCCGCCCCGATACGGAGAAAGGATATGTGCCCCCGCCGGACCCGCAACCCCGTTCGCCTCGAGGCGGCCTCATGATGATCTTGATTACCGTTCGACACGCGACGCGAGCGGGCCTCCGAAGCGCGAAACTTCATGTCAGAAATTCCTGCTCCAACGAATCCGATGCGCATAATTCTCAGAGATTAACGATTCGATCTCCGTTGCACCGACTGTACGGTCTTGAATTCCATTCTGCGAGAACAGATCTCAGATGGCGGGAACCCGCGAGCGGCCTCGTGGCGCGCATCGCGCCATCACCGGTGGTAGTGCCCCCTGCGGCCGCGCTCCGACCGGTCGACCCGAATGATCACGACTCGGCACCCGTTCGACAACGAAGCTATGTTTGCGCCTGCTAATGATGGGTACTCGGAAGTCGTGGACCGTGGGATCAGAAACACTTCGACGCGGTACCGCAAACTGCTTCCCGGCGACTGGATCGAAAGGCTCATCGTCGGTTTACTGTTCGCGGTATCAACCGTGGGCATATTTGTGCTGACAGGCGCTGTGATGACGGCGCTGATGGTCGGCCTCCTGGTCGCGGCGGTCGCCGTCGGTGTCGTCACCCTCCTGTGACGCCGAATCGGCTACCGCCGCAACAGTCGGCTACCTCCGGAACAGTTTGTTGCCCAACCAGACGATCGGATCGTATTTCCGATCGACGACGCGCTCCTTCATGGGGATCAATGCATTATCGGTGATCTTGATGTGCTCGGGGCAGACCTCCGTGCAGCACTTGGTGATATTGCAGTACCCGAGCCCGAATTCCTCCTGCGCCATTTCGCGGCGATCGGCGACATCGAGCGGATGCATTTCCAGCTCGGCCACCCGCATGAGATAGCGCGGCCCGGCGAACGACTGCTTGTTGTCCTCGTGATCACGCACCACGTGGCAGGTGTCCTGGCACAGGAAGCATTCGATGCACTTGCGGAACTCCTGCGAGCGCTCGACATCGACCTGCTTCATCCGATACTCGCCCGGCTTCAGGTCCGCGGGCGGGGTGAAAGACGGGATCTGGCGCGCCTTCTCGTAGTTGAACGACACGTCGGTCACCAGATCGCGGACGACCGGGAAGGTGCGCATCGGCGTCACCGTCACCACCTCGGCGGGATCGAACGTCGACATCCGCGTCATGCACATCAGCCGCGGCCGACCGTTCACCTCCGCCGAACACGAGCCGCACTTGCCCGCCTTGCAGTTCCACCGCACCGCCAGGTCCGGCGCCTGGGTGGCCTGCAGGCGGTGGATGATGTCGAGCACGACCTCGCCCTCGTTCACCTCGACCGTGAAGTCCACCAGCGCGCCACCGTCGCTGTCGCCGCGCCATACTCGGAACCGGGCGTCGTAACCCATTGCTACGCATCCCCTTTCGCGGAAGCGTCGGCCGCCGCCGGATGCCCGGCGAGTTCGGTCGGCGTGTAGTACTTCTCGAGTTCGGAAAGCTCGAACAGGGCCAGCAGCTCGTCGCGCATCGGCACCTGGTCGGCGGGGTGCACGGTCACCGCGGGCACCGTCTGGCCGAGATCGTCCGGATCGACCCGGCATACCAGCAGCTTGCCGCGCCAGTTCGGATCCATCTGCGGATGGTCGTCGCGGGTGTGCCCGCCGCGGCTCTCGGTCCGCAGCAGCGCCGCCTGCGCCACACACTCGCTGACCAGCAGCATGTTTCGCAGATCCAGCGCGAGGTGCCAGCCCGGGTTGAACTGCCGATGGCCCTCGACGGTCACCTGATCGAACCGCTCGCGCAGCTCGCCGAGCCGTTCGATGGCCTGCTCCAGCTCGTGTTCCTTGCGGATGATGCCGACCAGGTCGTTCATCGTCTGCTGCAGGTCGGTGTGCAGGGTGTAGGGATTCTCGCCGCTCCCGGAGGTCGGCGGATCGAACGGCGCCACAGCGGTTTTGGACGCCTCGGTGATGTCGTCGTCGGAGATGGTGGGACGCTCGCCCAGCTGCTCCACATAGGTGGCCGCGCCCAGGCCCGCGCGGCGGCCGAACACCAGCAGGTCCGACAGCGAGTTGCCGCCGAGCCGGTTGGAGCCGTGCATGCCGCCCGCGCACTCACCGGCCGCGAACAGCCCGGGCACGGTGGCCGCGCCGGTGTCGGGGTCGACCTCGATGCCGCCCATCACGTAGTGGCAGGTCGGGCCGACCTCCATCGCCTCCTTCGTGATGTCCACGTCCGCAAGCTCTTTGAACTGGTGGTGCATGGACGGCAGCCGCCGCATGATCTCCTCGGCGGGCAGCCGGGAGGCGATGTCGAGGTAGACGCCGCCGTGCGGGGTGCCGCGACCGGCCTTGACCTCCTCGTTGATGGCGCGCGCCACCTCGTCGCGGGGCAGCAGGTCGGGGGTGCGGCGCGCGGAGTCGTTGTCGCGCAGCCACTGATCGGCCTCGGCCTCGGTCTCGGCGTACTGGCCCTTGAACACCGCGGGGATGTAGTCGAACATGAACCGCTTGCCGTCGGTGTTCTTCAGCACCCCGCCGTCGCCGCGCACGCCCTCGGTGACCAGGATGCCCTTCACACTCGGCGGCCAGACCATGCCGGTCGGATGGAACTGCAGGAACTCCATGTTGATCAGCGTCGCCCCCGCCCGCAGCGCCAGCGCGTGACCGTCGCCGGTGTACTCCCAGGAATTGGAGGTCACCTTGTAGGACTTGCCGATTCCGCCGGTGGCCAGCACCACCGCGGGCGTCTCGAAGAGGACGAACCGGCCCGATTCCCGCCAGTAACCGAACGCCCCGGCGATGCGGTCGCCGTCCTTGAGCAGATCGGTGATCGTGCACTCGGCGAACACCTTGATGCGCGACTCGTAGTCGCCGGTGGCCGCGAAGTCCTCCTGCTGCAGCGACACGATCTTCTGCTGCATGGTGCGGATGATCTCGAGCCCGGTGCGGTCGCCGACGTGCGCCAGCCGCGGATAGGTGTGGCCGCCGAAGTTGCGCTGGCTGATCCGCCCGTCCGGCGTCCGATCGAACAGCGCGCCATAGGTTTCCAGCTCCCACACCCGGTCGGGCGCCTCCTGGGCGTGCAGTTCGGCCATGCGCCAGTTGTTGAGGAACTTGCCGCCCCGCATGGTGTCCCGGAAATGCGTTTGCCAGCTGTCCTTCTCGTTCGCGTTGCCCATCGAGGCGGCGCAGCCGCCCTCGGCCATCACGGTGTGCGCCTTGCCGAACAGCGATTTGCACACCACCGCGACCGACAGGCCGTGCTCGCGGGCCTCGATGACCGCGCGCAATCCGGCGCCACCGGCACCGATCACGACGACGTCGTACTTGTGCCGCTCGACTTCAGGCATGGAACCGAATTCTCCTGAGCTGTGAGGGTGATTTCATGGCGATAGGCGTCAGTTGACGAATCGCAGGTCCGATATCGTGCCGCTGGCGACGAGCATGATGTAGAAGTCGGTGAGCATCAGCGTGCCGAGCGTGACCCAGGCCAGCAGCATGTGCCGGGTGTTCAGCTTCGACACCTGGGTCCAGAACCAGTAGCGCGTCGGATGTGCGGAGAAGTGCTTGAGCCGCCCGCCCGCGATGTGCCGGCAGGAGTGGCACGACAGCGTGTACGCCCACAGCAGCGCGGCATTGACGACGATGATGATGTTGCCCAGGCCGAATCCGAAACCGCCGGATTTGCCGTGGAAGGCGATGATCGCGTCGTAGGTGTTGATCACCGCGACGATGCCCGCGATATAGAAGAAGTAGCGGTGCGCGTTCTGGATGATCAGCGGAAGCCGGGTCTCCCCGGTGTATTTCGCGTGCGGCTCCGAGACCGCGCAGGCCGGGGGCGAGAACCACACCGCGCGATAGTAGGCCTTGCGGTAGTAGTAGCAGGTGAGCCGGAACAGCAACAGGAACGGCAGCACCAGGAAGCCGAGCGGAATCCAGGACGGCAGCGCGCCGACCCAGTGTCCGAAGTGACTGGAGCCCTCGACGCACGAGGTACTCACGCACGGCGAGTAGAACGGCGTCAGGTAGTGGTAGTCCGGCACCCAATATGCCGTCCGCACAAAGGCTCTGACTGTCGCATAGATGATGAACGCGGCCAGCCCGAGCACCGTCGCCAGCGGCGGAACCCACCATCGGTCGGTGCGCAGGGTCCGGGCGGCGATGGCCGCCCGACCGGTGCCGAAAACTCCTGTGCCCGATTCGGGCGCGCGTGTAGGTGCGGCGCTCACTGCTGGATGCCTCGCTGATCTACGCCATGGAACCCGTGGAACGTCATCGTTACCTCCGGCATCGAATGTGATGCTGAGCACGATACGACACCCGAGCTATGGCCTGTCACGGGTCCCGAGAATATGCCCCCATCCGCCCCCATATGATTTGCGCCACATTGTCTGAGAATTCCCCCCACCAAGCCACAGTGGCGAACGACCGGCAATCCTCACCGAACTAGATTGGCGCACACCACTTTTCGCCCACCACACCCCCACCCCCGTTTCCGACACGCTTTCCTCCGGAATCCCCAGCAAGATCCCGGCCAAAAGCACGCCGGGATCAGGGGTCTTGGCACGCCGCCCGGGTTGGGGCGACTTGGCAGCTCTGCCGCGACTGGGCGTCTTGGTGGTGCTGCCGGGATTGGGGACTTGGCGCTGCCGCGATTGGGGGACTTGGCAGTATCGCCGAGGTTGAGGTGTCTTGATCCGCGGCTGATTGCTCTCTTGATCCCGGCGTGCTGTGTGCTCTCTTGATCCCGGCGTGCTGTGTGCTCTCTTGATCCCGGCGTGCTGTGTGCTCTCTTGATCCCGGCGTGCTGTGTGCTCTCTCGATCTCGGCGGGCTGATTACTCGTCTGATCCCGGCGTGCTTTTGGCCGGGATCTCACCGGAGGCTCCGAACCGTGTCGGGTTTGCGGGCGTTGTGGCGCAGCGGGAGTGGGGATCGGGCGTGTGAGGGGGATGGGCGACAAACTGGCTACCCGGTGTGGGTGGGGGAGGCGGCCGGGGGCGGGCATGGCCGGGCCGCGAGCCGGGTGGGGCATCGGCTCGCGGCGGGTGGGCGAATTATTTGGTGCGGGGGCGGGAGTGGAAGCCGAGGCCCTCGTCCTGGGCGCCCATCCAGGCGGCCTCGTCGGACTTGCTGTCCGGGACGTAGATGACCTCCTGTTCGCGCTGCCGCGCGACCTCGGGCGGCGGTGACTGCTCGAACTCGTCGGCGTCGATGGCGAGCCGTTCGAGGTCGTTCTCCAGGCGCCGTACCGATTTGGCCTCTCCGTAATGGGTGCGCAGTGCGCCGATGGACTGCCGGAGCTGGCCGACGGCGAAGCGGAGCTCCGCGATCTCGCTGCGTGTCATCGAAACCTCCTCTAGCCTGTGATTGACCACACACGGTGATCTACAACACAGTACGTGATCTTCGGCGATCTGGCTCGTCGGGATTTCGAACATTGCTGATCACGTCAGGAATCGGTGGGTTTTCCCTAGACTTTCACCCCGCGACGGCGAAGGCGGGCGCGTGGCCGCCCGCGGTCCGCGCCGCGCGTTCCACCAGGGCCACGATCGCCACCGCCACCTCCTCGGCGCGCTCCATGATCACGCTGTGCCCGGCTCCGTCGAGGCGGACCAGTTCGGCCCCGGTGAGTTGCGACGCCAGCACCGCCGAATGCGCGAAGGGAATCATCAGGTCGGCCGACCCGCCCAGCACCAGGGCCGGGAGATCGGCCAGCAGCCGCAGCGTCGCGGTCTCGTCGAAGCGGATCAGCGAATCCAGGAAGCAGGCCATGGTGAGCAGCGGCGTGTCGTTGAGCATCGCGGTGGCGACGGCGACCACCCGCGGATTCACCCGTCGGGTACCGAAGCTCGCCTCGCGCATGATGGGCTCGAAGACGCGGCGGCTCAACCGTTTCGACGCCTGCAGGACCCGCGGCGCCCGCCGCACCGCCACCCGCAGCGAGGTCACCGTGCGCCGATTCAGGACGCGGGCCAGGCCCACCGTGGTGAGCCCCCCGGCCGTGGCCGCGAGCAGCCCGACGCCGATCACGCGCGCGCCGATCGCCTCCGGGAACAGCCGGGCGTAGGCGAGCACCACCATCGCGCCCATCGAATGCCCGATCAGCACCACCGGTCCGGTCGGCACGACCGCACGCAGCACCGCGTCCAGATCCAGGCCGAGCTGTTCGACGGTGTAGCTGGCCGGGTCCGCCGCCCCGGATTCGCCGTGGCCGCGGTGGTCGTAGAACACCATGCGGGTGTCGCTCCCCCACTGCCGCAGCAACTGGTCGCGCAGGAAGGACCAGGATTCGGCCCGCAGGCAGTGGCCGTGCACGAAGACCACGGTGAGCGGGGCGTCGGCCGCGCCGAGGGTACGCACGGCGAGCGGTGTGCCATCGTCGGCGCTGACGGTGAGGCGGTGATCGGCGCGAAGGGCGATCGGGGACATGACGTGCTCCTGAACAGTCCGCTCTTGCCCGGTTGTCGAGTGGGATTTCCGGCGCGTCGGCCACCGGAACCCGGTGTTATGGACACGTTGTGCAATCGCCGCTGTCGGTAGACGACGGATCGGCTGAAACTCGTTGTCTCATAGTCGATATGCCTATCTATCGAGTCGACTAGAGATCGCTAGATCTTCCTGTCCTCCCATGCGTAGGTCCTCGCGAGGCCCCGGCACGTTCTCGCGAGGCCCCGGCACGTTCTCGCGAGGCCCCGGCACGTTCTCGCGAGGCCCCGGCACGTTCTCGCGAGGCCCCGGCACGTTCTCGCGAGGCCCCGGCACGTTCTCGCGAGGCCCCGGCACGTTCTCGCGAGGCCCCGGCACGTTCTCGCGAGGCCCCGGCACGTTCTCGCGAGGCCCCGGCACGTTCTCGCGAGGTCCCGGCACGTTCTCGCAAGGTCCCGGCACGTTCTCGCAAGGTCCCGGCATGCTTTTGGCCGGGACCCACAGGGCCCGACGGCTGTCGGTAGATTCCGGCCAAAAGCGTGCCGGAATCACAAGGTCGAGGCGCGATAGCTCTATCTAGCCATATCTAGGGCAACCACTAGATAGGCCGATAATCTCCAGTCAGATCTAGGACCAGAGCTGTCCTACATCCCCTCTACCGTTCTTCCCATGAGCACAGAGATCCGCCCCTTCCGCATCGACATCCCCCAGTCCGACCTCGACGACCTGCATCGCCGCCTCGCCGACACCCGGTGGGCCGGACAGCTGCCCGGTACCGGCCGCGAGCGCGGCGTGCCGGTGGCGGAGGTGCGGGAGTGGGCCCGGTACTGGCGCACCGAATACGACTGGCGGGCACAGGAGCGGCGGCTCAACGAGTTTCCGCAGTATCTGACCGAGATCGACGGCCTGGACGTGCATTTCGTGCACGTGCGCTCGCCCGAGCCGGATGCCGTGCCGCTGGTGCTCAACCACGGCTGGCCCAATACCTTCGCCGAATTCGCGGAGCTGATCGGCCCGCTGACCGATCCCCGCGCGCACGGCGGCGATCCGGCGCGGGCCTTCCACGTGGTGGTGCCGTCGGTGCCCGGCTTCGCGTTCTCCGCCGCGCCGGGCGATACCGGCTGGACCGCCGAGCGGGTCGCGCGGATGTGGCTGGTGCTGATGGACCGGCTCGGCTACCGCCGCTTCGGCGTGCAGGGCGGCGATTTCGGGTCCTACGTCGCCACCGCCATGGCCGAGGCGGCGCCGGATCGGGTACTGGGCCTGTACATCACCGCCGGGCTGGGCATCCCGACGCCCGCCGACGTGCCCGATCTGACCGACGCCGAGCGCGCCGGGTACGAGGCGATGATGTCGGCGGACTGGACGACCGGCGTCGACCATCACGCGCTGTTGCGTTCGGCCCCACAGACGTTCGCGCTCGGCTGGACCGACTCCCCGGCAGCGGCGCTGGCCTGGATGCTGCAGAAGTTCCAGGAATTCTCCAGCGCCGCGGCACTCGACGACGCGATAGCCCGCGACGAGGTCCTCACCACCGTCGCCCTCTACTGGTTCACCGCCACCTTCGCGACCTCGGCCTGGCCCTACTACGACAGCACCGGATTCGCCTGGCCCACCGGCTCGGCCCAGGTCCCGACCGGCGTTTACAGCAGCACACCGGGCATCCGCCGCCTCGCCGAACGCACGGCGAAGATCGTGCACTGGCCCGAGCACAACCCGTCCGGGCATCACTTCATCGCCATGGACCAGTCCACCGCCTACGCCGCCGACCTCCGCGAATTCTTCGCCACGCTCGGCTAGTTCGGTCCGCCGGAGTCACGTTGTGCTTCTTGGGCTCCGGCCTATGTCGTCGCGCCGGTGCGGGTCGAGGGGAGGAATGGCGAGAGCAGGTTCTGTTCCGTGGATGGGCCGAACTGCCATTCGGCGATCCACGGCCCCGTTCCCTCGCTGGGGTCGAGCACGCCGCCCTCGAGCCAGCGGAAGCGGCCGTCCAGGAGGGCGCGGGTCACGGTGGTGTCGGTGTCGTCGGTGTTGTCCCACAGGGCGGCGAACAGCTGGTGCACGCGGATTCGGGCCTGCTTGCAGAAAGCGTCGGCCAGCTGTTCGGCGGCCGGGGCCTCGGGGCTGTCCTCGGCCCGCAGCGCCTGGGCCCGCACGCAGGCCGCCGACATCGCGAACAGCTCCGCGCCGATGTCGACGATGCGGCCCAGGAAGCCCTGGCGGTACTCGAGTTTCGCCTGCCAGCGCGCCATCGCGTACATCAGCGAGCGCGCCTGCTTGCGCGCGGAGCGCTCGACGAAGCGCAGATGCCGTGCCAGCGGCCCGAATTCGGCGTAGGTGGCGGGCACGGTGCCCGCGCCGACGGCCAACTGCGGGAACCACCTGGCGTAGAAACCGCTCGCGCCCACCGCCGCCTTGGCCTTGTCCTTGAACTCGGCATTGCGGTCGACCAGTGCCCCGGCGGCGGCCATGTGCGCGTCGGCCATCTCGCGGGCGATCAGCAGCCGCATGATCTCGCTGGAGCCCTCGAAGATCCGGTTGATGCGCAGATCGCGGACCAACTGCTCGGCGGCGACCGCGCGTTCGCCGCGCGCCCGCAGCGAGGCGGCCGTCTCGTAGCCGCGGCCGCCGCGGATCTGGACCAGCTCGTCGGCGATGCGGCAGCTCATCTCCGAGGCCCACAGCTTGGCCAGCGCCGCCTCGATGCGAATGTCGTTGCGGTCCTCGTCGCACATGGCGCCGGACAGGTCCAGCGCGGCCTCCAGCGCGAAAGTCGTTGCGGCGATGAAGGACAGCTTCGCGCCCACCGCGGCATGCTCGCCGACCGGCCGCCCCCACTGCACCCGCGCGGCCGACCATTCCCGGCCGATCTTGAGCGACCACTTGGCCGCCGCCGTGCACAGCGCCGGAATGGCGAGCCGCCCGGCGTTGAGGGTCGTCAACGCGATCTTCAGGCCGTCGCCCTCGCGGCCGATGAGATTGCGCGCGGGCACCCGCACCTTGTCCATGCGGGTGACGCCGTTCTCGATGCCGCGCAGGCCCATGAAGGCATTGCGGCGCTCCACGGTGATGCCCGGCGAGTCGGCCTCCACCACGAACGCGGAGATGCCGCCGCGATGGCCCTCGCTGCGGGGCACCCGTGCCATCACCACCAGCAACTCGGCGACCACGCCGTTGGTGGTCCACAGCTTCACGCCGCTGAGCTCGTACGCCTCGCCATCCGCGGTCGGCGTGGCGGTGGAGGCCATCCGCGCCGGGTCGGAGCCGACGTCGGGCTCGGTGAGCAGAAAGGCGCTGACCGCTCCTTTCGCGCAGCGCGGCAGGAACTCTCGCTTCTGCTCGGGTGTCCCGGCCAGCTTCAGCGGTTCCGGCACGCCGATGGACTGGTGCGCCGACAGCAGCACGCCGAGGCTGGGATGCGCCGAGCCGACGAGCATCAGCGCCCGGTTGTAGCCGACCTGCGAAAGTCCCTGTCCGCCGTACTCTTCCGGGATCTTCAGGCCGAAGCAGCCGTGCTCGGCCAGCCCCTGGACGTACTCGGCGGGAATCTTCGACTCCGCCTCGATCGCCTCGCCGTCGATGATCTCGCAGAAGGCGCGCAGTCGGGTCAGGTACGCCTCGGTCTTGGCGGAGTCCTCCGCCGAGGGCCGCGGGTACGGGTGGATCAGGTCGAGCCGGAAGCGACCGAGAAACATCTCCTTCGCGAACGACGGCTTGGCCCAGGTCGTTTCGCGGGATTCCTCGACGAGCGCCCGGGCCTGTTCCTCGGTGGCGTCGACTTTCGCGGTGGTCGCCATGCTGTCCTCCTCGGACGTGATCAGAATCACATTCGAGTGTAGGAGCGTTTGTTACTCACCGGTAGGGGTTGGCTTCTGTGAAATCTAACCGTCTCTAATGATCTTGGAATACAAGCGAATACGCGGCTACCACCCACGCGTTCCCGGCCCGCGCCCACGTTGTTCCCGGCCCGCCCCCCACGTTGTTCCCGGCATGCTTTTGGCCGGGAACTCAGCTCACACTCCGCAGATACCGCCCGAAATGCGGCACAGTAAACCCAATAGTCCCCCGCTCCGCCGAATAAATGAGCCCCTTCTTGATCAACCCATCCCGCGCCGGAGACAGCGACGCGGGCTTGCGCCCGAGCTCGGCCGCCACCGCCGCGGTCGCCACCGGACCGTCGTCGCCGGACAGATCGGCCATGGCGCGCATGTACTCTCGCTCCGCCGGGGTCGCCCGCTCGTAGCGGGAGCCGAAGAAGCCGACCGCCAGCTCCTCCTCGGCCGTGGGTGCGGCCAGCTCCACGTCCTCCGCGCCGATCGGGCTCTGCGTGGCCACGTCCCAGGTGGCCTTGCCGTACGCCTGCACGAAGTACGGATAGCCGTCGGCCTTGCGGTACAGCGCATCCAGCGCGCCCTCGGTGAACTTCACCTGCTCGCGCTCGGCGGGCGCGATGAGCGCCAGGTCCGCCGATTCGCGGTCGAGCCGGTCGATGCGGTGGTAGCCGAACAGTCGCTCGGAGTAGCTCTTGGACGCCGACAGCACCGCGGGCAGGTGCGGCAAGCCCGCGCCCACCACGATCAACGGCGCTGCCTCCTGGCTCAATTCGTGGCACGCGCCGCAGACGGCGGAGACGTCGGCCGGTCCCAGATCCTGCATCTCGTCGATGAACACCGCGATGCCCACGCCGCCGTCGCGGGCCACCTGCGCGGCCTCCATCAGCAGTTCCACCAGGTCGATCTCGATATCGCCGGAATCGGCCCGGCCGGTCACCGCGGGCACGTCGATGCCGGGCTGCCAGCGCTCGCGCATGCCCTTGTCCGCGGTGGCGCGCAGCGCGAAAGCCTTGAGGATGCCGAGGAAGTCGTCGACCAGCTCCGGATTGCGGTGCGCCACCGCGATCTGCCGCACCGCCATGTGCAGCGCCGAGGCCAGCGGCCGGCGCAGCTCCTGATCGGGTCGCGCCTCCAATTTGCCCGTGCCCCAGCCGCGCGTGCGCGCGGCCGAGCGAAGCTGGTTGAGCAGCACGGTCTTTCCGACCCCGCGCAGTCCGGTGAGCATCACGCTGCGCTCGGGCCGCCCGCGCGAGACGCGCTCCAGCACGATGTCGAAGGCGTCGAGCTGCTTGTCCCGGCCCGCGAGTTCGGGCGGCCGCTGGCCGGCGCCGGGGGCATACGGATTCCGCACGGGGTCCATGCCCGTACACCGTAGCGCGTGCCTTCCGCTTTCTCGCCGTATCTATCGAATGCCGTAGAGACGGATATCGAAGGGTCGTGGCGCCGTAGGAATCCGAATGGTCGGAAGGTGCGGATTGCGCTCGCCCTATTGCGCGGAGGTGGTCCCCCGCGGCCCCGGGCCCTTCTACGCTGGTGTCTGTTCGCGAACCTGATCCCCAGTTGCAGGGAGGGGCCATGTCCGAGGAGTCCGTTCCCACCGTCGCGGAGGTGGTCGAGTCGTGGAACGTACCGGCCGACGCACCGGTCGCCGCGCGCATCCGCAGCAACATACTGGTGGCCATCGAGCGCGGCTACGACGATCCGCAGTTGGTCGCCGACCTCGCGGTGGGCCCGCTGGTGATGGCGCTCGGGCAGTTGGAGGTCGAGCTCGCCGACGCCCGCCGCCGCATCGAGGACCTCGAACGGACCGTCTCCCCAGGTAACGGCGGCGCGCACTGAGCGGGTGTCCGAATTTGTAACGCGCGCGATTCTCGGTTCGATAACGCCTGTGCCCGAATCGATATCGCGCCGTGACCTACTGCCCGGGACCGCAGAACTGGGGTCTGTCCTGGGACTTCGTCGGTGTCGTATCGACACGCGCGCTGTGGGGTGGACAACACCCGCGCGTAGCCGTAATCTCTTCGTGACTTAGCGGAGTATGTCGCTCACCCCAGGGGCGGCCCGCTAGGCAGCCGCCTAATCGAGGGTCGGGTGGGCAGCCCGATCACCGAGCCGGGGAACCAGTTACACGGGGTGAATCCCCTTCGGCCGCAAGGCCGTCGGGGTAGGGCCGATCTTCCCGACCCGAACCCGACAGCTAACCCGGTCGGCGGAGTGGGCAGGAAGAAACAGGAGACTCAGCTCGGTGGGTAAACACAGTCTGCAACGGGAGTCGCGACTCCCGAATTCCGTGAAGGGCGCCCTAGTTTTCGGCGCCGTCGCCGCCACAACCGGTGCCATGCCCGCGATTCCGGCCATGGCCGCGACCATCAACATCCCCGGCGTCGGTAACTTCGACGTGCCGGTCGGCCCGCAGTTCGACCAGCAGGTCGGCCAGGTCAACCAGGCGCTCGCCGACCACGCCGACCAGATCAAGGAAGCCCAGCACGTGCTGGCGCCGCAGTCCATGGCCGGGCCGGGTCAGGCCGCCCCGGGGCTGCCCAACTTCGCGCCGCCGATGCCGGGCATGTTCCAGCAGCAGCACAACACCGCCGGCGATGTCGCGCTCGACGCCGCCCGCACGAAGATCGGCTCCGATTACGTGTGGGGCGCGTCCGGCCCGTCGTCCTTCGACTGCTCCGGCCTCGTGCAGTGGGCCTACAAGCAGGCCGGAATCCAGCTGCCGCGCACCAGCTTCGAGATGTCGCACGTCGGCAAGCCGGTCGCCTTCGAGTCGCTGCGGCCGGGCGACCTGGTCATCCAGAACGGCGGCGGCCACGTGGCCATGTACGCCGGCGACGGCAAGATCCTGCAGGCCCCGCAGTCGGGCGAGACCGTCAGCTACGCCTCGCTGAACCCGGACTCCATCGTCACCGCGCGCCGCGTCGCCGCCTGAGCCCTGCTTCGCGAGCCCGTAACCTGGTACACGTGAAGGATTTCGGCCCACGTGACGACTGGTCTCGTGAGCACATGGGTAACTCGTCGGGTACGCCCAAAGCTCACGGGGCAGTCGACGCAGGACCTGTGACCAAGTCTCGCGGCTCTTACCTGTATGGCCAAGAATCGCGGAGAGGCGGGTGAGCAGGGTCGACTCCTGGATTTGGGCTGTGCGTTTGATGAAGACACGGTCTGCCGCCGCGACCGCGTGTCGCGGCGGGCACGTGCGTGTCAATGGGGTGGCGGTCAAACCTGCCCACCAGATCAAGCCCGGCGACGAGGTGCGGGTGCGGGTCAACGGCCTGGAGCGCATCGTCGTCGTGGAGCGGGTCATCGCCAAGCGCGTGGGTGCGGCGATCGCCGCCCAGTGCCTGATCGACAAGAGTCCGCCGCCACCCGCCCCGGAGATCCTCGCGTCCCTGCCCCGGCGCGATCGCGGCTCCGGTCGGCCCACCAAACGCGAACGGCGCGAAACGGATCGGCTACTCGGCCGACCCTCCTCCTGAGCCGTCGCCGTCCGCCGCCGAGCCCCGGCGGGCGGCCAGCGCCGACCCGACCGCCGCCGCGGCGATCGTCACCAGCGCGCCCAGCATCATCGCCGACGCCTCGCCGCGCACCAGCACATGCAGCTGGGTGCCCACCGTCACCGCCGCCACCGGCACCCCGATCTGTGCCGCCGCCAGGGTCGCGAAGGTGATCGGCTGACCCAGCAGTCGCATCAGCCCGTGCGCCAGCACCGCCGCCACGCCCAGCGCCAGGCCGAGCGCGATCAGCCGCGGCTGCTCCCCGAATTCGCGCAGATTCAGCCGGGCGCCCAGCCAGACGAAGAACAGCGGACCGAGAAAGCCCTCGGTCACCGCGAACAGCTGCCGCGCCACCCGCCGCGGCTCACCCACCCCGGCCACGGCCAGCCCGGCCGCGAAGCCCGCCAACATGATCGACACGTGGGTGCGGGTGGCGAGGGCGGCCATCGCGAACAGCAGCGCCAGGCTGACCCGCAGCTCCAGCGCGAACTTCCGGTCCTCCGACACCTCGTGCGCGCGCTTGCGCAGCCCGGACCGCTCCAGATAGCGCAGCAGCACGAACAGCACCGCCGCGGCCGCGGCGACCGCGAGCGCGCCCAGGGTCGCCCGCCCCGCATTGCCGACATCGATCACCAGCGGCAGCGCCACGATGCAGGCGGTATCGGCGACCGCGACCTGCGCGGTCAGCTCCAGCACCGAACGTCCCCGCAGCCCTTGGGAATCGATGATCGGCAGCACCAGCGCCGCCGACGACGACGCGATGAGCACGGCATATATCGCGCCGTGCCCGGTGCCGAACCAGTCGGCGAGAAAGAAACCGGCCGCGGCGGCGAACACCCCGACCAGCACCGCCCGCACCGCACCCACGCCCAGCGCCGCGTGCACCGACGGATCACGCACCGGCACATGCGTTCCCGCGACGAACATGACCAGCGCGAAACCCATGTCGGCCAGGAACGAGAACAGCGGATCGCCCGCGTGCAATACCCCGAAGCCGGTGGCGCCGAACAGGATTCCGGCCACCAGCTCGCCCAGGATCACCGGCACGTGCCAGGCGGCCCGCCACGACAGCAGTGGTCCGACCAGGCCGAGGATCAGCACCAGGGCCAGAGTCGAGAACGTCACGGGCCTACTTCTTCGGCTTCGCTCTACCGGCCGCCTTCTTCGCCTTCGCGGGCACCAGCGGCCTGCCGTCCCGCATCGGCGCGAGCTTGGTCGGGATCGGAATGTTCTCGTCGGTGTGGTAGCAGGCGCACACGCGGTGGTAGCCGTCGGCGATCTGCAGCGGCGAGCCGGTGGCGAGATCGCCCTGCACCAGCAGGATCGGCGAGAGCGATTTACCCGTCAGGATTTTCGCCAGATCGGTGCGCACGTGCGGATTGTCCGGCGGCAGCAGCGGCAGGGCGGCCGCCCGCAGAATGTCCTTCGCCTTCTTGTGCACCACGGGGGCGGTGCGCAGGAGCGAGACGATCGCGTCGACGGTGGACCCGTCGGCGATCAGCGCCAGATAGTCGCCCGCGGCCGGATAGTCGTGATCCTCCGGCTCGTCGAGCCATTGCACGGAATAGGGAGCGCTTGCCATCGTGACATGATGCGGCAGATGCGGCGCGCGCACTGCCGGACACGCCAAATCGGTTCAGCGCGTGCCGGGTGCGACCAGGCCCGCGAGATAGCGGGTCCGGCATCGGCCGCGGGCCGGTCGCCCGGCGGTGTCGGTCGGGATCGCGCCCGGGGCGACCAGCACGACCTCGACCGCTGCGATGTCGTGGGTGGTGGTGACGGCGGTGCGAATCTGCCGGACCACCTCGCCCGGATCGGCGAACCGGTCGGCGAGTTCGGCCAGCAGCACCAGGGTCTCGCGCTCGTCGCACTCCACGACGAAGGCGGCGATCCGGTCGGGCCGCAGCTCGGGCACGGCCTGGACCGCCGTCGCCTCGACATCGGCGGGATAGTGGCGCCGCCCGCCCAGCACGAGCATGTCCGCGAGCCTGCCCGACAGGTAGAGCTGGCCGTCGTGGAAGAAGCCGAGATCGCCGGTGCGGAGCCACTTCTCGGGGCTGTCGGGCAATTCGGCGCCGAAGAACGCGGCGGTGGCGCGCGGGCGGCGGAAGTATCCGGGGCACACATTCGGGCCCGCCACCCAGATCTCGCCGATCTCGCCGGGAGCCAGTTCCACCCGATGGATCGGATCGACCACCCGCACCGAGGGCCCGGCGGGCACACCGCAGCCGACCAGCGCCAGGCCCTGCGGCGGGTGCCCGGCGACCACCGCGCGGCCCGCGGCCAGTGCGGCCCGGTCGAATTCGACGGCGGTCGGCTCCTCGTCCTGGGCGAGATAGGCGACCGGCAGGGTCGCGCCCGCGAAACCGTAGCCCGGGGTGTGGGCGCGGTGGCGGAAGCCGTAGGGCGAGAACGTCTTCGTGAAGGCGGCCAGGGCCTCGGCGCGAATCGGTTCGGCGCCGTTGATCAGCAGGTCCAGCGCGGACAGGTCGAGACCGGCGCGCTCGGCCGCAGTGCTGCCCGAGATCGCCAGGGTGAGACCGAAATTCGGGCTGACGGTGGTGCCCGCGCGATAGTCGGAGCAGGCGCGCAGCCAGCGGGCGGGGCGCACGGCGAAGGCGGCGGGCGCGAGCGTGACCGCCGGGACCCCGGTGTACAGCGGCAGGGCCAGCGCCAGTATCAGGCCCATATCGTGGTGGAACGGCAGCCAGGTCACGATCGGCTTCGCGGCCGTCGCGGGCAGGCCGGTGCGCAGCTGTTCCAGGGCGGCGGCCAGATTCGCGTGGGTGACCGCGATACCGGATTCGGGCAGCGCGGAATCGGCGGTGTAGAGCAGGTAGGCCGGATCGTCGCCAATCGGGTCGAGCACCGGGGGCGCGGTCGGCTCCGTCGCTGTCGCCAGCACCCGCCCGACCGCGAGACCGGCTCTCGCCGTGACGGTTTCCGCGCCGGGGCTGACCAGGCTGAGTGCGGGCGCGGCATCGGCGAGCACGGCCGCGAGCCGCCCGAGGCCGCGGCGCGCGGAGACCGGGAACAGCGGCACCGCCACCCGGGCGCTGTAGAGGCAGGCCAGAAAGGCCACCACGTAGTCCAGGCCGTGCTCGCAGAGGATCGCGACGCGATCGCCGGGGACGGTGACGCCGCGGATGCGCTCGGCCAGCGCACCCGCGGCGGTGTGTAATCGACCGCAGGACAGCGTGTTCGGCACCGGGTCGCCGTCCGGGTACGACAGCGCGGTGAAGGCGGGATCGTCGGGCCGGTCCTGTGCCCGGCGGGCGACGGCTGCGGCCAGCATATCGACGGTGTTCATGGCGACTCCTCGAGCGGATGAGCGGCCCGCATCCGGGCGCTGAGTTCGGCGCCGAGCGCCGCGACGGTCGAATGATCGCCAATATCGGAATCCCCCAGCACCAGCCCCAACCGCGCCTCGAGCGTCCGCCGCAACTCCCCCATCTGCGCCCGCGACACCCCCAGCGCCCCGAAATCGGCCCTCGGATCCAACAATTCAACCCGCCGCTCCAACATCACAGCCAACGCCGCCCGAATAATCCGCCCCACCGCCCCCACCACAACCTCCCCCTCCCGAACCCCACCCGCCTCACTCCGCCCTGACCCATGCACTCCTCCACCCTGGAGCGAGTTGTGTGTTGTGCCGCTGTGGGGTGCGTTGTGTGTTGTGCCGCTGTGGGGTGCGTTGTGTGTTGCGCCGCCGTGGGGTGCGTTGTGTGTTGCGCCGCCGTGGAGTGGGTTGTGTGTTGTGCCGCTGTGGGGTGAGTTGTGCGTTGCGCCGCCTTGGAATGAGTTGTGTCTTGGCCCGCTGTGGAGCGAGTCGTGTGCCGCACCGCCGCGGCCAGAGTCGGCCTGATCCAGGCGGGTCTGTGATCTCCCTTGACTCGGGTCCATGTGCGGCTCCCCTTGCTTCCGATGTGTGCGTGGCTCCCCTTGATCCGGATGCGTGTGTGCTTCCCCTTGATCCAGGTGCATGTGCGGCTCCCCCTGACCCGGGTGCGTGTGTGCCTCGCCTCGGTCCAGGCGCACGTGCGGCTTTCCTTGGGCCGCGTGCAGCTCTCCATTGCCCACGTGCCTGGGTGGTTCCCCTTGATCCCGGCATGCTTTCGGCCGGGATCCTGCCGACCCGTCGCACCCGAACGGGCGGCAGGGCGGGTCGAGGGCGGGGGTGGGGTCGTCATCGGGGGCGAGGAGGAGTGGGTCGCGGTGTCGGAGGATCTCGGTCAGGACCGCTCGGCCGTGGGCGGGGTCGACCGTGCCTGCGGCGAGCGATGACCCGGGTTCCGCTTCCGGCGGGGTGGATTCGGTTCTGCCCCAGCCGATGCAGATGGTCCCGCGGCCTCGGGTGCGGGCCAGGGCCTGGAGGGCCGCGTGGGCGGCGGCGTAGGCGGCCTGGCCGGGGCCGCCGAGGGCGCCGAGGGTGGAGGAGAACAGCAGGCCGACATCGATCGGATCGGTCGCGGTGAGGTCGAGCAGCGCGGCGGCGGCCACGAGGGTGGGCCGGAAGAGGGCGGTGAGCAGGTCCGGGGTGGTGGCGGCGAAGTCGGCGTCGCGCCGGATACCGGCGGCGTGCACGAATCCGCGGATGACGGAACCGCATTCGCGCACGTCGTCGAGCGCATTGGCCAGGTCGGCCCGGTCGGTCACATCGCAGCGCACCACCACGATCCGGTCCTCGAGACCGGCCAGCAGCGCGGGCAGCGGGCGGGGCGTGCGGGTCAGCACCACCACATCGTGCGCGCCCGCGTCGAGCAGCCAGCGCACCGCGATCGCGCCGAGCCTGCCGAGACCGCCGGTCACCACGTAGGTCCCGTTGGCGCTGAGGCCGATCGCGCTCTCGGCGGGCGCCACCGGTTCGAACCGGCGCGCCGACACCCTGCCGTCGGCGATCCGAACCTCCTGCGGCCCGGCCGGATTCATGACCAGATCGAGCGCCGGTCCGGGATCGTGCCCCGTCAGCCAGATCAGCCGGGTCGGGTGCGGCGACTCCCGTCGCAGCGAGCGCACCAGCCCGGCAACGGCGTGCTGGGCGATGGCGTCGCGGTCGGGCAGGACCACGGTCAGCGCCGTCGCCGCGCTGCCCCGAATGCGTTGCAGCACAGCGAGAGCGCGCCGGGCCTGCTCGACGATCGGCCCCTCCGGTCGCCCGTCCGGCCAGACCAGCACCACGGCCGTCGGCTCTCGCCGCCCGGCGAGCAGCGATGCGATGAGCGAATCGGCCGCCGCCGGATCGCGCGCGATTCGCTCGGTGGGCAATCGGCGGCCGAGTTCGGCGCCGAGCGCGGCCGCCGCCTCGGACGCGCCCACCACCAGGGCCCGCTGGAACCGCGCATCGGAATGCGCCTCCGAGGCCGCGGGCACCGCCAGCGGAGTCCAGGTTTCGGCCAGCAGCAGTGGGCGCGCCTCCGTTCGGGGCGTCTCCCCGATCGGCAGCAGATCGTCGGGCAGCGCATCGACGGCGTCCCAGGCGTAACCCGTTGCCGTCTCGCGTATTCGGTAGACGATCCCGGTCGGCTGGACGATATCGGACTGCGAAGCATGCTCCCGATCGGCGGTGTCCAGCGCGCTGCGCACGCCGAGCAGGGCGACGGCCGGTGCGCCGTGCTGGTCGATGGCGATCACATCGCTGAGCAGCTCGCCGGGGTGCGCGGCGCGCACGAACGCGTGGGCCTCGGTGAGCAGGAGCCCGGCGGTGTCGTCGAGCCAGGCGGAGGCGATGCCGACCGGGAACGGCCACCGGTCCGGCGGGAGCAGGTCGGCGGCCGCGGTGGCGATCAGGCGCAGGCAGGCGTCGACGGCTGCAGTGTCGAGCGGAATATAGCCGAAAAGCCCAATGGCACTGTGGTTTTCGGGATCGCGGTGGCTCCGGTGGGCGTCGACGGTGCGCAGCCAGGCGACGATATCCGCCGGAGTGGGTGCGGCGGCAATGCGGCCCGAGGCCAGCGGCACCTGCCCGAAGGCCGCGAGCACCCGGCTTCCGGCGCGGAACCCGACATCGGGCAGCACGGCGGCATCGACCCGGCCGTGGACGGTGAAGTCGGTCAGCCGCGTCCCGGCCGCGACCCAGAGGAGCCGCCGCAGCCAGAATGCCGTGGGTACCGGCGACCTGTCCGGGAGGGCGATATCGACCGGCCGCGGCTTCGCGCGTCGCCGTACTTCGGCGGGGGCGATCTGCGGGAAAATTGAACGCCGCCACAGTCTTTCGACCGATACGCCGGTGAACTCGCCCTGTGCCGCCCAATCGATGGCGCGGCCCTCCAGGTACAGTCCCGCCACCACATCGAGAAACGAGACGGCCTCGTTCTCCCCGGTCAGTGCGTGCGCGGAGGCGCGGAAGGACGAGTGCTGTCGAACCAGTGTGGCGAGCACTGCCCGCGGTGATACCTCGATCACCGTCGAGATGCCATCCGCCGCAGCCGAATCCAGCGCGGATGCCACATCGACTGCGCCGCAGAGGTTGTCGGCCCAGTAATCCGCGTCGACCCGCTCGCGGTTATCGAGCGGCCGCCCGAGAGTCGTCGAATACAAGCGACGCTCGGCCGCCCGAGGATCGAGATCGCCTAGCACCGTAACGAATTCGTCTCGCACCGCGCGAACTTCGGGGCCGTACGCGGCGGGATCGTCGACCACCCGATGCCAGGACATCCCGCGCCGCCCCGCCCGCCTCAGCACCGTCTCCACATAATTCGGCACGCCCGCCACCACCACGGACTCCGCGCCGTGGATCGCCGCGATGCTCACCTCGGCCCGCATCGGCTCCACCAGCCGCCACGCCTGCTCCGGCGACACCGCCAGCACGGCCGTCGCGACGGGACCGTCCATCCGCGCGAGCGCCCGACCGCGCGCCACCGCCACCCGCGCTCCCTCCGCCACCGACAGCGCCCCGCTCGCCACCGCCGCCGCAACCTCACCGAGCCCATACCCCGCCACCGCATCCGGCCGAATCCCCCACGCCCCCAACAGTTCCGCCAGCGCCACCTGATAAACGAACAATGCAGGCTGCACCACCTCGGCACAGTCCAGCCCATGCCCGAACCCATGCCGCGGCGTCCACACCCGCGGCCCACCCGCCCGCACCACCGCATCGGCCCCCTCGGCCACCCCCCGCGCAAACACCGGATACCGCGCCGCCAGCCCCCGCCCCATCCGCGAATACTCCCCACCCTCCGCCGAGAACAAGAACAGCACCCCACCCCCCGACTCCTTTGGCCTTGTTGGGGCGAGGGTTGGCGCGGCGGGGGCCGGTGGGGTGGCTGTGGTGCAGGGGGAAAGGGGTGCGGCCAGAAAGCAGAGGTGGGTGATGGCGTCGGGGACGTTCCGGGCGATGATTGTGGAACGGGCCTCCTGGGGGAGCAATCGTGCTGCGGCGGTGGTGAATTCGCGGAGGGTGGCCGGGGATTGGGACAGGAGGGTGGCCCAGTGGGCGGCGCGGGTGCGCAGTTCGGTTTCGTCGCGGGCGCTGAGTGGGAGCAGGAACGGTGGGTCGGTGGCTCGGGGTGGGGTGGTTCGGGTCGGGCCGTGCAGCACTATGTGGGCGGCGGCGCCGCAGCCGGAGGAGTCGATTCCGGCGCGGCGGTCGGGGAGGGGCACGTCTTGCCAGCCGATGGGCTCGGTGGGGACGTGCAGGCCGAATTCGCCCAGGCGGGGGCGCCGGTCCGGGAAACCGACCGTGGGTGCGATGATTCCGTGCCGAATGCACAGGGCCGCCTTGGCGATTCCGGTGATCGCGGCGGCCGCACCCGGCCGCCCGACCGCCGAGGTCGCCGATCCGATCCAGGTCTTGTCCGCCGGATCGCGATCCCGCGCCAGCGCGGCGGCCACCGCGTCGATCGAGGGTTCGGCGAACAGTGCTCCGTTGCCGTGACATTCGAACAGGCCCGCGTCGCGTGGCGCGAATCCGGCACGCGCCCAGGCGGTTCGGACCACCTGCTGTCCGTCCGAGGCCAACAGGCTCGAGCGGTCTGCGGAACCGACTGCGACACCGGCGATCTCGGCATAGATCCGATTGCCTTCGTGGCGAGCGTCCGCGGTGCGCTGCAGGATCAGCACCGCGCAGCCGTCGTCGCGATGGCAGGCGTTGACCGTCTCGACCGCACGCGGATCGAAGGCCGGTTCGTCTATCGAAAAGTGCGGTGGCAGTGCGAGATTCACGCCGCCGACGATCGCCAGCCCGGCCTCGTCCGCCGCCAGCGCCCGCACCGCGGCGGCGACGGCCGCCAGCGACGACGAGCAGCCGCCGTCCAGCATCGCCAGCGGACCACGCAGGTCCAGGGCCGCGGACAGCCGCTCGGCGAGTCCGCCCGGCGCGCCCGCCTGCCCGGTCGCGGTGCGGTGCTCGCCACCCACCGCGACGATCACCGCCGTCCGTGACCCGCGCACCCGATGGCCCACCCCCGCATCGTCCAGCGCCTCGACCGCAACCTCCAGGCACACTCGCTCGCGGGGGTCCATGGCCGCGGCATCGCGATCGGAGATTCCGAAGAAGCCGTTGTCGAACGCGTGCAGTCCATTCGGCTCCAGCCGCGCCCGCTCACCGTCGGCGACCGCCGCGCGAGCATCGCGGCCCTCCAGCAATACGTCCCAGAACTGTTCCACCCCCGCCGCACCCGGCACCCGGCATCCGATACCGATGATCGATACGGACGGTGGTTCCGGCGCGGGCGCGGTCATGGCGTTCCGGTTCGCGGACGCGCGCCACCCGTGCCGTCTGTTAGCGAACTCTGCGTCATCAGGTTCTCCCTCACCGCGTCCGGCGGTACCCTCGGCCCGCGGGTACCTCAGCGATTATGCCGAGAACTTCCGGCACGCAGAAGAGGTTTCGCTCGGCGGGACCCGCGCCCGCGCGGTACTGTCGGAATCAGCACGCGGTTGCGTATAGGGTTCCGCGCGCAGACCGTCGGCACGCCAACACAATCAGGTCTGCGCGGACTGGACCGAGCTACGCCACGGCGGTCCGGCAGCCGGCCGGAAGCGTCGACACCTTACGGGATAAAAGCCCCGAGGGCTCCCATCAGCCTGCCCGGAAACGGGCCGCATGAGAAAGAGCCTCCTCGATCATGGGTGTCGATGTCCTGATTGCCACGCTTGTTGCCGCCTGCCTGCACGCGGCCTGGAATGCCATCGCGCACTGGATCCCCGACAAGACGGTGTCCATCTCGCTGGTGAATATCGGTGGGGCGCTGTGCGGAATCCCGATGCTGCTGCTCGCGCCCGCACCCGACCGGCAGTCCTGGATCCTGCTCGGTGTGTCGGCGGTGCTGCACGTGTTCTACAACGGCCTGCTCGTGACGAGCTATCGCCTCGGCGATCTGAGCCAGACCTACCCGCTGGCCCGTGGCACGTCACCGCTGGTGGTGACGCTGCTGGCGGTGCTGGTGCTGGGCGAGACGCCGACCGCGGGCCAGCTCGGCGGGGTGCTGCTGATCTCGGCGGGCCTGGGCTGCCTGGTGTTCTGGGGCCGCCGCACCGATCCCGCCCGCCCGGCGGCCGTCGGGGCCGCGATCGCGACCGGCCTGATGATCGCCGCGTACACCACCGTCGACGGCGTCGGGGTGCGGCACGCGCACAGCACGCTCGGCTACATCGGCTGGCTGATGCTGCTCGAGGGAATCGCGTTGCCCGCGTACCTGTTCGCCCGCCGCGGCCGCAAGCTGGTGCTCGAGGCGCGGCCGGTGTGGCGGATCGGCCTGACCGGCGGCGCGCTGAGCGCCGCCGCCTACGGCCTGGTGCTGTGGGCGCAGACCCGCGGCGCACTGGCCGACGTTGCGGCACTACGGGAATCGAGCATCATCGTCGGCGCACTCATCGGCGCGGTCTACTTCAAGGAGGGCTTCGGCCCCGCCCGGGTAATCGCGACCTGCGCGGTCACCGCGGGGATCGCCACGATGTATCTGGTGTGATCCCGGCCAAAAGCATGCCGGGATCATGGGGGCGTGCCGGGATCATGGGGGGCGTGCCGGGATGACGAGGGAGGCGTGCGGGGACGATGGGCGACCTAGGCGACGAACGATGCCAGGCGGGAATTGATCAGGGCCTCGGCCTCGTTCACGATGCGGGAGATCAGGTCGGCGCAGGTGGGGATGTCGTGGATGAGGCCCTGTACCTGGCCTGCCGACCAGATGCCCGCGTCCAGGTCGCCGTCTTCGAATACCCGGCGGCCGCGGGCGCCGGCGACCAGGTCGCGTACGTCGTCGAAGGTGCCACCGGCCTTTTCGATCTCGACGACCTTGCGGCTGATCTCGTTGTTCGCCACCCGCGCGGTGTTGTGCAGGGTGCGGAAGATGAGCTGGGTGTCGCGCTCGGTGTGGGCGACGATCTGCTCCTTCACCGTCCGGTGCACGGGGGACTCCTCGGTGCACAGGAAGCGGGTGCCCATGTTCACGCCGTCGGCGCCCAGCGCGAGCGCGGCCACCAGGCCGCGGGCGTCGGCGATGCCGCCGGAGGCGACGATCGGAATCTCCAGCGCCTGCGCGGCGGCGGGGATCAGGATCAGGCCCGGCACATCGTCCTCGCCCGGATGCCCGGCGCATTCGAACCCGTCGATGCTCACGCCGTCGACGCCGATCCGCTGCGCCTTGAGCGCGTGCCGCACACTGGTGCACTTGTGCAGCACCTTGATACCGGCCTCGCGGTAGTACGGCAGGAACGGTTCCGGGTTGCTGCCCGCCGTCTCCACGATCTTCACGCCGGATTCGATGATCGCCCGCACATACTCCTCGTACGGCGGCGGATTGATCGACGGCAGAATCGTCACATTCACGCCGAACGGCTTGTCGGTGAGCTCGCGGGTGCGCTCGATCTCGCGCCGCAGATCCTCCGGTGTGGGCTGGGTGAGCGCGGTGATGAAGCCGAGGCCACCCGCATTCGCCACGGCCGCAACAAGTTCGGCCCGACCGACCCACATCATGCCGCCCTGCACGATCGGATGCTCGACCCCGAACAGCTCGGTGAACCTGGTCCGCAACATCTCTGTCCTCCTGTGTTGGACGGCCTCGCTCCGTGCCGCGTGCGTAGGGTGCCGATCGTCGCATGCAGGTTGCCGGAGTTCAACGGTGATGTGAGCCGTAGTTTGCTTATCAGCTGGGATCGGCGCTCGAAACGATGCGGTCATAGCTGACCGAAGGCAACATATTTAGGCAGGGTGAGCTGCCGAATGAGCGGCTGAGAAAGATCCGACCGCTTCCTCTCTGTAACCCTTGTCACGGTAAAAAGTTAGTTGCTATTCTCACCCCGATCAGCCATCGACGCCGTCAGAGAGAAGGTTGTGCCCATGAGCACCGGTTCCCAGTCGCTCGACGAGCCCGTTCGGTCCCGGCGCAATCACTGGAACAACCAGCTCGCCACGCACGCGCGGATGCGGCCGGATGCGGTGGCGATCCGGTATCGGGGTGCGGACACCACCTGGCGGCAGCTGCACGAGCGCTCGCAGCGGTTCGCCGACGCGCTCGCCCGGCGCGGGATCGGGTTCGGCGACCGGGTGCTGATCCTGGCGCTGAACCATCCCGAATATCTGGAGGCGGTCTTCGGGATCACCGCGCTGGGCGCGATCGCGGTGCCGGTGAACTTCCGGCTGACCCCGCCGGAGGTGGCCTACATCGTCGCCGACTCCGGGGCGCGGGCCGTCGTCACCGATACCCTGCTGCGGCCGCTCGCCACCGGCGTCATGGCCGGGGCGCCGGACCTCGAGACCTGCGTGGTGATCGGCGGGACCACCGGCGACGGCGTGCTCGGCTACGACGACGCACTGGCCGAGGCGGGCAAACCCCATGTGCCGCTGGACATTCCGGAGGACACGCCCTGCCTGATCATGTACACCTCCGGCACCACCGGCAGCCCCAAGGGCGCGATCCTGTCGCACGGCAATATGAATGCCCAGGCGCTCACCTGCATCCGGGCCCTGAATCTGGGGCCGGAGACGATCGGCTTCTGCACCTCGCCGCTGTTCCACATCGCCGGATTGGGCAGTCTCGCACCGGCTTTCCTGCTCGGCAGCCGGACCGTGCTGCATCCGCTGGGCGCGTTCGACGCCACCGAATTCCTCGACGCCGTCGAGGCCGAACGGGCCACCACCGCCTTCTGCGTGCCCGCGCAGTGGCAGCTGATCTGCGAGGAGCCGACGGTCAAGCAGCGCGATCTCGCGCTCGAGGTGCTCAGCTGGGGCGCGGCCCCCGCGTCCGACACCGTGCTGCGCGCGATGGCCGACTGCTTCCCGAACGCCCAGAACGTCGCGGTATTCGGGCAGACCGAGATGTCGCCGATCACCTGCGTGCTGGACGGCAGCGACGCGCTGCGCAAGATCGGCTCGGTCGGCAAGCCGATTCCGACCATCCAGACCCGCATCGTCGACGACGAGATGAACGATGTCGCGCCCGGCGAGGTCGGCGAGATCGTCTATCGCGGACCGACCCTCATGCAGGGCTACTGGAACAAGCCCGAGGCCACCGCGGAGGCGTTCGCGGGCGGCTGGTTCCACTCCGGCGACCTGGTGCGCCGGGACGAGGAGGGCTTCGTCTGGGTGGTGGACCGCAAGAAGGACATGATCATCTCCGGCGGCGAGAACATCTACTGCGCCGAGGTGGAGAACGTGCTGTTCGCGCACCCGCGGATCCACGAGGCCGCCGTAGTCGGCCGCGCGCACGAGAAGTGGGGCGAGGTGCCGATCGCCGTGGTGGCACTGGTCGACCCGGACGCCCCCCTCACCCTCGCCGACCTGGAACCGTTCCTGAACGAGAACCTGGCCCGCTACAAGCACCCCAGGGATCTGATCATCGTGCCCGAGCTACCCCGCAATGCCAGCGGAAAAGTAGTGAAAGTCCAGCTGCGCAAGGAGTATTCGGCCTGATCCCGGCCAAAAGCATGCCGGGATCAATGGAGGGAAGCATGCCGGGATGGTGGGCAAGCCGGGGCGACGGGTGAATCGGGGGGATGAAACGGGTGTGACTGTTGGGGCAGTATGGGCAGCATGTCTCTGGAGCCCACGCGCACAGTCGTTCTCGCCCTGCACTGGCAGGTCAATGTTGTCGAACCCGAGGGGTTCTTCGGGCCCATGCTCGCCGAGCCTGTTGCGGCGAGTGGGGTGGTGGGGCGCGCCGTGGCCTTTCACGAGGCCGCGCAGGGGGCCGGGATTCCGCTGGTGTTCACGCGATTCACCATTCCCGTCGGCGAGGGTGGGCTGGTGCGCAATACCGGGTTCATGCGGTCGGTGGCCGCCGCGCAGACCGAGTTTCGCGCGGATTCGCCCGGGACGCAGATCATTGCGGCGATGGCGGGGCAGGCCGCGCGCGGCACGGTGTTCGACAATCAGAAGCTGTCCGGGCTGGCCGGGAGCGCCCTGCCGGAGTGGCTGGTGGAACGCGGCGTCGACACCCTGCTGATCACCGGCGTCGCCACCAATCTCACCGTCGAGCAGACCGCGCGCTACGGCACCGAACTCGGCTTCACCGTGCACCCGATCGCCGATGCCGTCGCCGCGGTCTCCGAGGAGACCCACCGGGCGTCGCTGGCCCACCTCGATCTGACCACGGCCGGTTGCCTTTCCGCCGCCGAGGCGCTGGAACAGCTGGGGGTGCGGCGTTCGTGACGCCGTTCAGATCAGGTCGCTGATGGTCAGCCAGCGCATGATCGGCCAGCCGCAGAACACCGGCAGCCAGCAGGTCAGCACGCGGTAGAGCAGCACCGCGGGCACCGCGATGGTGGTCGGCACCCCGAACGCGCCCGACAGGCCACCGATGAGCGCGGCCTCGACCGCGCCGACGCCGCCGGGCGTGGGCGCCGCCGAGGCGAGCGTGCCACCGATCATGGTCACCACCGTCACCGTCACGAAGGTGGTGTGGCCCCCGAACGCCTCGGTGCTCGCCCACAGCGCCCCGGCCGCGCCGAGTGTCGTTGTGGCACAACCGAGCACGATCATCGCCAGCCGGGTCGGGTGGCGCCCCAGGGTGCGCAGCTCGGTCACCACCTCGGCCAGCTGCGGGCGCACCTCGGCCCGCACCCAGTGCCGCACCTTCGGCACGAACATGGCCGCGCCGAGCAGGCCCAGCAGCGCGCCCGCGACCAGGTACAGCACCGTCGCGCTCGGCACGAAGTGCGACAGATTGGCCGAAACCCCCGCCGCCACACTGAAGATCACCAGCAGCACCAGGTGCGTGCCGATCTGGACCGCCTGGTTCAGCGCCACCGCCGCGGTCGCGCGCACCGCGCCCAGCCCGCTGCGCTGCAAAAATCGCACGCTCAGCGCGAGCCCGCCCACGCCCGCCGGTGTGGTGGTCGCCGCGAAGGTGTTCGCCACCTGCATCAGCACCAGGTGGCGGGGATTGACCGTCTCGCCCGCGCAGCCCCACAGCGCCATGGCCGCACCGACATACGTCGAGGCGGAGATGAGCAGGCCCAGCAGCGCCCACCACCAGTTGGCGGTGCGCAGTTCGGTGAAGAACGTCGGCACCTGGCTGATGTAGGGGTAGGCGACGTAGACCAGGCCGATCAGCAGCACCAGCTGGATGAGCTGGTTGCGGGAGAAGCGGGTGATCCGCGCCGCCTCGATGCGGTCCTCGCCGGTCTGCTGCTGCACCTGCGCGCGCACGGCCTTCATGAGCCCGGGGGCGTCGGGCACCGAATTGCGCAGCGGCGCGGGCATGGCCGACTTCGTCAGGCGCCGTGAGGCATTCAGCACCGCCTGGGCGTCGAGCACCTCGATCGCGGTGCGCACCGCGGTCTCCGCGCCGAACAGGCCCGCCGAGGTCAGCAGCAGCTGCGCCACGTCGGAGGAGAATCGTGCCTGATACGAACCGAATTCGGCCGCCGAGAACCCGCCGAACAGCACCCGCCCGTCGGCGACGCGGATCTCCTCGGCCCGCAGGTCGCCGTGCGAGATCTGGGCGCGATGCATGTGCTGTAGCGCCCGCCACACCGAGGCCAGCAGCTCCTGTCCACCGTCGGCCGACAGCGCGGCGCCGCGAGGCACGGTGTGCGCGTACAGCATCCAGCCGCGGTCCAGCGCGGCGACGGTAAGCGGTTTGTTGCTGGCCAGGCCGAGATCGCCGAGCGCGATGCCCATCAGTGCCCGATGCTCGACCGCGCGCCGCATGGACACGTACGCCGGGGTCCGCTCGCTGCTGCGGAAGGTGAGCCAGCGGCGCAGCTGCCGCAGCGCGCCCCAGCTGCGCTGATTCTGGCCGTAGAGCTCGATCGTCAGCCGGTGCTCGGGCCCGGTCGAGGCGGCCAGCAGCAGCGGCCCCGGACCCGCCGGGCGCAGCACCCGCACGTCGGTGACGGTGTAGCCGCGCCCGGCCAGCACCCGCACCGCGGCGGCGAGCGGCACCTCCAGCGCCGGGGTGCCGACCACGAGCACCAGCACCGCGCCCACCAGCCAGCCCAGCGCCAGCCCGAACATCGCCCGCGACGGCACCACGAGGCTCACGAACAGGTGCAGCGGCACGAACGCCAGCAGCAGCGCCCACCACCAGCGCCGCCACGACAGCGGCAGCCAGGGGCTGGCCACCGTCAGCACCGCCGCCAGCATGGCGATCCAGCGCGGATCGTCGAGGAACTGCGACAGGAACGTGTCGAGCTGCTTCGGTTCGCCCAGATGCCATTTCGGCGCGGAGATCCCGGTGCCGGTGATGGACAGCAGCAGCACCGCGATCAGCCCCGCGGTGAGATAACCGGCGAGCAGCTTCCACTGCCAGCGGAAGATCAGCCGGACCAGGATCGCGAACGGCAGCGCGCAGATGGCGATGCTGTAGAGCAGATACACCAGCGTCGACTGCTCGGGCGTGAGAATGCCGACGATATCGGAGACCGAGCGCTCCAGCGCCTCCCACCGCGGCCGGGTGATCAGCGAGCCCGCGACCACCAGCGCCACCAGCAGAGCCGACAGCACCACGCGAATGATGTCGCTGGTGCGCCGAATACGCGGTTGCAGCAGGCTGCCGGAGACGGGGATCTCCCGTCCGTCGACTCGCATGTCGTATCGGAACTTTCGGATCGAGGGAGCGGCGTCGGTCCCAGGGTCGGCTCGGGTGTGAGTATGCAGGAGGCGTTCGGTGTGCCGGAGATCAACACGCCGCGCTACCGGCCGGGCAACGATACCGGGCGCCGCATGCCGGTCGTCGCACTCGGCCCATACGCCCCCTCATCCGATGAATTCGCCGACGGTGCCCGCCCCTGCCGTGCAACGATCACGTGATGATGAGGGATGTGCGCATCTGCTTCGTAGGGGATTCGCTGGTGGCCGGTCTGGGCGATCGTCGGTGCCTGGGCTGGGCGGGACGACTGGCGGTGCGGGCGATCGGGGCGGGCCTACCGGTGACCTACTACAACCTAGGCGTGCGGCGCCAGACCTCGACCGAGATCGCGCGGCGCTGGTTCTCCGAGTGCGAGAGCCGGTTCCCGGCCGGGGTCGACGCCCGGGTGGTGCTGTCCTTCGGCGTAAACGACACCCTGCTCGAGGACGGCCGGACCCGGGTCGCGTCCGAGGACTCCGCCGCGAACCTGTCCGCGATCCTGAGTGGCGCACGCGAACGTGGTTGGCCCACACTGGTTGTCGCGCCGCCGCCGGTCAACGACGACGAACACAATGCCCGCACCGAGAAATTGGCCGTCCGGTTCGCGGAAGTCTGTGAGGCCGAGGAGGTTCCGTACGTGCGGGTGCATCGGCCGTTGCGGGACAACGCGATCTGGATGAGCGAGGTCGCCGCCGGGGACGGCTACCACCCGAGCGCGGCGGGCTACGACGAACTCGCGGCACTCATCGCCTCGCACTGGTTGCAGTGGCTGACCGAGCCCGGCTCCGGACTGCCCGACGTCCGCTGAGCTCCATAACCTGATGGCATGGATATCGACACGCGGCTGTTGCGGTACTTCGTTGCGGTGGTCGAGGAGGGGCATCTGACGCGGGCGGCGCAGCGGCTGTATGTGTCGCAGCCCGCGCTGACCAAGCAGATCCGGCAGCTGGAGACCCGGCTCGAGGTCCGGCTGTTCGAGCGGTCGCACACCGGCATGGCGGCGACCGAGGCGGGGCGGGTGCTGGCCGAGCGGGTGCCGTCGCTGCTGGCGGAGTGGGATGCGATGCTGCGGGCCGCCAAGGATGCCGCCGCGCGGGCCGAGCGGGTGCTGCGGGTCGGGTTCGTCGCCAGCGCCGCCAACGAGTACACCCCGGACATCGTCGCGGCCTTCCGGGCCGAGCATCCGGACTGGCGGGTCGATATGCGGCAGTTCGGCTGGACCGATCCGACCGCCGGATTGGGCGACGGCGCGGTCGATCTGGCGCTGGTGCGGGTGCCGTTCCCCGGGCAGGAGGCGTTTCGGCGCCGGGAGTTGGTGACCGAGCCGCGCTGGGTCGCGCTGCCCGCGGACCATCGGCTGGCCGCGCGCGCCGAGATCGCCTTCGAGGAGCTGTGGCCGGAACCGTTCGTGGCGGCGCCCGCGGACAACGGCGCCTGGCGCGACTTCTGGACCGGCGCCGACCAGCGGCCGCGGGACACGGTCGTCGTCGGCGCGGTCGCCCGCAATACCGACGAGTGGCTGACCGCCATCGGCAACGGTTTCGGCATCGGTTTCGCGCCCGAGTCGTCGGCGCGGTACTACGCCCGGCCCGGCGTCGTGTTCCGGCCGGTGAGCGGTATCGGGCCGAGCGTGGTGGCGGTCGCCTGGCCCGCCGCGTCGGACGCGAATCCGCGGGTGCGCAGCTTTGTCCGGTGCTGCGTGGACCGAACCGCGCTGCGCGGTGCCCGCGATCGGCGGGATTAGCATGGCCGGGTGGGGAATCCGAATCGTTGGTACGAGGCCGATACCGAGGCCCGCCTGGCGCGCGCCCAGTCGTTCGGGCCCGAGGCGGCCTCCTACGACGAGCACCGGCCCGACTATCCGCTCGCGGGCATCCGCTGGGCCCTCGAGCCGCTGCGCGCAAACCCGGCGCCCGCGGTGCTCGATCTCGCCGCGGGCACCGGCAAACTGACCTCCGGGCTGCTCGCGGTCGGCGCCGACGTCACCGCGGTCGAGCCCGACCCGGCCATGCGCGCCGAATTCGCCCGCCACCATCCCGAGGTCGCGGCGCTGTCGGGGAGCGCGGAAGCCGTTCCGCTGCCGGACGATTCGGTCGATGCCGTGCTGGTCGGGCAGGCGCTGCACTGGTTCGACCGCGCGCGGGCCTACCCGGAGATCGCGCGCGTGCTGCGGCCGGGCGGGGTGCTGGCGGCGCTGTGGAACACCCACGACGCGGGCGTGGACTGGGTCGTCGAACTGAATCGGGTCGCCCGCCTCGTCGAGCCGGAACCGGCCACCGACGATCGCCCCGCGCCGACGCATCCGCTGTTCCCCGCGTTCGAACGCGCCTACTTCCCGCACACGCAGCGGCGCACCGCCGAATCCCTCACCGCCACCCTCGGAACCCACTCGCACACGCTGGTCGTCACGCCGGAGCAGCGGGCCGAACTGCTCGGCGACATACTGGCTTATCTGCGCGGCCGCCCGGAGACCGCGCACGGGGAGTTCGATTTCCCCCTGCGGACCTTGGTGATTCGCGCCATCGCCCGCTGAACCCGTTGCGGCTCAGTGGGTCTCGAGGACGGCCATCGCGGCATTGTGCCCGCCGAGGCCGCTCACGCCGCCGCCGCGGACCGCGCCCGCCCCGCACAGGAAAACGTTCGGCTGGCCGGTGCGCACGCCCCAGCGCGCGGCCGGGGCCGGATCGTCGTCGGTGCGGAACGGGAAGGCCAGGTCGCGGTGGAAGATGTGCCCGCCGGGCAGGCCGAGTTCGGCCTCGAGCTCGGGCGGGGTCTTGGCCTCCAGGCACGGGCGGCCGTCGGCGTCGGTGGCCAGGCAGTCCCGGATCGGTTCGGCCAGCACCGCATCCAGTTGCGCGAGGGTGGCGTCGACCAGTCGGCGCTTCGCGTCGGGATCGGTGAAAAGGCGTGCGGGAGTGTGTAATCCGAACAGGGTCAGGGTGTGCATGCCGCGGCCCGCGAGGTCCGGGCCGAGGATGGACGGATCGGTGAGGGTGTGGCAGTAGATCTCGGCGGGCGGCCGGGTCGGCAGGCGTCCGGCGGCGGCCTCGCGGTAGGCGTGCTCGAGCTGGGCGTAGCCCTCGGCGATGTGGAAGGTACCGGCGAAGGCGTCGCGCGGGTCGACCGGGTCGCGCAGCCGCGGCAGCCGATGCAGCAGCATGTTCAGCTTCAGTTGCGCGCCTTCGGGTTTCGGGTCGGCGGGCGTGCCGAGCAGGCGGGCGAGCTGGTCGGGCGCGGCATTGACCAGCACGTGCCGGGCGCCGACCGCGCCCCCGTCGAAGCGGACCTCGGCGGTGGCGCCGTCGGTGTCGATGCCGGTGACCGCGCGGCCGGTCATCAGTTCCGCCCCGGCCGCGCGGGCCGCGTCCGCCAGCGCGTCGGTGAGCGCGCCCATGCCGCCGATCGGCACGTCCCAGTCGCCGGTGCCGCCGCCGACGACGTGATAGAGGAAGCAGCGGTTCTGGCGCAGCGCCGGATCGTGGGCGTGGGTGAAGGTGCCGATCAGCGCGTCGGTGAGGACCACGCCGCGCACCGTGTCGTCGGCGAAGGTGGCCTCGATCGTCTCGCCCAGCGGCCGTTCGAAGATCGCCTCCCAGGCGGCGGAGTCGTCGACCAGGCGCTCGAGTTCGGCGCGCGTCGGCAGCGGTTCGGTGAGGGTCGGGAAGACGCGCCGCGCCAGGCGCCCGGTCATATCGTAGAACCGTTGCCAGGCAAGGAAATCCGAGTCGCCGCCGGTGAGTCGGGCGAAGCTCGCCCGGGTGCGCCCGGTGTCGCCGGTGTCCACCAGCAGCCCGTGATCCCCGACCGGGGTATACGACGAGATGCGCCGCCGCCGGGTCTCGAAGCGCAGGCCCAGATCGCGCACCAGCCGCCGCGGCAGCAGGCTCACCAGATACGAGTACCGCGACAGCCGCGCATCCAGCCCCGCGAACACCCGCTCCGACACCGCCGCGCCGCCGACGTGCGGCAGCCGCTCCAGCACCAGCACCGAACGCCCGGCCCGCGCCAGATAGGCGGCGGCCACCAGTCCGTTGTGGCCGCCACCGACGACGACCACGTCATAGGAGGAACGCATCCGCCCTGGATATCAGAAAATCCGGGCGGCGTGGGGCTATGCCGCCGATCTGGTCGCCAGCAGACAGCCGTGCTGCGTGCGCTCGGTCTCGTCCGGTTCGCGCAGCATGCGCGCATGAGTGCGGAACCCGGCGGCGTCCAGCAATTCCTCCATGCCGCGCAGCGACCAGCGGTAGGCCGTGGCCACCTTGTGGTCGTAGGGCTGGATGTCGTGGGATTCGTCGGCCGCCTGGAATCCGAGCAGCAGCGGTCCGCCGTCGGCGAGCACCCGGCCGAATTCGCCCAGAATGCCCGGCACCCGCTCCGGCGGGGTGTGAATGAGGCTGTACCAGGCCAGGATTCCGCCCAGCTCGCCGTCGGCGAGCGGCAGCCGCTCCATCGAGCCCTCCTCGAAGCGCAGCGCCGGATGCGCGGCGCGGGCCAGGCGGATCATCTCCGGCGACAGGTCCATGCCGAAGGCGTCGAGCCCCAGGGCGGCCAGGTGCGGCGTGATCCGGCCGGGGCCGCATCCGAGGTCGCCGACCAGCCCGTTGCCCGCGTCGCGCACCCGCTCGGCGAACACCGCCAGCATGGCTCGGTCGTACGGATTGTCGTCGAGCGCGTTCTCGAACATCGCGGCATACAGCTCGGCCACGCCGTCGTAGGCATCCCGCGTGTGCCGCAGGTCTTCCGGTTCCGTCACGGCCCGAAGTCTAGGGATCGGCCCCGACATTCCCTCGCGATCATGGGGCAGAATCGGCGGGTATGGAGACGCTCGGGTCGCGCTCGGTGTACAGCAATCGGTGGATGGAACTGCGCGAGGACACCATTCGCCGCATGGACGGGTCGACCGGCATCTACAGCGTGGTGCGCCGCCCGGACTTCGTCATGGTCGTTCCGATGGACGGTGACCGGCTGCACCTGGTCGAGCAGTTCCGCTATCCGCTGGGCGAGCGCGGCTGGGAGTTCCCGGCGGGCACCCTGCCCGGCCTGGTGAACGGCGATCCGGTCGACCTGGCCCACCGCGAGCTGCGCGAGGAAACCGGCCTGCGCGCCACCACATTGACCCGTCTCGGCGTGCTCGCCCCCGCGCCCGGCACCATCGACCAGCGCGGCAGCGTCTACCTCGCCACCGGCCTCACCCAGGGCGAACCCGAGCGCGAACCCGAAGAGCAGGACATGCATTCGGCCTGGTTCGACCGTGCCGAGGTGGAGGACATGATCCGCGGCGGCGCGATCACCTGCGCCGAGACCGTCGGCTCCTACACCCTGCTGCTCCTGCACGAACGCGCCGCATAGGGGTACCGGCGGGCGGGTCGTTGTCCGGATACTTCCACTGGAGAGATTTCCGGAAGGAATCCGCATGCGCAGCAGCAGGATACGATCCTCGGTGCTCATCCTGGCGGCAACGGTGCTGGTCGGCTGGATCACGGGATGCGCGAACCGGTCTCCGGCCCGGGCCTGGTGCCCGGCGGTGCCGGGACATCGGGTGGAATGCGGCATCGTGACGCGGCCCCTGGTCGCGAACCGGCCCGATCTGGGCACGACCGACGTGGGTTACGCGGTGGTGCGGCACGGTCGCCCCGGAGCCGCCGCGGGCACCATCGTGCCCAATCCGGGCGGGCCGGGCGTGCCGGTCATCGCCAATTCCGACGACGCGGTGCAGCGGGTGGCGGGTCTGCTCGACGAGTACGACCTGGTGCTGATCGACCCGCGCGGCACCGGCGTGTCCGACGCGGTGAACTGCGGCGTGTCCACCGTCGACTACAACCTCGGCTCCCGCGAGGAGCAGCGCGAGATGGTCGGGACCTGCGCCGACAAGCTGGGCCCGCGGGCGGCGGGATACACCTCGGCCGCGACCGCCGACGATTTCGACGCGATCCGCGCCCGGCTCGGGGTGGACAAGCTGGTGCTGTACGGCAGCTCCTACGGCACCTACCTGATGCCCGTCTTCGCCCGGCGCCATCCGGACCGGGTGCGGTCGATCGTGCTGGCGGGCGCCTACCCGCTCGACTTCGACCTGCTGCAGCGGCCCAATGCCGAGGCGGTATCGCTTGCCCTGCAACGGATCTGCGATCGCAGCCACGCCTGTGACGGCAACACCGCGGTGGCCGACCTGCACGCGGTGGCCACCCGGCTGCGCACCCGGCCGATCCCCGTGGCGCATCCGCGACCGGTGCTGCTCACCGAGGGTGAACTCGCCAACCTGGTCTTCGAGACCGCCACCAGCGATGTGAGCGCCGACCCGAACGCGCTCGTCCCGCTGGGCACGCTCCCGGCGGCGCTGCACGAGTCGGTGCGCGGCGACGACGGCCCGCTGCGGGCCTTCGCCGAGACCGGACTGTCCGAGCCCGACGACGAGAACATCGACCTGTACATCGCGGTGGTGTGCAACGACTATCCGACGCTGTGGCAACCGAATGCCACTGTGCCGCAACGGGAACAGCAGTACGCCCGGGCGGTGGCGGGAATCGATCTGGGCCCGTTCAGCGCCGAGGGTTTCGACGCCGGTCAGCGCGACGGCGGCGACGCCTGCATCCGCTGGCCCGCCGCGACGCACGTCCAGGCCACCGGCGACGCCCTGCCCGACGTCCCCGTGCTGGCCCTGACCGGCGACCTGGACGCCGTCACCCCCGAGGCCAACGGCAGGCTGGCCGCCGCCCGCTTCCCGCACGCCACCTTCGTCACCGTCCCCAACACCGGCCACACCCCCGGCGTGGAACCCACGGGCTGCGTGACGGGCATAGTCGCCCGGTTCATTCGAACCGGCAACCCCGAACCGACCTCCTGCGTGGCGGACCTGCCGCCGATCAAGGTCACGCCGGTGACGAACTGAGCCGGACCACTGCTTGTATATACGTATACATCTACTTACAGTGGGACTGTCGCTGTTTCGAGCCGTTCTACCGCGAGATCGGGATTGTCATGAACGAACCCCTGCACACCGTCGCGACGCTGCCGACGGCGCGTCGATCCGACCGCCCCTTCGATCCACCCCCGGAGCTGATCGATGCCCACCGGCACGGTCCCCTCAGCCGCTACACCTTCCCCGGTGGCGGACTCGGCTGGTTGGTCACCGGATACGACCTGATCAGGGCGGTGCTGGCCGACCCGCGGTTCAGTGCGCGCAAGGAGCTCCTGCTGCACCCGGCCATCGACCTCACCGGCATCGAGGTCCCTCCGCCGCCGCCCGGCGAGTTCACGCTCACCGACGATCCGGTGCACAGCCGCTATCGGAAGCCGCTGATGGGCAAGTTCACCGTGCGGCGCATGCGGCAGCTCACCGACCGCGTCCGGGAGATCACCGCCGAGCATCTGGACGCCATGCAGAAGGCCGGGCCGCCAACGGATCTGGTGACCGCATTCGCCAAACCCGTTCCCGCCATGGTGATCTGCGAGCTGCTGGGGGTGCCGTACCGGGACCGCGCCGCCTTCGGGGACCGGGCGGGCTCGTTCATGGACGGGGAGACCAGCGCCGAGGACCAGATAGCGGCCTACACCCAGATCCAGGACTACCTCACCGAACTGGTGGCGGCCAAGCGCGCGAACCCCACCGACGACGTGCTCAGCGACCTCACCGATACCGATCTGACCGATGAGGAGCTGAGGGGCATCAGCGTGGTGCTGCTGGTGGCCGGGTTCGACACCACCACGAACATGCTGGGGCTGGGTACCTTTGCGCTGCTGCGCAATCCCGCGCAGCTGGCCGCGCTGCGCGCCGATCCCGCACTCGCCGACCGGGCCGTGGAGGAACTGCTGCGGTATCTGACCGTCGCCAAGACATCCATGCGGACCGCGCTGGAGGATGTCGAACTGGGCGGCCGGACCATCGCGGCCGGTACCACGGTCATCCTGTCGTACCACACCGCCAACCGCGACCCCGAACGCTTCACCGACCCCCACGTCCTCGACCTGCACCGACAGCAGGGCGGTCACCTGGCCTTCGGCCACGGCGTCCACCAGTGCCTGGGCCAGCAACTGGCCCGCGTCGAAATGCGCGTCGCCTTCCCCGCCCTGTTCGACCGCTTCCCCACCCTGCGCCTGGCCGTCCCCGCCGACCAGGTCCCGCTGCGCCCGGAGACCGCGGACGTCTACGGGGTGAAGACCCTCCCGGTCGCCTGGGACGCGTGATCACGGGTGCCGGAACGGTTCCGGCAGTGGCACATCCGCCGACCGGCAGTCCGGCCGCTCGATGACGAGTCGATCACCCGGGACATGGGCGGGGACCTCGATCGTGGTGTCCAGGAGGTTGCTCGCTTTCGCGGTGTGGAGTAGCCGACCGGTCGAACCGAGTGTGATCGTCCACGGTTCTGTCCGGTCGCGGTCGGCGCCTTGCGCGGTCGCGCAGACGCGAACACGCCCGTCGCCCAGCCCGGTGGCGGACGCCGTGATGATCATGCGGCGAATCTCCTGGCCGAGGCTGTACATCCCGCCGTGCCGGATGAGCGGATCATGGTCGGCGGCCTTGTCTTTGCGGGTCCATACCGCTTCGCCGATGATCAACGCGTACTCCGGCAGCTCGACCACCGACACGACACGACATTCGGCATTGAGATAGCCGCCGACGAGCGTCGGTGTCGTGGTGACGACCGGCTCGCGCAGCTCGACACCGCAAATGCGGCTCTTGTCGGTGTCGGCGCCGGAGAAGTGACCCACGAAGTCCACGACCGGGGCCAGGGACGTATCGCACAGCGTCAGGCCGAACTCGCCCCGGTCGCGGATCAGCTGCGTGGAGTAGTTGGTCAGCTGCAGCCCGATCGCGAAATGCAGGGGGCGCAGCGCGACCAGATAGGTCCATTCGGCGGCCATCAGGTTCGCCCCTCGCGGCCCGACCGTGCTGACGATCCCGATCCGAGAGCAGCCCTGCCGCAACAGCTCCCACGTAGTTTCGGCCTCGTCGGGTCGTCGGTGTGTCGTCATGGGAACCTCCCTGGGTATCGAGCGATGGTGAAACCGGCCGGGCCATCATCGGCCCGGTACCCGGTAACCTGCGACAATCCGGGCAGTCATGCGCCAGAACTTCCATCGAGAGGACTCGAGTGAGCGAAAACCCTCACTTGGACGCCGTAGATGTGCAGCTGGTCGCGGCCCTGCACGAGGACGGCCGCGCCTCGTTCCGCGATATCGCCCAGCGGCTGGGTGTGTCCGAGCAGACCATCGCCCGCCGCTACCACCGGCTCACCGGGTCTCGGCTGCTGCGGGTCACGGCCATGCCCGACCCCTTCGCCCAGGGCCTGCTGCCGCTGATCCTGCGGGTGCGCACCGAGGGCGGCACCGGCCGCCGCGCCGCCGACCAGGTCGCCAAGCGCGGCGACACCCCCTGGGTCGAGATGCTCGCCGGCAGCGCCGATCTGTCCTTCACCACCCTCACCCGCCCCGAAAGCGACGACAACGCACAGCTTTTGGACGCGCTGGCCCGCACCCGCGGCATCCGCGACACCGTCGCCTGCATGACCTTGCGCATCTTCACCGGCCCCGCCTCCTTCACCGGCGACGGCCCCAGGCTGGACCCGTACGAGCAGCGCCTGGTCGCCGCGCTCGAACGCGACGGCCGCGCCTCCTACGGCGAGCTCGCCACCGCCCTCGGCTCCACCGCCGCCACCGTGCGCCGACGCCTGGAACAGCTACGCGGGCGCCAGGCCCTGCAATTCCGCACCGAAATCGACTACGCGCTGCTGGGCCACCCCGTCGAAACCATGATGTGGCTCAATGTCCGCCCCCGCGCCCTGGAATCCCTCGGCACCGCGCTGTCCGTCGACCCCCGCGTCCGCTTCTGCGCCGCCACCACCGGCCCGTACAACCTGGTCCTGGCCACCCACCACCGGACCCCCAGCGACCTCTACCACATGCAAACCGACACCCTCGGCCCCCTCGACGACATCCAACATACCGAGATCACCCCCACCGTCCGCATCATCAAACGCCACGGCATCCACCGCCACGGCCACCTCCTCCGGCCCTAGCCGCGGGCCATGTCGACGAAGCGGCTGAGGTGGAGTTGGTGGGCGACGGTGATGGTGGCGGTGGGGCCGTTTCGGTGTTTGCCGAGGATGAGGTCGGCCTCGCCGCCGCGGGGGTCGTCGCGTTCGAAGGCGTCGGGGCGGTGGAGCAGGATGACCATGTCGGCGTCCTGCTCGAGGGATCCGGATTCGCGGAGGTCGGAGACCATGGGGCGCTTGTCGGTTCGCTGTTCGGGGCCGCGGTTGAGCTGGCTGATGGCGATGACCGGAACCTCGAGCTCCTTGGCGAGCAGTTTGAGGCTTCGGGAGAATTCCGAGACCTCCTGCTGGCGGGATTCGACCTTCTTACCGGAGGTCATCAGCTGCAGGTAGTCGACCACGACCAGGCGTAGGTCGTGGCGCTGCTTCAAACGCCGTGCCTTGGCGCGGATTTCCATCATGGTCATATTCGGCGAGTCGTCCACGAACAGCGGCGCCTCGCTGATCTCACTCATCCGCCGCGCCAACCGAGTCCAGTCGTCGTCGCTCATCCGCCCCGACCGCATATCCCCGAGCTTGATCTTCGCCTCGGCCGACAGCAATCGCATGACGATCTCGGTCCGACTCATTTCCAACGAGAAGATCACACTCGCCAGCCCGTGCTTGATCGAGCAGCTCCGCATGAAATCCATTCCCAGCGTGGAATTGTGCGTCGGGATCATCGAGCGCCCGGCCAGATACAGATGCTCGTCGTTGTCCACCTCGACGCAGCGCACGGGAACGCTCGCGATGCGCCGGACATCGGTGATGTATCGGGTCCCGGAGCGAGCCGAGTTCGTGGCGGCTCGACGTTCCTTGTGCACCAAGTGCTTTCGATGCAGGCCGAATACCTGATCGTCGGTGGAGAAGGTGAGGGTGTAGGCGGTCGAGGTCCGCTCGGTACGGCCTCGGACCTTCTTCGTCGAGACGTGGCAGCGATAGCCCAGCCCGACGACGAGTTCCGTGACGTCGCGGGCGAGTTGCTCGTTGGTGACGGTGAACTGGACCGACCCACCGTGTGTCACGGTGCCGTCGGTGTCGAGCAGCCCGGCGAGGAGCGCGCGTCGCTGCCCCTCGGATGCCCGTAGGTAATTCATGGGGATGTGCTTGTCGTTCAGCACGCCGATCGTGCGAAGCCGAGCCTGCACCGATCCGATCGACCGCGGAGTCGCCGGTTCGTCCGAGGGCAACTGCAAGCTGTAGCGCAGAGCGGCCGTTGTGGACGGCACCGCGACCAGGCCCTCTCCCTCGATACGGGCGATGATGTCGGGATCGGCAGTGGTCAGCTGAGCGCAGGCGGAAGAGCCGTCGCCCAGCCATGCCCCGAGCGTGTACGGAGGCACCAGCAGGTTCTTCTCCGACAACTGCAGCGGTTCGGCATTGACGACAGAGTGATTCAGACGGCGATCAGCGGTCGTGCAGCGCAGCGTCTCGGCGATCTCTGCGGTGGTCCGAACCGCTGCGAAGGTCTTCTGATTTCGGTGTCGATGGCGGCCCGACGCGGCTTGCTGAGCGGATCGACGCGACGCCCTGGTCTCGGTCAGCCACTGATGCTGTTCGTCGGCGACGATGACTGTGCCGTCGGAGAATTCGATCTCGTAGCACGGACGGTCGAGCATGACCGCGGTGGTAGCGACGACACGCGTCGAGCGGCCGTGGGCGTCGAGGAGCTCGTCACCGATGGCGACCTCACCCATGGTCGTCCAGCCCGTCGGCGTCGGAAGCGGAGTGTCGAGGGCCAGCGCCTTTCCGACGCCGGGGCGGGCGGCGACGATGATCATCTGGCCGGGGTGCAGGCCGTTGGTGACCTCGTCGAGTTCGGTGAAGCCGGTGGGGACGCCGAGGGACATGCCGCCGCGGCTGGCGATGGAGTCGATCTCGTCCATCGTGGGCTGGAGCAGTTCCTCGAGGGGGAGGAAGTCGTCGCTGGAGCGGCGCTCGGTGACCTCGTAGATCTCGGCTTGGGCGCGGTCGACGACCTCGGCCACGTCCTGGCCGTCGGCGCCGGCGTAGCCGTACTGCACGATGCGGGTGCCCGCCTCCACCAGGCGGCGCAGGATCGCCTTCTCGGCAACGATTTCCGCGTAGTAGGAGGCGTTGGCGGCGGTGGGGACGGTCTGGGTCAGGGTGACGAGGTAGGGCGGGCCGCCGATGCGCTTGAGCTCGCCGCGCCGGTCGAGGGCGGCGGCGACGGTGACCGGGTCGGCGGGCTCGCCGCGGCTGTAGAGGTCGAGCACGGCGTCGTAGACGGCCTGGTGGGCGGGACGGTAGAAGTCGCCGGGGCGGATGACCTCCACGACGTCGGCGATGGCGTCCTTGGACAGCAGCATGCCGCCGAGCACCGACTGCTCGGCCGCCATGTCGTGCGGCGGCTGTCGGCCGAAATCCTCCCCGGGCTGGTCGGAGTAGTCCGAGTGCCCGCGATCGTCGACGACTGCCACCTGACTCGACCGTCCTCTCTCAACACGCGCGGCGTGGACCTATCGATGACTCGTTGTACCGCCGAGGTCCGACAGGTTCACGCGCGCCACGCAGCCGCGACCACGGTTCGCCGCAGCTCGGAGGCGGCGGCACAGCAAACCGACGGAGCGTTCTGCAGGGTTCGCGAAAACACGACGTTCCGGTCGCCGGGTCACGACACCGGGATGAACCTTAGAGACCGAACTGTGGACTACCAAACCGGTATGTGCACATACCTGGGGAAATACTGGGGACAGTTAACCTGCCGTTGTGCAGCCCCTGTGCATCACCTGGGGAAAACGTGCCCTATTTCACCGAAAGCGGCTGGTAGGGGTCCATTTTCGAGGTTGCGCACCTGTGGATCGATATCGCTTCGGCGTGTCGATCAAGATGAACATCCGGGCGTGTTGGGTTAACAGCGCTCTCCCCTGTTATGGCGTGGATCACATTACGAGCGGTCGGTAGGAAAGGTTGTCCCCATTTCTTCCCGAACCCGTGGCGCGCCTGGTGGCGGCGGAGTCGCGACGGGCGCCTTCGATGTCGTCCTCGCAGCGCCACGCGCCAGCAACTCACTAGTTAACTACAAATGCACCCGAACGAGCGCAGCCGAAGGCCACCCCCGCACGAACGCGGGGGTGGCCTTCGACGAGGGGCGCGTGGCGCCCGATGTCACTCGGCGGCGACGACCTGCAGGTCGACCTTGGCGGCCACATCCGGGTGCAGATGCACCACGACACCGTGCTTGCCGGTGCTCTTGATGTGCGCCTTCGGCAGCTCGATGCTGCGCTTGTCGAGGACCGGGCCGCCGGCGGCCTTGATGGCGGCCGCGACGTCGGACGGGGTGACCGAGCCGAACAGCTTGCCGGTGCCGGCGGTCTTCACCGACAGCGAGACCGAGGTCAGGGCCTCGATGGCCTGCTTCAGCTCGTTGGCGTGGTCGAGGTCGCGGACCCGGCGGGCGTCCTGCGCCCGGCGGATGCCCTCGACCTGCTTCTGCGCGCCGCGGCTGGCCGGGATGGCCAGGCCGCGGGGCAGCAGGAAGTTGCGGCCGTAACCGTCCTTGACCTCCACGGTGTCACCGGGGGCGCCGAGGTTGTCCACGTCGGCGGTCAGAATCAGCTTCATTCGTGTGCCTGCCCTTCTCAGCGAGCCGTGGACACGTACGGCAGCAGCGCCACCTCGCGGCTGTTCTTGACCGCGATGGCGATGTCGCGCTGGTGCTGCACGCAGTTGCCGGTGACACGACGGGCGCGGATCTTGCCGCGGTCGCTGACGTACTTACGCAGCAGCGTCGTGTCCTTGTAGTCGATGGTGGCGGTGCCTTCCTTCTTCACTTCCTTGCAGAAAGCGCACGCCTTCTTCTTCAGCACCTTTTCGCGTGCCGGTGCTTTGGCCATGGTCTTCTACTCCGTCTTGCCTGGGAGCCGCGTGGGCCCCGATATGAAAGCCGTTGGTCAGAACGGCGGTTCGTCGTCCATTGGGCCGCCCCCGAAGGAGCCGGCCGCGGGAGCGCTGCCCCACGGGTCGTCGCCGCCGGAGCTCTGTCCGCCACCGCGATTACCGCCGGAGCCGCTGAAGCCCCCACCACCACCGGAGCCGCCGCCGAAACCGCCGCCACCGCCGCCGCGCGTGGTCTTGTTGACCTTGGCGGTGGCGTACCGCAGCGAGGGGCCGACCTCGTCGACCTCGAGCTCGACGACGGTGCGCTTCTCGCCCTCGCGGGTTTCGTAGGAGCGCTGCTTGAGTCGTCCGCTCACGATGACGCGGGAACCACGGGTCAGGCTCTCGGCGACGTTCTCCGCAGCTTCACGCCAGATGTTGCAGCGCAGGAAAAGCGCCTCGCCGTCTTTCCATTCGTTGGTATTACGGTCGAACACGCGGGGCGTGGAGGCGACGGTGAAATTCGCCACCGCCGCGCCCGCGGGCGTGAATCGAAGCTCGGGGTCGGCCGTCAAGTTTCCGATGACGGTGATGACCGTGTCGCCTGCCATGGTTCCTCCTGCTCTCCGGTGCAGTCCGCAGTGCACTCGCCTGTTGCGCTAGAGCCTAGAGACAGGCACCGACGGGATACGAGTGCGCAGTTGCGGGGAGGGGATTACTTCTTGTCGCGGCGCAGCACCTTGGTGCGCAGCACCGACTCGTTCAGCCCCAGCTGACGGTCGAGCTCGCTCACGGTGTCGGACTCGGCGGTCAGATCGACCACCGCGTAGATGCCCTCGCTCTGCTTGGCGATTTCGTAGGCGAGCCGGCGGCGGCCCCAGACGTCGACCTTGTCGACCTTGCCGCCCTGCTGCGAGACCACGCTCAGCATCTTGTCCAGGTTCGGACCGACGGTGCGCTCGTCCAGGCTCGGATCGAGAATGACCATCACTTCGTAATGACGCACGGGAACCCATCACCTCCTGTGGACTGGAAACGGCCACGGACGGTCCGTGGCAGGAGGGTCGTTGCGTCAGCAACCCGACAAGGCTACATGAGCGGGTGCTGAGCAGCGAAATCGATCTCTCCGGGGGAGGAATCCCGACGTCCGCCGGGTAGGCCACCTATCGTGGTCCCCATGTCGAACCGACTCGCCCGGAGCGTCGCCGTCGCGCGCCCGGACCGGGTCGCGACCGTCGCGCTGCTGCTGTGCGGGGTCACGCTGCTGCTCGCGTACGCCAACAAGGCGCGCTGTGCCGGTGGCCCGGTCACCGCCGACGGGCGCAGCGTGGTGTTCGACAAGATCAAGGACTCGAACGTCTGCTACTCCGACATCCAGTACCTGTGGCTGGGCCGCGGCATCAACGAGCACATCTTTCCCTATGTGACCGGCGGTATCACCCCGGACGGCACGCTGACCGGTGGGGCCGTGGAGTATCCGGTGCTGAGCGGGCTGCTGATGTGGCTGGGCGGGGTGGGCGCGCACGACGACGCCGCGTTCCTGTTGCACTCGGCGCTACTGCTGGCGCCGTTCGCGCTGCTGACGGCGTGGCTGCTGGGCCGGCTGTCGGGCTGGGCGGCGCTGCTGTGGTCGGCCGGGCCGCCGCTGGTGCTGTACGCCTTCCACAACTGGGAGCTGCCGGTCGTGTGTACCTCGGTGGCGGCGGTGTACGTGGTGGTCACGCTGACCCGCTACTCGCTGCGCACCCGCGGGATCATCGCGGCGGTGCTGCTCGGCCTCGGCTTCTGCCTGAAGCTGTATCCGGGAATCTTCGTGCTGCCGTTGCTGATTCACGTGCTGCTCGGCGAGGGCGAGCCGGGCCGGGCGCGACGCTACGACGTGCGCGGCGCGCTGGCGGTGCTGGGTGCGGCCGCGGCGACGGTGGTGGTGGTCAATCTGCCGTTCGCGATCGTCGGATACGACGGCTGGCGGGCGTCGATCACCTTCCAGCAGCTGCGGCAGGCCGACATCACCACGAACTCCATCTGGTACTGGGGAATTCGCCCGATGTTCGGGGACCTGCCGGGGAGCGAGGCGACGTTCCAGGACTTCGTGTCCGCGGCGTCCCCGGCGCTGGTGCTGGCCTCGTTCGGGCTGGCGCTGTGGCTGGGGCGGCGGCGCTACCTGGTGACCGGGGCCTACCCGTGGGTGGGGGTGAGCGCCGCGATGCTGTGTGGATTCCTGTTGTTCCACAAGGTGCATTCGCCGCAGTACACGCTGTGGCTGATTCCGTTCCTGATGCTGCTGGCGGTGCCGTGGCCCGCGGTGGCGGTATACCTGCTGGCCGACGCCGCCATCGGGATCGGCGTGTTCCGGTACTTCTTCGCGCTGGGCTCGGGTGAATCGGCGGACTTCGACGAGCATGTGGTGCAGTTCGGCGTGTGGGGGCGCGCGGTGCTGCTGGTGTTCTTCTATTTCGCCTTCGTGCGGGCCGAGTTTCGCGGCAGACGGGCGGCGCCGCCCCCGGTCCCCCGCTACGAGCCCGGTGAGCTGGTGCCCGCCGGGCGGTGATCAGTCCGGCGACGTGCCGCGGCGCGCGCGGAAGGCCGCGCTCTTGGCGCGGTTGCCGCACACCGTCATATCGCACCAGCGCCGGGAGCGGGCGCGGGAGGTGTCGACGTACAGGCGGGTGCAGTCCTCCCGCTCGCACTTCTTGATCCGATCGCGGTCGGGGCCGCCGAGCAGTTCGACGGCGGCGCGGGCGATGGCCGCCAGCGCGGCGTCCACATCGCCGGTGCGGACCATGGTGGCGTCGGGGTGCAGCCGCACGCCGGGCAGCGCGCCGCGGGCGGTGCGGTTGACGAGCGCGAGGTCGGCGGCGTCGAAGGGCTCGCCCCGGGTGAGCGCCAGCGCCATCCGGTAGGCCGCCTCGCGCACCGCCTTGGCCCGAGCCAGTTCGGTTGCGCCGCAGGTGGACACGGTGTCGAGGACGCCCGCGGCGACGAACCAGTCGGCCAGCGCGGCCGGGTCGGGGAGCTGGTCGCGCGCGTACGTGGTCCGCGCCCGGACGGTCCAGGTGAAATCGAGTGCCAGGTTCCCGCTGGCGAAGGCCCACATGCTCCCGATCATAACCCTCTTGACAGGTTAGTTGGGTGAAGTGCAGGGTAGTAACCATTCAAGGCGGTTACAGAGGAGGGCCCCGTGCGAAGTCGGTTCATGGAGGTGGGGGCGCCCACCGCCTTCGTTCTGATGTGGAGCAGCGCGTTCATCGTCGGCATCGTCGGTGTCGGCACCGCGCCGCCGATGCTGGTGCTGTTCGCGCGTTTCGGGCTCGCCGGAGTCGCCCTGGCGCTGTATGCCCGTGTGGCGCATGCGCGATGGCCGCGCGGCCGGCAGCTGGCGCATGCCGTCGTGGCCGGGCTGCTGATGCAGTTCGTGCAGTTCGCGGCCTTCTATTCGGCCATGGCCGACCATGTTTCGGCGGCGGTCATCTCGCTGGTGCAGGGGCTGAACCCGGTGGTGATCGCGCTGTTCGCCGCGCGGGTGCTCGGGGAGAACGTGAGCGGGCGGCAGTGGCTGGGCTTCGGGGTCGGCGGGCTGGGGGTCGGGCTCGCGGTGGTCGATCAGTCGGCGTTCTCGGTGGCAGGTCTGGTGCTGTGCGTGATCGGGCTGCTCGGGCTGAGTCTGGGCACCGTGTATCAGAAGCGGTTCACCCCGGCCATCGATTCGCGCGCATCCACCGCGATCCACGTGCTGGTGAGCATTCCCGCCGCGGGCGTCATGGCGTTGGCGCACCACGACTTCCACGTCTCCGATCCCGCCCGGTTCGGTGTCGTGCTGGCGTGGATGGTGGTGATCAACTCGATGGGCGCGTTCCTGCTGTTGAATTCGATGCTGCGGCGCTGGACCACCACGCGGGTCGGCAGGCTGTTCTTCGCGACACCCGCCGTCACCGCGCTCATGGCCTGGCTGGCGATCGATCAGCCGTTGCGCCCGTTGACGATCGCCGGACTGGCGGTGGGGGTGGTCGGCATGGTGCTGGCCTCCCGGCGCGCGCCCGCGCGGGCCACGGAGACGACGCCGAACGAGGAACGCGAAACCGTCGCCGTCCGGTGATCGGGAACGGTTACGGCGCGTCGCCGTGCGCGGCCCGGATCACCTCGTCGAGCACCTCCCGGGTTCGGTGCAGGTCCTTGATGCAGGAGTCGATCCGGGCGCGTTCGGCCGCCAGGGTTTTCGTCAGCCAGGGGGTGGCCGTGGCGCTGGGCGTGCCGTCGGCGTCGTTGATGCAGGGCAGCAGCTCGGCCACCGTGCCGCTGTGCAGGCCCGCGGCGAACATCTCCTGAATGCGGATCACCCGGTCCACGGCGGACTCCGGATACTCGCGCTGCCCGCCGGACGTGCGGGTGGCCGCCAGCAGCCCCCGGGATTCGTAATAGCGCAGCGACCGGACACTCACCCCGGTCCGTGCCGCCAGCTCGCCGATGCGCACGCTCGCTCCCTCCACCCCGCCACGATCACCGATCGTGGTCTCGCTCTTGCACCTGACACTGATGTCAGGTCCTACGGTACGCGCATGTTGCTCGCCACCGACTATCGTTCCCGCCACCTCACCCTCCCCAATCGGGTGGTGATGGCACCGATGACCCGCCTGCGTTCGCTGTCCGACGGCTCGCCCACCGCGGATGTCGCGGATTACTACGCCCAGCGGGCATCGGCGGGTCTCATTGTCACAGAGGGGATTTGGCCGCACGCCAGCGGCCAGAGCGAGGCCTGGGTGCCGGGCCTCGAGACGGCGGCGCACGTCGCGGCCTGGCGGCGGGTGACCGAGGCCGTGCACGCGGCGGGCGGCCGGATCGTCGCCCAGCTCATGCACGGCGGGCGCAAGGGCCACCCGCTGGCCCGCCTCGACGGCTCGCTGCCCGCGGGCCCGTCGGCGGTCTCCGACGGCGATGTGCTGCACCTGATCGACGGCGGTAAGGCCGAATCGCTCACCCCGCGCGCCATGACCCGCGCCGAGATCCACGCCGCCGTCGGGCATTACGCCGCCGCGGCCCGCAATGCGCTGGACGCGGGATTCGACGGCGTCGAGATCCATGCCGCCAACAGCTATCTGGTGCATCAATTCCTGGCCGACAACACCAATCTGCGCGACGACGAATACGGCGGCTCGATCGCGAACCGGATGCGTTTCGCGCTGGAGGTGACCGACGCCGTCGTCGCCGAGGTAGGTGCGCACCGCACCGGAATCCGGCTCTCGCCCGGTAATCCGCAATTCGGTATGCGCGAATCCGATCCGGCGCCGCTGTATCGCGCGCTGGTCACCGAACTGGATCGCCGGGAACTGTCGTATCTGCATCTCACCGACAACGACGACTATCCGGCGCTGGCCGATCTGCGCCCGCGCTGGCGCGGCACCCTGATCGGCAATATCGGCGAGAACCGCGACGCCACCGCGGCTCCCGCGGCCGAGGAACTGCTGCGGTCCGGGCGCGCGGATCTGGTGTCGTTCGGCCGCGCGTTCATCGCGAATCCGGATCTGGTCGACCGCATCGTGCACGGTCACCCACTGGCTCCCATTCGCGAAGATCTGCTCTACGGCCGCACCGCAGCGGGCTATTCGGACTATCCGACCTGGCAGGCCGCCGTAGCGCGTGGCAGTTCGGCGGCATGATGGCGAGCCGCTACGCTGCCCGCTTATGGCTCTGATCACATCGGAGGTGTCGGGCGAGGACGATGGTCGGATAAGCGAGCAATGGGACCGGCCGACCTGGTTGCGGCGGGTGCGGAAATTCCGCCCGGGCCCGCTGCACGCGTCTGCGCTGGTGTCCGCGGTGGTGGCGTTCAAGGCATTCCAGATGTCCTATGCGGCGCTGCACAATCTGGCGATACGCAATCTGGTCGCCCCCGAACTCGCGGCGAACGTGCCGATCGCCATCGATGGCCTGATGGTCGGGTCCGTCATCGCCACCGCCTCGTTTCGCAAGGGCGGGCTCGGCTGGTGGTACGCGACCGGGCTTTTCGTGCTGTCGACGCTGGTGTCGGTGGCGGGCAATATCGAATACGCGCGGGAGATCGGCGGCGACAAGGTGTCGGTCGCGATTTATGCCGGTATGCCGCTGTCGATGATGTTCGCGGTGCACCTGACGCTGATTCTGTGGAATCGCGGGCACCGCGGCAAGAGGCCCGCCGAGGCGGCGGCCGTCGAATTCGCGGTCGAGCCGGAGAATGGCGATACCGCCATGCCGGAAATGTTCGAGATGGCCGAATATTCCGGCGAGCGTGCGCAATACACCAACGGGCACGACCACTACGCGACGCCGGGACCGCAGCTCACCGTCCCCCGCATCGAAACCAATGGCACCAACGGCCATCGGGGCCTGATCCGGCTCGGCGAGCGCGGCTGAGGCCGCCGATGCGCGCGCACCGTCCGAGAGCAGCACGACCCACGCAGTCCGTCACGCTCGAACCCATCCATGGAGTGGACAGATGTCGCCAACCGTTGCGCAGCACCACGATGTGAAGCAGTTCCGGGAACTGGCGGGACGCCTGGCGTCCCTGATGCAGTCCCCCGACCGGGCCGGATCGCTGAACCAGTTCGTCGAGGCGGTCGCCAGCCCGGACATGTTCACCGACATGCTGATCGCCTACGCCGGACGCTGGTTCAACGAGACCGGCGGGCAGTCGGTGCTGGTCGATCCGGAGCTGTTCTGGTCGCTGTCGGCCCCCGAGGTCCGCGCCACGGGCGGCCCGATCGCGGAGCTGGCGGCCTGTGCCGAGAGCTCCTGCGTGGCCGGTGAGCGCTGCCGGAAGATGCTGCTGGTCTGCCTGCTCGAGACCTTCGCGCAGAATCAGTGGCCGCTCGGCGTCACCGGCGAACAGCGCATGACCATCAACGGCATCTCCTGATCACCGCCAGCGGGCCAGCAGGCGATTCGCCTCGACGGTCAGCGCGCGCTGCAGGAACGGCCCGAAACTGACTCGCGCGACGCCCGATTCGGCGAGCGCGGCCTTCTCGCCCTGCTCCGGCAGCGCGATGGCGTTGACCGGCAGCGGCAGTTCCGCGCACAGGCGGCGCAGGGTCTCGGGATCGTGGTGGCCGACCGGGTACAGCACGTCGGCGCCCGCCTGCGCGGCCAGCCGCAGCCGGGCGACCGCGCGCTCGAAACGGTCGGCCTCGTCGCCGATCCGGCGCAGGAACAGGTCGGTGCGCGCGTTCACCACCACGTGCACCCCGGCGGCGTCGGCCGCCCGGCGCAGCTCGCCGACGAGGTCGGCATGCTCGTGCGGCTCGCGCAGCCGCCCGCCCTCGCTGTGCACGGTGTCCTCGATATTGAGGCCGATCGCACCGGCGGACAGCAGGCCCTCGACGATCCGGTCGGCCTTCTCCGCATACCCGGACTCGATGTCGACCGATACCGGAATGTCCACGGCGGCGGTGATTTCGCGGACGCGGGCCATCGACTCGGCGAAGGTCATGCCCTCGGCGTCGGCCTTGCCGAGGGATTCGGCCAGCGGATGGCTGCCCACGGTGAGCGCCGCGAATCCGGCCTCCTGCGCCACGCGCGCGGACCACGCGTCCCACACGGTCGGCAGGATCGCCGGATCGCCGGGGCGGTGTAGCTCGAGGAATGCGGTGGCCTTCGCGCTCAGCGTCGTCATGATCCGATCCTCGCGCACGAAACCGCCACCGCGCCAGGGTGTTATCGCGGGACCGGCGCGACGTGCGGTCGCAGGAAGGCGGGCAACCACGGCAGCAGCGGATCCACCGCGCCGTCCAGCACGCCGCCCACCGGGTCGTCGACGCCGTCGCGGCGCACCGGATCCTCGGCGGGCCGATAGATCTCCCGGACGATCAGCGCGCACAGCCCGATCACCGCGAGATCGCGCAGCACGACCGCGCCGGTGAACCACTGCTCCGGCACGCCCTTGCGGTCGATGCCCAGGTAGTAGTACATCCGCGGGAACCACACCAGCGCGTCGATCGTCATCCACGCCAACAGGATTCGCCGATGCGGCAGCGCCAGCACCGCCAGCGGCACCAGCCACAGCGAGTACTGCGGGCTCCACACCTTGTTGGTCAGCAGGAACGCGGCCACCACCAGGAACGCCAGCTGCGCCACCCGCGGCCGCCGCGGCGCGGTCAGGCCGAGGTAGCCGATGGCGGCGCAGGCAACCACGAACAGCAGCAGCGACACCGCGTTCAGCACGGTCGGGGTGGCCGAGGGCGCGAGCGGGCCGTCGAAGCCCTGCCAGCCGGTGAACGAGGTGATCACGTTGTAGATCGAGTCGGGGTCGGCGTGGCGTTCGGTGTTGAGCCGGAAGAACTCTCGCCAGCCGTCGGGGAACGGCAGCGCGATCGGCAGATTCACCACCAGCCAGGTCACCGCGGCCGCGGCCACCGCGACCCCGGCCGCGCGCAGCGGCCGCACGTGCGTGCCGTCCAGGTACTCGCGGATCGCCCCCCGGTATCCGGTGTCGCTGTGCCGCAACAGTTCCCGCAGCGAGGGCAGCCGGTGCCGGCTGTCGGCGCGCAGGCACAGCACCACGATCGGGCCGAGCAGCAGCAGCGGATACAGCTTCGCCGCGCCGCCGAGCCCGAGCAGCACACCGGCCAGCACCGGGCGCCGCCGCGACCAGGCCAGCAGGCCGGTGGCCGCGAAAGCCGTTGCGAGAGCGTCGAAATTGGTGAACGCGTGCACCAGCACCAGCGGCGACAGCGCCACCAGCGCGGCATCCCAGACCCGCCGCCCGGACAGCATCGCCGACGCCCAGACGGTCACCAGCCAGGCCAGGGCCAGGCCGACCACGACGACGTTGAAGTAGACCACCACCGGCAGCGCCTTGGGCAGCGGCAGCAGGTCCCAGGCATTGGCGACCTCCATCGACACGTACTGGTACAGGCCCGACAGCACCGGATACTCCATGTACCGGGTCTTCGGCCTGCCGGAATCGAATTCGGTCCAGGACTTCTTGTAGGGGAACGCGCCCTCGTTCAGCCGCTCGGCGCCGTAGAGCGGCACGGTGTCCGAGTAGCACATGGCCACGTACTGGCGGCCGTTGTTCCAGTCCAGGGACAGATGGCCGTCGGCGCCCGCGGTCTGCTGGATGCAGCCCGCCTTGCCGAACCAGCCCAGCGCCAGGAACACCACCGCGAACGCGAGCAGCACCCGCAGCGGGGTCCAGAAGCGAGCCCGACCGATCAGGGCGTGATCGCCCACCGGTCCGCCCGCGACGGTGCACGCCTGGGCGGCCAGCGAATCGGTGCGACTGGGCTTGTCGCGCCGATCCGCCGACCGCAGGTCGGATGCGAGCTCCGCCGGGGAGGCGGTCGGCGCCAGTTGATCCTCGATCACGGCACCCGAGGCTACCGCCCCCGGCCTCCGGAGTACGGGCTCGCGGTGCCGCTCGGATACGCACCGCCGCGCGAATACGGGTCCGTACCACCGGAATCGGTGGTCGTCGGCGAGGATCCGTCGGCCGGTGCGACCGGCTGACCGGGCAGCGGACCGGTGCCCGAATCCTCGGGCTGGGACCGCTGCTGACGCTGCGGCGGTGACTGCGGATTCGGCGCCAGGCCCGGCACCGGGATCCGGACGCCCGGCAGCACCTCGACCTCCGTCGGGCGCACCACCACCGGCGGCTGATACTGCTCGGCCGTGGTCGACGGCGGGGTGTAGGCGGCGGTCCAGGACGGCACACCGGCCTGGCCGGCGATCGGCTCCGGCTTCGGGAAGTCCTCATTGGTGGTGCCCTTGAGGGCGGTGTCCATGGTGGACTTCCAGATGTCCGCGGGCAGGCCCGAACCGTAGATGGGCGAGCCGCTGGCATTGATCAGCCGCTCGGTGCCGGTCTCGGTGCCGACCCAGACCGCGGTCGACAGCGAGGGGGTGAAACCGACCATCCAGGCGTCCCGGTTGCCGTTGGCGTCACCGCCGTCGCCGAGCTGGGCGGTGCCGGTCTTGCTGGCCGACAGGCGACCCCCGGCGAGCCCGTGGTTGCGCGAGGACTGCGCGATCGGCTTCATCGCGTCGATCAGGTTGCTGGTGACCGCGCCGGACACCCGCTGCTCACCGGCGACCGTGCCGCGGTCGAGCAGGACCTGGTGGTCGGCGGTCTCGACCTTCTGCACGAAGTGCGGCTTGTGGTACATGCCGTTGTTCGCGATGGTCGCGTAGGCCGAGGCCATGTACAGCGGCGGGACCGGGTACGCGCCCAGCACGATGCCGGTGTTCGGGCCGCCGTCCTTCTCGGTCAGCGACTTGCCGTCCTGGCCCGGGATCTGGTCCGGGATGCCCATCCGATGCGCCATGTCGGCGATCTTCTGCGGGCCGGTGGACTCGCCCATGTCCAGCTCCATGCGATAGAAGCTGGTGTTCAGCGACAGCTTGAGGGCCTGGGCGATGGTGCACACGCCGCACGCCTCGCCCTCGACGTTGGTGATCTTGATGCCGCGATAGTCCAGCGGCGCACTGTCGTACATGGTGGACAGCGGCTTGCCCCGCTCCAGGTTGGCCGCCAGGGCGAACACCTTGAACGACGAACCGGGCATGACGCCGGGGGCGTTGGCGAAGTCGAAGCCGACGCCGTTGTCACCGCCGTAGTACGCCTTGACCGCACCGGTGCGCGGATCCACCGACACCACCGCGGAGCGCAGATTGTCCGGCTCGCCCTTCATGTTCTTCTGGGCGGCGTCGACGGCGGCCTGCTGCGCCTTCGGATCGATGGTGGTGGTGATCTGCAGGCCCTCGGTGTTGATCTGGGTGTCGGAGATGCCCGCGGCGGCCAGCTCCCGCATCACCTGCTGCTTGATCAGGCCCTCCGGGCCCGAGCCCGAGGAGCTCTGATCGGCCGCGCTGGACGGAAGAACCTTGGGGTACACCATCTTCGCGCGATCGGCGGCCGGCAGCGCGCCCATGTCGACCATGCCGTTGAGCACGTAGTTCCAGCGCTGCTCCGCACCCTTCGGATTGTTCTCCGGGTCCAGGCCGTAGGGCTGGTTGATGGTGGCGGCCAGCATGGCGCCCTCCTCGACGGTCAGGTCCTGAACCTTCTTGCCGAAGTAGGCGTGCGAGGCGGCGTCGATGCCGAACGTGCCGCGGCCGAACGGAATCGTGTTCAGATAGGCGGTGAGGATGTCGTCCTTGCTCCACTCCCGCGCCATCTTCGCCGAGATCACCAGCTCGCGCACCTTGCGCGACAGCGAGTGCTGATTACCGACCATCGAGTTCTTCACGTACTGCTGGGTAATGGTCGAACCACCGCCGGCGGTTTCCTTACCCATCGCGTTGTCGCGGATCGCGCGCGCGAAGCCGGAGATCGAGAAGCCCGGGTTGGTGTAGAACGAGCGATCCTCGGCCGCGATGACGGCATTGCGCACGTGCACCGGAATGTCGTTGATCGTCACGTCCGTCCGATTGCCCTGCGGCGGAACGATCTTGCCGATGACCGAGTTGCCGTCGGCGGCGAAGATGGTCGCGACCTGTTTGGTTTTGAGATCGCCCGGCTGGGGTACCGACACGGTGGAGTAGGCGACCAGGAAGGCCGCGCTGGGCAGCAGGAAGCCCAGTGCCACCAGGATGTACAAGACGCGACGCACGGTCCTCCACCGAGATCTCTTCTGCGCGGCGGGCCGACGGCCACCCGGACCGCCCGGGCCCCCGCTGCCGCCACCGCGGCGCGGCGGCGGGCCCGGCGGCACCGCGCCGCTGGTGGCGCGGCGGCCGCCGGTGTTGGTGCCCTCGCCCGCCGGACGCGGACGGGTGGGGGCGGGAATCTTCTGCGTGGCCTGCGCGCCGTTCGGCGCCCCCGGACCGGGACGCTGCGGCGGGCCGGGTCGGCGCGGCGGCTGGCCGCCGGGACCGCGCGGCGGCTGCGGCCCGCGCGGGTCGCCGCCCGGCGGTATCGGGCCGCGCTGCGGAGGTCGGCCGCCCGGCGTCGGGGCCGGGCCCGCACCCGGCCGCAGCGGTGGCATCGGCCGTGCTCCCGGCGGTGGTCCGGCCGGACGCGGCGGCGGGTAGCCGCCGGGCCCTGATTGCGCGCCGCGCGGGCGGCCGCGGTTCGGTCCATCGTCGTAGGGCGAAGTCACAGCCTGGATCTCCATAACTCGAAACGGTCCGGGTAGCACGGTGCGGTCGTCGTGGACCGCGCGGGCACTCGTGTGCTCCGCATCTCAGTCGACGGTCGCCATCATTCGGCGGCGGTCCGGCGAGTGCCGGCCCGCCGACGCGTGGGCGCCGGGGTGTGGCCGAGCACGTAGGACTGCACCAGATGATTCCAGCTGCAGGTCCGGCACACCTCGACGACGTGCACCGAGAACTCCTCGCGGGTCTCGGCCAGCCGGAGCAGCTCCTCGGGGGTGCGGGCCGAGCCCGCGATCGGCCCCAGCCCGTCGCCGTAGACCCACGATACGAGGGTGAGCTGCTCTTTCCTGCAGATGGGGCATGTGACCTCGCTCCCCCGCCCATGGAACTTGGCCGCCCGCAGCAGATAGGGGTTCGCATCGCACACCTCGGCGACATCCACCCGGCCGGCATAGACGTCAGCCAGCAGCGACCGGCGCCGAAGCGCATAGTCCACTACCTGCCGCTGAATTCGCACGAGAACCAGAGTAGCGGTGCCCACCGACCCCCGCTGCCGCTGTCTTCCACCGGCTGACACCGCCCGACCGCTCGGTAAATGGCCGATGTGTGGGCAACACCTATCGTGGACTATATCGCTCCGATATAGTGGGTCGTCGTATCACCCGTGTTTCCACGGAGAACAGGCAGGAGGTGAGGTCCGGTGCTCGAACTGGCGATCCTCGGGCTGCTCCTGGAGTCGCCCATGCACGGCTACGAGCTGCGCAAGCGGCTGACCGGGCTGCTGGGGCCGTTCCGGGCCTTCTCCTACGGGTCGCTGTACCCGACGCTGCGGCGCATGCAGGCCGATGGCCTCATTGCCGAGGAGGGGCCGCTGGGCCCTGCCACGCGGCGGGCACGGCGGGTCTACCAGTTGACCGAGACCGGGCGGGAGCGATTCGGCGAGCTGCTCGCCGACACCGGCCCGCAGAACTACACCGACGACGGCTTCGGAGTGCACCTCGCCTTCTTCAGCCGCACGCCCGCCGAGGCGCGGATGCGGATCCTCGAGGGCAGACGGCGGCAGGTCGAGGAGCGCCGAGAAGGCTTGCGGGAGGCGATCAAACGGGCCAGCGGAACCCTGGACCGCTACACCCGCCAGCTCCACCAGCTCGGTCTCGAATCAAGCGAGCGCGAAGTGCGCTGGCTCAACGAGTTGATTGCCGCGGAGCAATCACTGCAGGCGGCACCACAGAAAGAGGGAAATATCGGCCATGAGTGATGTCAACACGGCTGAGCACGCCACCGAGATTCGCGTGGCCATCGTGGGCGTGGGCAACTGCGCCTCCTCGCTGGTCCAGGGCGTGCAGTACTACCGGGACGCGGACGAGACGGCGACCGTGCCGGGCCTGATGCATGTGAAGTTCGGCCCCTACCACGTGCGCGACGTGAAATTCGTCGCCGCGTTCGACGTCGACGCCAAGAAGGTCGGATTCGACCTGTCCGACGCGATCTTCGCCAGCGAGAACAACACCATCAAGATCTCCGACGTGCCGCCCAGCGGCATCTCGGTACTCCGCGGCCCGACCCTCGACGGCATCGGCAAGTACTACGCCGAAACCATCGAACTGTCCGACGCCCAGGCCGTCGACGTGGTCCAGGCGCTGAAGGACGCGAAGGCCGACGTGCTGGTGTCCTACCTGCCGGTCGGCTCCGAGGAGGCCGACAAGTTCTACGCCCAGTGCGCCATCGACGCGGGCGTCGCCTTCGTCAACGCGCTGCCGGTATTCATCGCCTCCGACCCCGAATGGGCGAAGAAGTTCACCGACGCGGGCGTCCCGATCGTCGGCGACGACATCAAGAGCCAGGTCGGCGCCACCATCACCCACCGCGTGATGGCCAAACTGTTCGAAGACCGCGGCGTACAGCTCGACCGCACCATGCAGCTCAACGTCGGCGGCAACATGGACTTCCTGAACATGCTCGAGCGTGAGCGCCTGGAATCGAAGAAGATCTCCAAGACCCAGGCCGTCACCAGCAACATCAAAAAGGAGCTCGGCGCCAAGGACGTGCACATCGGCCCGTCCGACCACGTCGGCTGGCTCGACGACCGCAAGTGGGCCTACGTGCGCCTCGAGGGTCGCGCCTTCGGCGACGTGCCCCTGAACCTGGAATACAAACTCGAGGTCTGGGACTCACCCAACTCCGCGGGCATCATCATCGACGCCATCCGCGCCGCCAAGATCGCCAAGGACCGCGGCCTCGGCGGGCCGATCCTGCCCGCCTCCGCCTATCTGATGAAGTCGCCGCCCAAGCAGATGGCCGACGACGTCGCTCGCACCGAACTCGAGGCATTCATCATCGGAGCGGAGTAGTACGCGCCCGCGAAGAGGGCGGCATCGCAATCCGATTGCGGTGCCGCCCTTTGCTTTTGGTGCGAGGTCCCGGCCAAAAGCATGCCGGGACCCAAGAGCTACGGCTGCGTTTTGATTCCGGCATGCTTTTGGCCGGAATCTAATCCAGCGACACGTACACCTCGACCGACGTCGGCCCCGTATACCGCTCGATCTCCGCGGTGTGTGAGCGGGTGATGGTGCCCGCGGTCTCGGCCTTGGCGACCTTCGCCCATGCGGTGCGCAGCAGGTCGTAGGGCTTGTCGGAGACCACGAACTTGGCGTAGCGGCCCGCCGGGATGCGGGTGAGCACGTCGCCGACGTCGAGGTCGGCCAGGTCGGTCAGCTCGTAGCCCAGCACCGCGACCGCGTGATCGTTCTGGCCGATGTAGGCGGCGGTGCGCGCCACGTTCTTCTCCCGGGCCAGGTAGCGATCCCAGGTGAAGTTCACCAGGTCCAGGTCGCGGGCGGTCACCTCGCGTCCGGCCAGCGGGACGGTGAGCCCGCCGATCAGGCTCTCGTCCAATGTGACAATCTCGAAGTCCACGGTTGCGCCCCTACCTGTCGCCCTCGCCGATCGTGCCCTCCTCCTTCAGGGAGACGAACACCTCGACCGTCTTCGAATCCGGATAGTGCTCGAAATCGCCGGTGTAGGCGCGCACCAGCGCACCCGCCGCCTCCAGATCCCACACCGCCCGCCAGACCGACACAATGGTGTCGCCCAGGTTGTCGCCGCTGCGGATGAACCGCGCGTATCGGCCGCCCGGCACCCGGGCCAGCACGTCGCCGGGCAGCAACTCGGCCAGGCTCTCGCAGCGATAGCCGACGATATGGGTCAGATACGAACCGATCTCCGGCGCATGGTCCACGTACGCGGTCGCCGGTGGTCCCGGCAGGCTGCGCGCGAGGTTGCGCTTCCACGCCTCCTCCACCTTCAACCGGCGCGGTCCCTCGACCGCCAGAGCCGGGCTTCGTAGCACCGTTCCCGCCACCAGCGTCTCGTGGCGTTCAACGACATTGAAATCCACCGGTGTCGCCCCTATGTCTCGTGCTGTGTGGAATCCGTCCCTCACCTATCGCACATCCTCCCGCACATCCTGCCACCGCCGTCGCGCATCGCCCACGGGACCGTGCGACCCACCGAGTTCTCGGGCTGGTTCCACCCTATCGGCGCGGGTTCGGCGATGGCCGCAGAACGCGGATTCGTTTCGTCACAGGCAGGGGTCGCGGGCCGGAACGGCCGGTCGGACTAGCCGGGAACCGGAATGCTCAGCCCGGGAAAGATCTCCACCTGCTTCGGTTCGGGCGGCGCGGGCGGGATGATGATCACCGGGTTCGGGGCCGCGCTCGTCGGCGGCGCGAGCACGTCGAACGGGCCGCCGCCGCCCTGCTGCGCCGGTGCCGGACTCGCGCCGAACGGCCCGGTGCCCGCGGCGGGTTCCGGCGCGGCGAACTGCTCGACCGGGGTTCCGGCCAGGGCGCCGTCCATGGTCCGCTTCCAGATGTCGGCGGGCAGGCCCGCGCCGTAGACGGGGGCGCCGCGGGCGGTCCGAATCGGTTGCGACTGTTCGGTTCCCACCCACACCGCCGTCGACAGCGACGGGGTGAAACCGATCATCCAGGCGTCCTTGTTGTCGCCGGTGTCGCCGAGCTGGGTGGTGCCGGTCTTGGCGGCCGACGGCCGCCCGGCCAGCGCGTGCCCGTTGGAGTACGCCGCGATCGGCTGCATGGCCCCGGTGGTGGTGTCGGCGACCGCGCGCGGAATGCGTTGCTGCGCGGGCAGTCCGCCCTTGTCGGCCACGCCGCGGTCGAGCAGCACCCGGCCGTCGCCGGTGACCACGCGCTGCACGAAGTACGGCTGGTGGTAGACCCCGCCCGCGGCGATGGTGGCGTAGGCCGAGGCCATATCGATCGGGCGCACCGAGTACACGCCGAGCACGATCGACGGCTGCGGCGCGGCGCCGTTGTCGGTCAACGACTTTCCGGGCACGCCGGGAATCTGGTCCGGGATTCCGGCCCGGTGCGCGGCGTCGGCGATGGTCTGCGGCCCGATGGCCTGGGAGAGCCGGTAGAAGCTGGTGTTCAGGGAGCGCTTGAAAGCCTCGGCGAGCGAACAGGTTCCGCACGACTCGCCCTCGACATTGGTGACCTTCACCCCGTTCACCGTCAGCGGCGAGCTGTCCAGCTGATACGACATGGTGATGCCCTGCTGCAGCGCGGCCAGCACCGCGAAGGTCTTGAACGCCGAGCCGGTCTGCAGCGGCGCCTGCGCGTCATCGAAGCCGACGCCGTCCTCGCCGCCGTAGTAGGCGCGCACCGCGCCCGAGCGCGGATCGATCGACACCACCGCGCTGCGCAGCTCGGTCGGCTGGCCGTCGAGGGTCTGGTGCACGGCGTCGAGCGCGGCCTGCTGGGCGCGCGGGTCGATGGTCGTGACGATCTGCAGCGCACCGGTATTGATCTCCTCCTCGCTCACCCCGGCGGCGCGCAGCTCGCGCAGCACCTGCGTGCGGATCAGGCCCGCGGGGCCGTGCGCGGCGTCGTCGGTGAGCGCGGCGACCGGCACGATGGGCGGGAACTGTGCCGCGGCCCGGTCCGCCGGGGACAGCGTGTGCATGGTGACCATGCCGTCGAGCACGTAGTTCCAGCGCGCCCGCAGCTGGTCGAGGTGGGTCTCCGGATCGAGGATGGACGGCGTGCGCACCACCGCGGCCAGCACCGCGCTCTCGGCCAACGTCAGCTGCGGCACCGGCTTGTCGAAGTACGCCTTGGCCGCCGCCGCGATGCCGTACGCGCCGCGGCCGTAGTAGATGGTGTTCAGGTAGGCGGCGAGGATGTCGTCCTTGCTCCACTGCCGCGCCATCTTCGCGGAGATGATCAGCTCGCGCATCTTGCGCGACAGGGTGCGCTCGGAGCTGAGGAAGGCGTTCTTCACGTACTGCTGGGTAATGGTGGAGCCGCCGCCCGCGTCCTCCCGGCCCAGCAGGTTGTCGCGGGCCGCGCGCAGGAACGCGGGGGCGGAGTAGCCCGGGTTGGTGTAGAAGTTGCGGTCCTCGGCCGAGAGGATGGCGTCGCGCATGGCCTGCGGCACGTCCGACAGCGGCACCGGGGTCCGGTTGCCTTCCGGCGGAACCACTTTCGCCAGCACGGTGGTGCCGTCGGAGGCGGTGACGGTGGCGATCTGATTGGCCTGCACCGATCCCGGCGCGGGAATCTCGGCGCTCCAGTAGGCCAGCACGAACAGCAGCGACGGAAGCACGACGAAGATCAGGAACAGCGCCAGCAGCAGCCGCCGGACGCGCTGGCCGCGGGTGCGCGGCGGACGCGGCTGCTCGGGTTCGGATTTCGGCGGTTTGGCGCGGCGATGCGGGCGGCCCGAGGGCCGGGGTGCGGTGTCCGGCAGCTCGTTCCAACCGGCCAGCGTGGCGTACGACGCGGGTGCGGGGCCACCGTGTCGCCCGTGCTTCCGATTCGAGCCCACGCCGTCCTCCCGGAGGTGTTCGGTGAAGCTGAAGTTGGACTACCGCACAACTGAATCCAGATTACGACGCCCGATGCCCCACCGCGTCGCGGTGAGGCATCGTAACAAAACCCGCCGAGCCGCTAGCTCTTCACGCCGCCCGCGGTCAGGCCCGAGATGATCCGGCGCTGGAAGATCAGCACCATGACGACCAGCGGCACCGTCACGATGGTGCCCGCGGCCATGATCGCCGCGTACGGCTCCACCAGCGGGTCGTTGCCGACGAAGCGGGCGATCGCGACCGTCACCGGTTCGGTGGCGTCCGCGGACAGCAGCCGGGCCAGCAGGTATTCGTTCACCGCGGCGATGAAGGCCAGGATGGCGGTGGTGAATACGGCCGGGGCGGCCAGCGGCAGCATCACCAGCCGGAACGCCTGCAACCGGCTCGCGCCGTCGATGCGGGCGGCCTCCTCCAGCTCCCACGGCAGCTCGGAGAAGAACGAGGACAGCACGTACACGGTCATCGGCAGCACGAAGGAGATGTTCGGGATGATCATCGCCTGGTAGTGCCCGATCCAGCCGATATCGGTGAACAGCTGGAACAGCGGCGTCACCAGCACCACCACCGGGAACATCGAGGCGCTCAGGATCAGCCCGGCCACCAGCCGCTTGCCGCGAAAGGCCAGGCGCGCCAGCGCGTATCCGGCCAGCATGCCGATCAGCAGCGCGATGGCGGTGGTGGCCGCGCCGATGATCACGCTGTTCACCAGCGCCCGGCCGAAGTTGTTGCCGCGGCTGGTGTCGAAGGCGTTGCGGAAATTCGCGAACGTCAGGTGGGTGGGCCACGGGGTGTTGTCGAAGGTGTAGTTCGGGTCGCGGAAGGCGGTGACGGCCATCCAGTAGAACGGCCCCAGCCCCCACACCAGCACGATCAGCGCGCCCAGGTAGATGCGCGCCGATTTCAGTCGGGAAATCATCAGTGCGCCTTCCGCTGTTCTTCCTGGGTCGCCACGGCATTGGCGCCCAACACCTTCACCAGCACGAACGCGACCGCGAAGATCATGAAGAAGGTCAGCACCGACAGCGCCGAGGCGCTGTTGGCCCCCTGGCGCACCTGGTCGACCACCAGGATGGAGATGGTCCGGGTGGCCGGATTGCCCTGCGTCATGATGGCGGGCAGGTCGTACAGGCGCAGCGCGTCCATGGTGCGGAACAGCACCGCCACCAGCAGCGCGGGCTTCAGCAGCGGCAGCGTGATCTGGGTGAACCGCTGCCACGCCGAGGCGCCGTCGACGCGGGCGGCCTCGTACACGTCGCCCGGAATCACCTGCAGCCCGGCCAGAATCAGCAGTGCCATGAACGGCGTGGTCTTCCAGACGTCGGCGGTGATCACCGCGACCCGCGACCACATCGGGTCGGTCTGCCACAGCAGATGGGTGTGCAGCACCCGGTTGACCACGCCGTCGTACTGGAACATGAACTCCCACAGCCGCGCCGTGACCGCGGTGGGGATCGCCCACGGGATCAGCACCGCCGCGCGCAGCAGCGCCCGCCCGCGGAAGGTCTTGCCCATCACCATCGCCATGCCGAGCCCGATGGTGGCCTCCAGCGTCACGGTCACCACGGTGAACAGCAGCGTGACTGCGACCGCCGCCCAGAACTGGGAGCCGAGATTGCCGGTCGGGCAGGATTCCATACCGCCGCCGGGCAATTGGCACTGCTGCAGCAGCCAGTGCGTGTAATTGCCGAAGCCGGCGGGCCCGCCCTCCTCGAACATGCCGGTGGCCTCGTTGAGGCCGGAGTCCTTCTGGAAGGACATCCACACCGCCCGCACCACCGGATAGCCGATGACCACGGCCAACGCCAGCAGCACGGGGGCGACGAACAGCCACGGCCGGGCGCGCCTGGTGTGCGGGGCGGTCGACGCCGCCTGCGTCGCTCCCGAGGGATCTGACACCGTTCTCTTCTCTCCTACGGGACTGACTCGGTCGCTACTGTGGCCGTCCGTCAGGAGCCGGCGGCTTCGATGCCCTTCTGCATGCCGACGATGGCGGCGTCGACCGACTTGGTGCCGGTCAGCGCCGCATAGGCGTTGTCCTGGATGGCCTTCGACACCGCGGTGTAGTACGGGGTGACCGGGCGCGGCACGGCGCTGGCGATGGAGTCCTTCAGCGCGGGCATGTAGGGGAACTTGGCGATCAGTGCCGGGTCGTCGTACAGCGAGGCCCGCACCGGCGGCAGCGCGCCCTCGGCGACGATGTGCTGGGCGTCCTCACTGATCAGGAAGCGCAGGAAGTCCAGCGCGGTGGCCTTGTGCTTGGAGTAGGCGCTGATGGCGGCGTTGTAGCCGCCCAGGGTCGAGGCGCCGATGCTGTCCTTGCCGGGCAGCGGGGCGACGCCGAAATTGCCCTTCACGGCGGAGGAGTCGGCGTTCGCGACGCCGTAGAAGTTCGGCCAGGTGCGTAGGAACAGCAATTTGCCCTGAGCGAAGGCGTTCTGGCTCTCCGGCTCCTTGAAGGAGATGGCCTCCTTGGGGATGTCGCCGTTCTTGTAGGCGTCGGCGAGCACCTGCAGGCCCGCGCGCGCCTGCGGGCTGTTGACGGTAGGGGTTTTGCCGTCCGGGCCGACGAAGGTGCCGCCGTAGGCGTTGATGACCTCCGCGGCGTTCACGGTCAGGCCCTCGTAGGGGGCGAACTGTCCGGCGTAGCAGCCGATTCCGTGGTCGCGCGCGACGCCGCAGTCCTGCAGCATCTCGGTCCAGGTCTTCGGCGGGTTGGGCACCAGGTCCTTGCGGTAGTACAGCAGGCCGCCGTTGGTGTTGCGCGGCGCGGCGTACAGGGTGCCCTTGTAGGTGGCGCTGGCCACGGTCGGCGAGAGCAGCGTGGAGGTGTCGATGGCGAAGGAGTCCTTCAGCGGCTGGATCCAGCCCTTGGCCGCGAATTCCGCGGTCCACGGCACGTCCAGCGCCAGGACGTCGTAGTCGGACTGCTTGGCCCGCATGTGCTGGGCCATGTCGTCGTACTGCTGGGAGGCGTCGTTGGACTGTTCCTTGAAGGTCACCTTCTCGTCCGGATGCGCGGTGTTCCAGCGCTCGATGAGCTGCTTGACCGCGCCGGTCTCACTGGTGTCCTGGCCCTCCACGTAGGTGATGGGTCCGCGGCCGGTGAGGTTCTGCCCGGCGGCGCTCTCCCCGCCGCCGCTGCTCGAGCACGCGCTGGTGAAGGCGCCGATCAGCAGCGCGGCCGAGGCAGCCGCCATCGCGGCGCGGGACAACAGGAACGAGCGTCGTGACGACACCGTGTTCAAAGCCATCGATACTCCAGGGTCGAAAACGAGCGTGAGCGCCAGCACACCAAGCCGGTTGCACAACGCAAGATACATTGTTCGGGTCGGGTTGTGTCGCTTGGTTCTCGTATTCTGGGGCCCGATGTCCACCCAGCTGACTCAGGACAAGTTGCTCTCCCGCATCGGCGGGCTGCTGCGGCAGGCCGAGTCGACCGACAACGAGCACGAGGCCGAGGCGTTTCTCGCCGCCGCCCAGCGCCTGGCGACCCGTTCGTCGATCGATCTGACCCTGGCGCGCGCCCACGTGGCCGGGCGGGAGCGGCGGCCGATACCGATGCAGAAGATCATCCCCATCGGCGAGGCGGGCAAGCGCGGATTGCGCACGTATGTGCAGCTGTTCGTGGCCATCGCGGCCGCCAACGACGTGCGCTGCGATGTGGCGCGCTCGTCCACCCAGGTCTACGCGTACGGTTTCGACACCGACATCGCCACCTGCGAGGCGCTGTACGCCAGCCTGCTGGTGCAGATGGTGCGGGCCTCCGATCAGTACATCAAGTCCGGGCAGTACCGGTCGGCGACGGTGGAGAAGGTGGTCGTCGAGAACCGCTGGGGCCGAAAGGTGCAGCGGCGTATACAGGCCCCTGTCGCAGCGGTGACAGCCCGGCTCAACTTTCAGATGGCGTTCGCGGCCCGGGTGGGTCGCCGCCTGTCCGAGGTGAAGGCCGATGTCGAGGCGGAGGTGCGGGCCGCGCCCGCCGCCGCCCCGGGCACCGCGCTCGCGTTGCGCAACAAGGAACTCGAGCTCGAGGACTTCTACAGCCGGACCTCCGAGGCGCGCGGGGTGTGGCGGGGTCCGCAGGAATCGGCCGGATATTCGGCGGCGGCCAGGCGCGCCGGTGATCGCGCGGGCCGCACCGCCCGGCTGGGCTCGGCCCCCGAACTCGGCGCCGCCCGCGGCTCGCTGGGGCCGGGCGGCAGTCGATGACGCGCGTGAGTGTCCGGGATACGCAGCGGGCCAGGGTGTACGACGCGGAGGGCCTGGTGCGGCGGATGTTCGACCGCGCCGACGAGGTAGGGGTGCGCACGGTCGAGCTGCACGGCTCCCACATCACGCTGCCCATCGAGCGCCGCTTCGCCTCGGTGGACTCGGTGCAGACCTACGCCGACCGCGTCCTGGCCCTGAACTGGGTCCGCGCCCGCTGGCCCCGCGCCACCGCCGCCCTCACCGTCCGCGCCCGCGCCGGAACCACCGCGGCCCACTACGAATCCACCCGCGCCGTATTGGCCGTCCCCACCCACACCGGCGGGACCGCCTGGGCCCTACGGGAATTGGTCATCCTCCACGAACTGGCCCACCACCTCGAGCCCCCCGGCCCCGCCCTGGCCCCGCACGGCCCCGAATTCTGTTCCCGCTACGTCGATCTCGTCGACGGCATCATCGGCCCCGAGGCAGCCCTCGTCCTCCGCACCACATTGCTCGGCTGCGGGGCCAAGCTCGGCTGATTCCCGCCAAAAGCACGCGGGAACGACGGTCGTTCTCACGCGCCGACCCTCGTCGTTCCCGCGTGGCGACGGTGGTGGTTCTCGCGTGGCGTCGGTGGTGGTTCTCGCGTGACGACGGTGGTGGTTCTCGCGTGGTGTCGGTGGTTGTTTCCGCGTGGCGTTGGTGGTCGTTCTCGCGTGGCGTTGGTGGTTGTTTCCGCGTGGTGTCGGTGGTTGTTTCCGCGTGGCGTTGGTGGTCGTTCTCGCGTGGCGTTGGTGGTTGTTTCCGCGTGGCGTTGGTGGTTGTTCCCCGCGTGGTGTCGGTGGTGGTTCTCGCGTGGTGTCGGTGGTGGTTCTCGCGTGGTGTTGGTGGTCGTTTCCGCGTGGCGTTGGTGGTTGTTCCCCGCGTGGTGTCGGTTGTCGTTCCCGCGTGGCGACGGTTGTCGTTCCCGCATGCTTTTGGCGGGAATCAGTTCAGCAGGCGGCGCACTCGGTTCAGACGGGCGCGCCACCACTCGGTTCGCTCGGGGGCGGGGTGGCGGAAGCGTTGGAGCAGTTCGGGATTCGGGGTGGGTGGGGTGGTGGGGACGAGGAGGTGGCCGTCGACGGGACGGAGGGAGTCGGTGACGACGTCGCCGTCGAAGAGGTTCAGGGTGCCCAGGCCGCAGGCGAAGTCGAGGTGTGGGAGGGCTCCGGCCAGGGCCAGCTGGGCGGCGAGGCCGACGCTGGTTTCCAGGGCGGAGGAGACCACGCACGGGAGGGCGGCGGCCTCGGCGACGCGGAGGGCGCGGCGCACCCCGCCCAGGGGGGTGCATTTCAGGACCGCGATATCGGCCGCGCCCGCCACCGCGACGCGCAGCGGATCCTCGGCGCGGCGGATGGATTCGTCGGCGGCGATCGGGACGTCGACGCGGCGGCGGACCGCGGCCAGCTCCTCGATGGTGCGACAGGGTTGCTCGACGTATTCCAGCCCGCCCGCGGCGCGGTCGATCCGCCGGATGTGCGCGACCGCGGTCTCGACGTCCCAGCGCCCGTTGGCGTCGACGCGGATCGACCCGCCGGGCCCCAGCGCGTCGCGCACCGCGGCGACCCGCTCCAGATCCTCGGCCAGCGAATCCGGGTGATCGGCGACCTTCACCTTGGCGGTGTGGCAGCCGGACGCGGCGACGACCGCGTGCGCGCGCTCCGGGCCGACCGCGGGCACCGTGCAGTTCACCGGAATCCGCTCGCGCACCGGCTCCGGCCAGCCCGCCTCGATCTGCTCGACGGTGGTGGCCAGCCACCCGGCCGCCTCCCGATCGTCGTACTCGGGGAACGGGCAGAACTCCCCCCACCCGCGCGGCCCCTCGACCAGCACGCCCTCGCGCACGGTGATGCCCCGGAACCGGGTGCGCAGCGGAATCGCGTACACGAATGCCGACTCGGGATCCAGCAGATCGCTCACCCCGCCCACCCTAGAGCGCGATCAGAGCCGTTCGTAGACGGTGGCGTTGGACAGCCCACCGGCCTCGCACATGGCCTGCAGGCCGAAGCGGCCGCCGCGCTCGTGCAGGGCGTGCACCAGGGTGGTGGCCAGCCGCGCGCCGGAGGCGCCGAGCGGGTGACCGAGCGCGATGGCGCCGCCGTCGACATTGACCCGGGACAGGTCCGCGCCGGTGTCGTGCTGCCAGGCCAGCACCACCGAGGAGAACGCCTCGTTGATCTCGAACAGGTCGATGTCGTCGAGCGTCAATCCGGCCCGCCGCAACACCTTTCGCGTCGCCGGGATCACCGCGGTCAGCATGAGCAGCGGATCGTCGCCCGCCACCGCGAAGCTGTGCACCCGCGCCAGCGGGCGCAGCCCCAGCCGCGCGGCCATCTCGCTGGTGGTGATCAGCACGGCGGCGCTGCCGTCGTTGATCTGACTCGCGTTGGCGGCGGTCACATTCCAGCCGATCTCCGGGAAGCGCGCCGCGTACTCGTCGGAGTAGTACGCCGGGCGCAACCCGCTCAGCAGCTCCAGCGTGCTGCCGACCCGGATGCCCTCGTCGGCGGTCAGCCCCGCGATCGGCGCCAGCTGGCTGTCGAAGGCGCCGTTTTTCGTTGCGGCGGCGGCCTTCTCGTGGCTGGCGAGCGCGAACTCGTCCATCGCGGTCCGGCCGATATTCCAGCGGGCGGCGATCAGCTCGGCGCTGATGCCCTGCGGCACAAGACCTTCCGGATACCGCTCGGCGAATGCGACGCCCTCGAGGTCGGTCGCGCCGATCAGGTTGGCGCCCATGGGAACTCGTCCCATGGACTCCAGTCCGGCCGCGACCACCACGTCGTAGGCCCCGGCGATGACGCCCTGCGCCGCGAAGTGGATGGCCTGCTGGCTGCTGCCGCACTGCCGGTCGACCGTGGTGGCCGGGACCGACTCGGGATATCCGGCGGCCAGCGCGGCCCGCCGGGTCACGTTCGCGCCCTGCTCGCCGACCTGGGTGACCACGCCGCCGATGACATCGTCGATCAGCTCCGGATCGATCCCACTGCGCGTCACCACCTCGCGCAGGCTGTGCGCGAGCAGATCCACCGGGTGCACGCCGTGCAGGGCGCCGGTGGGCCTGCCCTTGCCGATCGGGGTGCGCACGGCCTCGACGATTACCGCGTCTCTCATGGCGATTCCTTCCCCGCGCTGCCTCGTTGCGGCTAACTCAACCTATCTATAGTCAGAGTAGATCCTGGCAATAGTTGCCACAAGTCAGAGTTGCTATGATTGTCGTCATGTCCGCTGTGCTGGAGGGAACGCTCCGTGACCTGACCGCCTGGAAACCGGACGGCTGCTCGATCGTGAAGGCGCTCGACATCGTCGGCACCCGCTCGGCGATTCTCATTCTGCGCGAGGCCATGTACGGCACCACCCGGTTCGACGGGTTCGCCGCGCGGATCGGCATCACCGACGCCGCCGCGGCCGCCGCGCTGCGCAAGCTCACCGCCGCGGGCCTGCTGGCCAAGCGGCCCTACCGGGAGGAGGGCAAGCGCACCCGGCACGAATACGTGCTCACCGAGATGGGCCGCGACCTGCTACCGGTCGTGGTCGGCCTGTGGCAGTGGGGGGACAAATACCTTCAGGGCGGGGTGCCGCCGCTGGAACGCGTGGAGGACGCGACGGGTGAGCCCGTGCACGTGGAACTTCGCAGCGCTTCGGGAAGTGAGGTCGGGCTGGAGGGCATGCGCGTGCGGGTGAACGAGAAGTGGCGGCGGGCGAAGCGCTGATCGGGCCGCCGCGCGGTCTTCTCCGTCTTTGTGATTCCGGCGTGCTTTTGGCCGGAATCTCGCGAGGTCCCGGCCAAAAGCACGCCGGGACCTTTGGTGGGCGGGACGCCGGGACCTTTGGTGGGCGGGACGCCGGGACCTTTGGTGGGCGGGACGCCGGGACCTTTGGTGGGCGAGATGCTGGGACCTTTGGTGGGCGAGATGCTGGGACCTTGGTGGGCCGAAATCAGTTGAGGCGCTTGCCGTCCGCGGGGGCGAAGAAGTAGATGTGCTCCTCGGTGGCGGCCAGCGAGAGGCGGTCGCCCTTGGCGGGCGGCTTGCGCCAGTCGGCCCGGGCGACGATGGATTCGCCTGCGCCCGAACCGTTCTCACCGGCGGTGCGGCCGTAGATGTAGGCGTCCGAGCCGAGCTCCTCGACCACGTCCACCTCCATCGTGATCCCCTCGCCCGGCCCGGCGATCTCGAAGTGTTCGGGCCGGATGCCCACCACCACCGAGCCGTTCGCGGCGTCGGCCACCGTGCGCGGCACCGGCAGCGTGTGGCCGCCGAGGCGCACCGAACCGTCGGTCAGCGGGAGCGTGAACAGATTCATCGCGGGCGAACCCATGAACCCGGCGACGAACAGATTCGCCGGATCGCGGTACAGGTCGCGCGGGGCCGCGCACTGCTGCAGCAGCCCGTCCTTGAGCACCGCCACCCGGTCCCCCATGGTCATCGCCTCCACCTGATCGTGGGTGACGTACACCGTGGTGGTGCCCAGCCGGCGCTGCAACTGCGCGATCTGGGTGCGGGTCTGCACCCGCAGCTTGGCGTCCAGGTTCGACAGCGGCTCGTCCATCAGGAACACCTGCGGCTGCCGCACGATCGCCCGGCCCATGGCCACGCGCTGGCGCTGACCGCCGGACAGCGCCTTCGGCTTGCGATCCAGATACTGTTCGAGGTCCAGCAGTTTGGCCGCCTCGCGGACCCGCTGCTCCTTCTCCGCCTTGGGCACCTTGGCCATCTTCAGCGCGAAGCCCATGTTCTCCGCGACGGTCATGTGCGGGTAGAGGGCGTAGTTCTGGAACACCATCGCGATGTCGCGCTGCTTGGGCTCGGCGTTGGTGACGTCCCGGTCGCCGATGAGGATGCGGCCGCCGTCGACGTCCTCCAGCCCGGCGAGCATGCGCAGCGAGGTGGACTTGCCGCAGCCGGACGGGCCGACCAGGACCAGGAATTCGCCGTCGGCGATCTCCAGGTTCAGTTCGTCGACGGCGGGTTTGGGAGCGCCCGGGTACAACCGGGTCGCGCGGTCGAAAGTGACCGTGGCCATGATGAATTCATCCCTTCACCGGCAGGAACGTGCCGGACGATCCGAGTAGAGGGTCCTGCGGCGCGGGCCGCAGGCTCGAATCCTACTGGTCTGCTGTCCGGATTCGGGGCGGTTGTGCCGGAAAGGGCGCGTCCGGTATCGGACAGGTAGTCTCGGCAACGAGCTGAGGAGGAGCCCATGAGTCGACCGGTTCGCGTCGGAGTCCAACTACAGCCCCAGCACGCCCCGAACTACGGGCTGATTCGTGATGCGGTGCGCCGCGCGGAGGACGCCGGCGTCGATGTGGTGTTCAACTGGGATCACTTCTTTCCGCTGTACGGCGATCCCGACGGCGCGCACTTCGAGTGCTGGACCATGCTCGCCGCGGTCGCCGAGCAGACCGAGCGCGTCGAGCTGGGCGCGCTGGTCACCGGCGGCGGCTACCGCAATCCGGACCTGCTGGCCGATATGGCGCGCACCGTGGACCACATCTCCGGCGGCCGCCTCATCCTGGGCATCGGCGCGGGCTGGTTCCAGCGCGACTACGACGAGTACGGCTACGACTTCGGCACCGCCGGAACGCGTCTGGACCTGCTGAAGGACTACCTGGCCCGCATCGATGCCCGGCTGCGGAAGCTGAATCCCGGCCCGGTGCGCGATATTCCGATCCTGATCGGCGGCGGCGGGGAGAAAAAGACGCTGCGGCTGGTGGCGCAGTACGCCGACATCTGGCACACCTTCGCGAAAGTGGATGTGCTGGAACGCAAGTCGAAGATCCTGGCGGACCACTGCGCGGACGTCGGCACCGATCCCGCCCGCATCGAGCGCTCGGTGGACTGGCCCGGCGCGGAGCAGGCGGCCGAGCTGGTGGCGGCCGGGGCCACGCTGTTCACGGTGGGCACCGGCGGACCCGACTACGACCTGAGCGGGGTCGAGGAGGCCATCCGCTGGCGCGACGGGTTCAATCCGGAGTCGGTCGCGGGCATCGCCTGAGCCTGCCGACGCCTGTGAGCTCGGTCGCACCGGGGCGTGGTCGGCTGACCGGAAGCGTGTCCGGCTAATGTTTTCGCCTATGGCTCGTTTGCCCGTATCAGGATCCCGTGCGCTGATCGCGGTGGTGTCGGCCGTCACCCTGCTGTTCGCGGCGGCCTGTGGCTCCGACAGCAGCAATTCGTCGGCAAGCCGCGACCTGTGCGCGCCGCCGGGCGAGGCAGCGGCCGCGGCGGCCCCGACCAACCTGGCCTCGGGCGCCTCGGCGGGCACCGACCGCTACACCACGGCGAACACCGTCCCGCTGAACACGATCGACACCTCGAAGCTGGGCCTGCTCACTCCGGGCAAGCTCAGCATCGGCACCCTGTCGGACGCGCCGCCGAGCATCTGCGTGAACTCCCGCGGCGCCTTCACCGGCTTCGACAACGAGCTGCTGAAGGCGATCGGCGCGAAACTCGGCCTGCAGGTGCAGTTCTCGGGCACCGAGTTCTCGGGCCTGCTCGCGCAGGTGGCCAACGGCCGCTTCGACGTCGGCTCGTCGAGCATCACCACCACCGACGCCCGGCGGCAGCTGGTCGACTTCACCAACGGCTACGACTTCGGCTACTTCTCGCTGGTGGTGCCCAACAGCGGCGCCGTCAGGGGCTTCTCGGATCTGCGGCCGGGCGTGCGGGTCGGCGTGGTGCAGGGCACCGTGCAGGACGAGTACGTGGTCAATACGCTGCACCTGGACCCGGTGAAGTTCCCCGACTACAACACCGCCTACGCGAATCTGAAGTCGGGGCAGATCGATGCCTGGGTGGCGCCCTCGGCGCAGGCCACCGGCGCGATCAAGCCCGGCGATCCGACCGCCATCGTGGAGAACACCTTCAGCCTGGACAACTACACGGCCTGGGCGGTGCGCAAGGGCAATCGGCCGCTGATCGACGCACTCAACGCCGGGCTGGACGCGGTCATCGCCGACGGCACCTACGCCAAGCTCTACACCGACTGGGAGCCGCGGCCGTTCCCGCCGAGCTGGAAGCCGGGCTCGAAGGCCGCGCCGACGCCGCAGCTGCCGGACTTCGCGGCCATCGCGGCCGAGCATCAGCGCGAGGCGAGCACCGCGCAGGCCGCGCCGAAATCCACCCTGGCGCAATTGAAGGACACCTTCTTCGACTGGTCGCTGTACCGCAAGGCGATTCCCGATCTGTTCACCACCGGATTGCCGAATACCCTTGTCCTGGCGCTGGTTTCGGGTGTGATCGGCACCCTGGTCGGCATGCTGCTGGCCGTGGCCGGGATCTCGCGGACCCGCTGGTTGCGGTGGCCCGCAAGGGTTTACACCGATATCTTCCGCGGTCTGCCCGCGGTGGTGATCATCCTGCTGATCGGTCTCGGCGTCGGTCCGGTGGTCAAGAACATCACCGGCAACAACCCGTACTGGCTCGGTGCGGTGGCGCTGGCGCTGCTGGCCGCCGCCTATATCGGGGAGATCTTCCGCTCCGGCATCCAGTCGGTGGAGGCCGGGCAGCTGGAGGCGGCGCGCGCCATCGGCTTCGGCTATCGGCAGGCGATGACGCTGGTGGTGATCCCGCAGGGCGTGCGCCGGGTGCTGCCCGCCCTGATGAATCAGTTCATCGCGCTGATCAAGGACTCCTCGCTGATCTACTTCCTGGGTCTGCTCGCCTCGCAGCGCGAACTGTTCGCCGTCGGCCGCGACCTCAACGCGCAGACCGGCAACCTGTCCCCGCTGGTCGCGGCGGGCCTGGTCTACCTGCTGCTGACGATTCCGCTCACCCACCTGGTGAACTACATCGACCGCCGGTTGCGGACCGGCCGCGCGGAGGAGGCGCTCGACCCGGTCGAACAGGCCGTCATCACGGAAGGACGCGGAGCGTGAGCGCATCTCTCACCGGTACCGGTCTGCATCTCACCCTGGGCCGCAACCGGGTGCTGCGCGGCGTCGACATCCACGTGGACGCCGGGAAGACCACCACCGTCATCGGGCCGTCCGGCTCGGGCAAGTCCACCCTGCTGCGGGTGCTGAATCGCCTGCACGAACCCGATTCCGGCGATGTGCTGCTCGACGGCGCCTCGGTGCTGACCGAGGACCCGGACCGGCTGCGCCAGCGCATCGGCATGGTGTTCCAGCACTTCAACCTGTTCCCGCACATGACCGTCGCGGAGAATGTGGCGCTGGGGCCGCGCAAGCTGGGTGGCCTGTCCCGGGAGGCCGCCCGCGCGGTGGCGATCGAACAGCTCGAGACCGTGGGGCTGGCGGGGCGGGCCGACGCGCGCCCGGCCAATCTGTCCGGCGGCCAGCAGCAGCGCGTGGCGATCGCCCGGGCGCTGGCCATGAAGCCCGAGCTGATGCTGTTCGACGAGGCCACCTCCGCGCTGGACCCGGAGCTGGTGAAGGGCGTGCTGGCGCTGATGGCCGACCTGGCCGCGGGCGGCATGACCATGATCGTGGTCACCCACGAGATGGGTTTCGCCCGTTCGGTATCCGACAGCGTGGTGTTCATGGACCACGGGCAGATCGTCGAATCCGGCGCGCCGGACCAGGTTTTCGACAACCCGCAGACTTCCCGCCTGCGCCAGTTCCTGTCCCAGGTGTTGTGAGCAGGGGGCCGCGCACCCGGGGCGGAGTTCATTGATGCGCACCTGTTAATGTGTTGTTGATCACGGCTTCAATTCATCCATCGGTTTGGAAAGAGGGGAAGTTCGATGACAACGGCACATGTCGAGCACGCTGGCCACACCCACGTTCACGGCGAGGGCTGCGGGCACGTCGCGGTCCCGCACGACGGTCACGTGGACTACGTACACGACGGGCACCTGCACCGCGAGCACGACGGCCACTTCTGCGAGTGCGAACCGTCCGATCACACCGAGCACGGCGCCCACGACCACGTTCACGGCGAGGGCTGCGGCCACGTGGCCGTCCCGCACGGCGACCACGTCGACTACATCCACGACGGCCACCGCCACGCCGCCCACAACGGCCACTACGACGAGCACTGACAAGGGTGGCCCTTGTGATCCCGGCCAGAAGCGCGCCGGGATCACAAGGGCAGACGTGGGCCTTCTACGTTCCCGGCGTGCGGTTCCTGTGTTCCCGGCGTGCGGTTCCTGTGTTCCCGGCGTGCGGTTCCTATGTTCCCGGCCTGCGGTTCCCATGTTCCCGGCCTGCGGTTCCTAAGTTCCCGGCATGCTTTTGGCCGGGAACTCACATATTCGCGAACCGCCCGAAATCCCCCTGTGCCCCGCTGTACACATTGACGTCGGTGTTTCCGGCGATGCCCGGGACCTGGCCGGAATCGGTGGTCTGCCAGAACGTCCAGGTGGGCCAGCCGCCCGGTACCTCGGGCTGGGGGTTGCCGCGGTAGTCGGCGATCCACAGCGGGTAGGTGGCGAAATCGTGGGTGTCGGCCATGGCCGTCTGCCAGAACCGCGGATAGGTGTAGACGATCGGCACCCGGCCCGTCAGCGCCTGCACGGTGTTCAGATAGCGATGGGTCCAGTCGATCAGGGCCGCCGGGGGCAGGCCGCCCGAATTCTCCAGATCCAGGACCGGCGGCAGGTCCAGCGGCCCGTTCTGGCCCAGCACGACCGCCGCGTACAGCGCGGCCTGCGGCTCCGGCGGCAGCTCGGGGTGGGCGTAGTGGTACGTGCCGCGGGCCACCCAGGCCGCCCGCATGAGCAGGCTGTCCGGCACGAAATAGGGATTCACGTAGTTCAGGCCCTCGGTCGCCTTGAGCATCGCGAAGTTGTTGCCGGACGCGCGGACCTCGAACCAGTTGATCAATCGGCCGTCGATATGTTGCCAGGACGACACGTCCGGACCGGTTGGTACGGCAACCGCCGTACCGGTTGCGGAGAGGATGCCAGCCGCCGCGACAACGGGCAGAAATAAGCGCGCGCGACGAACTTCGGGCCTAGCCAAGAGACGTCGGTACATGGTTATGAGGGTAAACAGCAGAGGCTGCTGTGACCAGAGTCATTCGTGTGATATATGCCGAATGGTTGCCCGCAATAGGCGAATTCGGGGAATTGTCCTAACCCAGCCAGTCCAGTACCGAGGCGGCCGTCCACGATTGCTGCATGCTGCCCAGCGGTTCCCCGGTGAACGGGTCGTAGTACTCGGCGAAGCTGCCGTCGCTGGCCTGCCGCAGCCCCTCGGCGCGCAGCGTGCGGGCGCGTTCGGCCCAGCCGCGCCGGGCGAACACCCAGGAGAACAGCCAGCTCATCACCGGCCAGACCGGCCCGCGCCAGTATTCGCGCGGGCGGAAATCCCGCGACACCGGCGAGGTCGAGGGCGGCAGCGCGTACCGCAGGTCCGGATGGCCGCAGAAGCGCGGGCCCTCGAACAGCCGCAGCAGGCTGCGCTCGGTGTCGCGCGGCAGCCCGCCGCACAGCAGCGGGGCGAACATCGCCAGCGTCTCGGTGCTGATCCAGCGGCCCAGCCGCACATCGAAATCGCGGGCGGCGCCGCTGCGCGCGTCGGTGGTGGCGATGACCCCGGCGCGGAAATAGGCCGCCCACTCGAACAGTTCGCGCACGTCGGCGCGGGGCATCCGGTAGTCCTCGCCGATATCGGCGAGCACCTCGCACGCCAGCGCGAACACCGCGGTCACGAACACGTCCTCCACCGCGAAGCTCATGGTCGAGGCGAGCTGGAAATCGTCGTATCCGCAGCGCCGCATCTGCTCGACCAGCCACAGGTAGCGGTCGTATTCGCGATCGGTGGGCCGCTGCGCGGGATCCACCAGGTGGATGTCGGCGCGCTGATAGGGCGGCAGGTCGGCGCCGGGAATCACGTTCTCGTAGGCCCGATCCCAGCGCGGCGAGTTGTCCATGCCGGACTCCCACCCGTGGTAGAGCGTGATGCGGCCGCTCTGCTTGGGGTCGCGGGCGTGGGCGAGCCAGCGATGCCAGCGCATGAGATCGGGCCAGCGCCGGTTCAGGAACTCCTCGGCCGCGGCCCGGGTGCTGCGGCCGTGGCGGCGGGAATGATCGAGGATGCGCTGCACCGCGATCGCGTGCACGGGCGGCTGGGTGATGCCCGAGGTGTCCGGGCCGTCGGGGGCGTTGACGGCCAGGCGGCGGCACTCCCAGCGGCCTGGACCCGGGAAGTACCCGTCGCGGCCGCCCGCGAACACGATGTGCGGAATCATCCCGTTCTTCCACTGCGCCGACAGCAGGGTGTCGAGTTCGACCACCGCGCGCTCCACGCTCAGCGGCGCCAGCCCGACCGCGACGAACGCCGCGTCCCAGCTCCACATGTGCGGATAGAGCCTGGGGGCGGCGCTGGTCATCGTCCCCAGGTCGTTCCCGCGCAGCAGATAGGCGGCGCGCGCCGCCAACTGCGTGGGGGTGAAACCCGGCCCGTTCATCCCCCCATTCTGCGGTGCCGCCTCCCCGCGCGCGTGTCGGCGGCCCTCGAGATGTGTCCGGCCTGTTCAGACGTACCCGGCCCCTCCAGCAGTACCCGGCCCCTCCAGCAGTACCCGGCCCCTCCAGCAGTACCCGACGAAGTCGGGTCGATACCGTGGACCGCATGTCGACTCCCAGTTCCTATTCCCGGCCGATCGCCCTGGTCACCGGTGCCAGCCGCGGGCTCGGGGCCGCGATCGCGCGGGAACTCGCCCCGACCCACGACCTGCTGCTGGGCGCCCGCTCGGCGGCGGCGCTGTCGGAGATCGTGGCCGAATTGCCCCCGGCCACCGCCTGGCCGGTCGATCTCACCGACTACGACGCCCTGGCTCGCGCGTGCGCGCCGATCGAACGGCTGGACGTGCTGGTGCACAACGCGGGCGTCGCCGACCTGGGCACCATCGCCGAGACCCCGGTGGCACTGTGGCGCAATACGCTGGAGGCCAATCTGATCGCGGTCGCCGAGCTGACCCGGCTGCTGCTGCCCGCGCTGCGCGCCGCCGAAGGCCATGTGGTGCTGATCAATTCGGGCGCCGGGCTGCGCGCCAATCCGGGCTGGGGCGCGTACGCCGCCAGCAAGTTCGGGCTGCGCGCCTTCGCGGACGCGCTTCGGCTCGAGGAGCCGCGGCTGCGGGTGACCTCGGTGCATCCGGGTCGCATCGATACCGATATGCAGCGCGCCATCGTCGCGGGCGAGCGGCGGGAGTACCGGCCGGAGGAGTTCCTCACCGCCGAGACGGTGGCCGGAACGGTCCGGCAGGCGATCGAGACCCCGCGCGACGCGCACCCGGCCGAGATCGTGCTGCGCCCGATCGCCCGCTGACATGCGGCTGACGTGTCGCTCCGGGCGAGGACCGTGGCGGTGGCTACCGTGGGTCGCCTAGGCACGATGCACGGGACGGTGGTGAGATGAGCTCGACTCCGAATCGGCGGCAGTGGCTGACCCTGATGGCCGCGGGCACGGTCGCCGCCTTGACGGGATGCTCTGCGGCACAGAGCGATACGACGCTGCCCAGCGGTTCGGCGGCCGGTCTCGAGACCCCGCCGCCGCGGCGGCCGCTGCTGCCGCCCCCGCCCGCCGGGCCGAAGACCCGATTACCGCGCGGCACCATCACGGCGCTACCCGGCCCGGGCACGAACCTGGCGCTGACGGTCGACGACGGTGCCAGCCCCGAGGTGGTCGGCGCGTACATCAAATTCGCCCGCGACACCGGTGCGCGCTTCACGTTTTTCGTTACGGCCCACTACGATTCGTGGACCGTGCACCGGGATGCATTGCGCCCCCTGGTCGATTCCGGGCAGATCCAGCTCGGCAATCACACCTGGGACCACCCGGCGCTGACCAAGATATCCGGCGCCCGGGTGGCCGATCAGCTGAATCGCACGAAAACGTTCCTGCGCAACAACTTCGGCGTCGACGGCACGCCGTTCTACCGTCCGCCCTACGGCTTCCACGACGCCACCGTCGACAAGATCGCCGCCGACTGCGGCTACACCGTCCCCACCCTGTGGTACGGCTCCTTCGGCGACTCCTCCATCGTCACCGAGGACTATCTGGTCCAGCAGGCCCAGAAATATTTCAACCCGCAGGCCGTCGTCATCGGCCACGCCAACCACCCGGCCGTCACCCACTGCTACGACCGCCTGGTGGGAATCCTCGTTCAGCGCAACCTGTCCATGGTCACGCTGAACGACGTGCTGCTGCCTCCGGCCTGAGGCGTCAGGCCACCACGTTGACCAGGCGGCCCGGGACGACGATCACCTTGCGGGGCTGCTTGCCGTTCAGGAACTCGCGCAGTTTCTCGTCGGTCAGGGCGGCCGCTTCGATGGTGGCGGCGTCGGCGTCGGCGGGAACGCTGATGCGGCTGCGGACCTTGCCGTTGACCTGGATCGGGTATTCGACCGAATCCGCCACCAGCAGTGCTGGATCGGCGACCGGGAACGGGCCGTGCGCCAGCGCGGTGGTGTGACCCAGCCGCTCCCACAGCTCCTCGGCGATGTGCGGGGCCAGCGGGGCCAGCATCAACACCAGCGGCTCCACCACCGAGCGCGGCGCGCCCTGCGGATACTCCTTGGTCAGATGGTTGGACAGCTCGATCAGCTTGGCGCCCGCGGTGTTGTCGCGCAGCGCGGCATAGTCGCCGTCGACGCCGTCGATCGTCCGGTGCAGCAGCCGCAGGGTGGCGTCCCCCGGCTCGGCGTCGGTGACCCGCACGCCGCCGGTCTCCTCGTCCACCACCAGTCGCCACACCCGCTGCAGGAACCGGTGCGCGCCGACGACGTCCTTCGTCGCCCACGGGCGCGAGGTGTCCAGCGGGCCCATCGACATCTCGTAGAAGCGGAAGGTGTCCGCGCCGTAGAGGTCGCACATCTCGTCCGGCGAGATGGCGTTCTTCAGCGACTTGCCGATCTTGCCGTACTCCTGGAAGACCGGGATCTCGTCGCCGGATGCGTTGACCCAGAAGAACTTTCCGTCCCGCTCCAGCACCTCGGCGGCGGGTACGTACGCGCCGCGCTCGTCGGTGTAGGCGTACGCCTGGATGTAGCCCTGATTGAACAGGCGGCGGTACGGCTCCGGCGCGGACACGTCGCCCAGATCGAACAGCACCTTCTGCCAGAACCGCGCGTAGAGCAGGTGCAGCACGGCATGTTCCACGCCGCCGACGTACAGGTCGACGCCGCCCGGATCGCTCGGGCCGTGCTCGGCCGGGCGCGGGCCCAGCCAGTAGCGCTCGTTCTCCGGCGCGCAGAACGCCTCGGTGTCGGTCGGGTCGGCGTAGCGCAGCTGGTACCAGGAGCTGCCCGCCCACTGCGGCATCACATTGGTGTCGCGGCGGTATCGCTTGCGCCCGTCGCCCAGATCCAGTTCGACCTCGACCCAGTCGGTGGCCTTGGCCAGCGGCGGGGACGGCTCGGAGGCGGCGTCGTCGGGATCGAAGGTGACCGGCGCGAAGTCGCGCACCTCCGGAAGTTCCACCGGCAGCATGGATTCCGGCAGCGGGTGGGCGCGGCCCTGCTCGTCGTAGACGATCGGGAACGGCTCGCCCCAGTAGCGCTGCCGCGCGAACAGCCAGTCGCGCAGCTTGTACTGCACGGTGCCGCGGCCGTGGCCCTCGGCCTCCAGCCGCTCGACGATCTTGGCCTTGGCGTCCTCGACGTCGAGTCCGTTCAGATAATCGGAGTTCACCAGCTCGCCGTCGCCGGAGTACGCGCCCGCCGAGACATCGCCCCCCGCGATGACCTCCACGATCGGTAATCCGAAGGCCGAGGCGAACTCCCAGTCGCGCTGATCGTGGCCGGGCACCGCCATGACGGCCCCGGTGCCGTAGCCGCTGAGCACGTAGTCGGCGACGAAGATCGGCAGCCGCTGGCCGTCGACCGGGTTGGTGGCGTCCGCGCCGAGGAAGACGCCGGTCTTCTCCTTGTTCTCCTGCCGCTCCAGATCGGACTTGGCCGCGATCGAGGAGCGGTAGGCCGCAACGGCTTCCGCCGGGGTGCCCGCGCCGAAGGTCCAGCGCGGATCCACCCCGTCGGGCCACCGCGCGGCGACCAGCCGGTCCACCAGCTCGTGTTCGGGCGCGAGCACCACATAGGTGGCGCCGAACAGCGTGTCCGGCCGGGTGGTGAACACCTCGATGGTCGCACCGGAGGCGGCGAACCGCACCTGCGCGCCGCGCGAGCGCCCGATCCAGTTGCGCTGCATGGCCTTCACGTTCTCCGGCCAGTCCAGCAGGTCCAGATCGTCGACCAGCCGGTCGGAGTAGGCGGTGATGCGCATCATCCACTGCCGCAGGCGCTTTCGGAACACCGGGAAGTTGCCGCGCTCGCTGCGGCCGTCGGCGGTGACCTCCTCGTTGGCCAGCACCGTGCCCAGCCCCGGGCACCAGTTGACCATCGAATCCGACTGGTACACCAGCCGATACGAGTCCAGCGCCGCCTGCCGCTCGGCCACCGTCAGCTCGGCCCACGCGCGCCCGTCCGGGGTCGGCCGGGCGCCGTCGGCGAATTCGGCCTCCAGCTCGGCGATCGGGCGGGCCTTCCCGGCCACGTCGTCGTACCAGGCGTTGTAGATGCGCAGGAAGATCCACTGCGTCCAGCGGTAGAACTCGGGATCGGTGGTGGCGAACGAGCGCCGCCGGTCGTGGCCCAGGCCCAGCCGGTCGAGCTGGCGCTGCATGGTCGCGATATTGGCCTCGGTGGTCACCCGCGGATGCGCGCCGGTCTGCACCGCGTACTGCTCGGCGGGCAGGCCGAAGGCGTCGTAGCCCAGGGCGTGCAGCACATTGCGCCCGTGCATGCGGTGGTAGCGCGCGAAGACGTCGGTGGCGATGTAGCCGAGCGGGTGGCCCACGTGCAGGCCCGCACCCGACGGGTACGGGAACATGTCCTGGATGAACAGCTTGTCGGCCGGGGTGTCGCCGCGCAGCGGGCCGACCGGGTTGGGGGCGTGGAAGGTGCCGCGCTCCTCCCAGATCCGCTGCCACTTGCGCTCGACCGCACCGGCCAGCTCGGCGTTGTAGCGGTGTGGGGTGTCCTGCACTGTCCTGCCTTCTCCTAGCTGAATGTCCCCCGACAAGCCTCGCTCACCAGGGTAAACGGGTGCCGACCGGGGGCTTGCAACGGCCCCTCGCCCGCGGCGGAGTACCGTGAGCCGGGTGTTCGTGGTGGCGCTGTTCCTGTTCGTGCTGGCGGCTGTGGCCGTCGTCACCGGGGCGCTCGGGCTGACCGGTGCCCTCCCCCGCAATCGTTTCTTCGGTGTGCACACCGAAGAGGCGCTGCGCACCGAGGAGACCTTCCGGGTCGCCAATCGCGTCGCGGCCCCCACCTCGATCGCCGCCGGTGTGCTGCTCGCCGGGGGCGGACTGATCGCCCTGGTCGCGGGCGCGATCGTCGGCCTCGCGGTCGCCGCGGCGGTCCTCGTCATCGCGCTGTTCACCCTCGGCGCGGGCGCGAACGCCGCCGCCGGAGCCATCGCCGGTATGGCCCCGGCCCCCGAGGTCGGCGGCTGCGGCCACGCCTGCGGCGCCTGTTCGCTGCGCGACGCCTGCCAGCCGGCCAACTGAGTTCCGCGCCGTGGCACCGGAATTGACGGTCGGCTTCGACCTCGACATGACGCTGATCGATTCCCGGCCCGGCATCCGCACCTGCTATCAGGCACTGGCCGAGCGCACCGGTGCGCGCATCGACTGCGATCTGGTGGTCACCCGGCTCGGCCCGCCGCTCGAGGACGAACTCGCGAACTGGTTTCCCGCCGACCGGGTTCCGGCCGTGGCCGAGCTGTACCGCGAGATGTATCCCACGCACGCGGTCACCGGCACCCTGGCCATGCCCGGCGCCCGCGAGGCGGTCGAGGCCGTGCGCGCCGCCGGCGGCCGCGCGGTGGTCGTCACCGCCAAGTACGAACCGAACGCGCGACTGCACCTGACCCACCTCGGCATTCCCGCGGACGCGGTCGTCGGCGACCTGTGGGCCGAGCGCAAGGCGCAGGCGCTGCGCGAGCACGGCGCGAGCGTCTACGTCGGCGACCACATCGGCGATGTGCGCGGCGCCCGGACCGCGCGGGCGTATTCGGTCGCCGTGGCCACCGGGCCGTGCGACGCGGACGAATTACGTGCCGCCGGAGCCGATGTCGTGCTCGACGACCTCACGGCCTTCCCGGCCTGGCTGGCCGACCACGTCGCCGCCTGACGACCGCTGTGCCCCCGGACGAAATGTCCGGGGGCACAGCGTTCCCCTCGTTATTTCAGTTGGTCTTGCGGTGGAACATCGTGGTCGACAGGGCGTAGCCGACCACCGCGAAGCCGACGCACCAGGCGACGGCGATGATCCCGTTGCTGCCGATCGCCGTCCCCGTCAGCAGCCCGCGCAGGGTCTCGGTGATCGGGGTGAACGGCTGGAACTCGGCGAACTGGCGCACCCCGACCGGCATGGAGTCGGTCCGCACCAGGCCGCTGCCCAGCATGGGCAGGTAGGCGATGAGGCTGGGCGAGTTGCTGGCGGCCTCCGGCGAGGAGGCGGCCATGCCGAAGGCCGCGCCGAGCCAGCACATGCCGAACAGCATCAGGGTCAGCAGGCCGATCGCCGCCAGCCATTCCACGGCGTTCGCGTGCGGGCGGAAGCCGGTGAGGAACCCGACGCCGAACATGAGCGCCAGCCCGACCAGCCCTTGCAGCACGGTCCCCAGCACCTGCCCGGTGAGCATGGACGAATGCCTGACCGGCATGGCCCGGAAGCGGTTGACGAAGCCCTTCGTCATATCCGATGCCACCGCGACGGAGACGACGACCACCATCATGGCCGGGATCATCAGCAGGATGCCGGGCGTGAGGTAGTCGATGTAGTGGCCGCCGCCCATGCCCTTGCCCAGCGTGCCGCCGAGCACATAGGTGAACAGCAGCATCAGCCCCACCGGCATGATGATGACGGCGACGGTCATTCCCGGATATCGCATGGCGTGCACCAGATTTCGGCGCAGCATGGTCTTGGAGTCGATGACGGTGTCGGTCATGATGCTCATCGTGCGAGGTCCTTCTCGGGTACGGAATGTCCGGTGAGGGTGAGGAATACGTCGTCCAGGTCCGGGGTGTGCACCGCCAGGCCCTCCGGTTCGATGTGCGCGTCGTCGAGCCGATCCAGCACCGCGCGAATGGATTTCACCGAGCCGTCGGTGGGCACGGCGAGGGTCACCTCGTCGATCCGGGTGGCGTCGCCGAGCGCGTACTCGGCGCGGTCCCGGTCGGTCCCGTCGATGAAGGCCAGCCGCAGGTGCCCGCCCGGCACCAGCCGCTTGAGCTGATCGGAGGTGCCCTCGGCGACGATGCGGCCGTGGTCGAGGACCGCGATCCGGTCGGCCAGCTCGTCGGCCTCCTCCAGGTACTGGGTGGTGAGGAAGATGGTGACGCCGCCCGCGACGAGTTCGCGGATGATCTCCCACATGGTCCGGCGGCTGCGCGGGTCGAGCCCGACGGTGGGCTCGTCGAGGAAGATGATCTGCGGATCGCCGACCAGCGTCATCGCCAGGTCCAGGCGGCGGGTCATGCCGCCGGAGTAGCTGCCGGTCCGCTTGTCGGCGGCGTCGACCAGGTCGAATCGGTGCAGCAGGTCGTCGGCGATGCGGCGGCTCTCGCTGCGCGGCAGGTGCAGCAGGTCACCCATCAGCACGAGATTCTCACGGCCGGTGAGCAATTCGTCGACCGCGGAGAACTGGCCGGTGACGCCGATGGCCGCCCGCACGGCATCGGGCTCGGCGGCGACGTCGTGCCCGCCGACGCGGATCTCGCCGCCGTCGGCCCGCAGCAGCGTCGACAGGATCTGCACGGTCGTGGTCTTGCCCGCGCCGTTGGGCCCGAGCAGCGAGAAGATCGTGCCCTGGGCGACGGTCAGGTCGATGCCGTCGAGAACGACGTGATCGCCGAAGGCTTTCCGCAGTCCGGCGACCGAGATCGCCGGTGCTCGATGGTGATGGTTCATCGGGGTTTCCTCATCAATGAGTACGAATGAATGCATGGGTCGGCCGAGCCGTGACCACTGGGGACCGTGGTCAAGGACGGGTGGTGTCTGTTCGGTTGTGCGGGACCGCGTTCGGCGGCCCGCGGGTCAGATGTCGAGATCCTCGATCTGGGGATGCTCGGCGATGTCGGCCACTCGCCGGTAGAGCTGATCGGGGATGCGGCCCTTCAGATCGCCGAGCGCGTCGACGATGTCCATGGTGAACTCGCCCCAGTCGGGTTCGGTCACCCCGAGCATCCGGCGCCAGTTGGTGAGGTCCTTCAGCCAGTTGGTGTCGGTGGGGTACTCGTCCCAGCTGGATACCTGGGAATGCAGGACGTATTTGCCCTTGCGACTGCGATAGACGCGAATGTGCTTCATCGCCTGGTCGTCGGTGTCGCGCCACTCCCCGAGCAGTGCGCCCGAGAAGCGGACCTGCCGGACGCCGTTGCGGCCGACCCGGAGGATGACCTCGTCGAAGCCTTCCTGCCGACCCTCCTCCAGCTCGATGTAGCGGCGCAGCGCCGTCACGATGGCCCCGGACAGGTTGCCCCCGACCAGCTCCTGGGCCCGCTGGAACAAGGGAAGGTCGTCGTCGGAAACGTACACGGTCTTGTTGGGCATGAACCCACTATACGTAGAAGTATACATACACGCAAGAGGGTGGGGATCTGGCCGGAATTAGCATGCCAACCGCTCGCCGGGCAATACCGGGCGGTACCCCTCAGTCTGCTCTATCGGCCGGATCGGGGGTCGGTGAACCATCGGTCGGTGTGCCTCGTGTCCCGAATGAGAGACCGGACGCGTTCGTGGCCCGGCAGGAAGGAGCGCCGATGCCGATGCGAGCGGTGGATTACCTGGTGGAAGCGATTGCGGCCCTGGGTGTTCGGCACATTTTCGGCGTCGACGGGGCCAATATCGAGGACCTCTACGACGCGATCTTCGCCGGTCCCGAGACGATGACCGGGCTGGTGGCCAAGCACGAGTTCTCCGCCGCCACCATGGCCGACGGGTACGCGCGCTGCACCGCGGGATTGGGCGTGGTCGCGGCCACCTCCGGCGGCGGCGCCATGAATCTGGTTGCGGGCCTGGCGGAGTCGTTCGCCTCCCGGGTGCCGGTGCTGGCGCTGGTCGGCCAGCCGCCGACCGAGCTGGAGGGCCGCGGGGCCTTCCAGGATTCCAGCGGCCGGGCCGGGACCTTCGACGCCGAACGGGTGTTCGCCCCCGTCTCGCGCTACTGCGCCCGGGTGCGCACCGCCGCCGCGCTGCCCGCGCAGCTGGATCGCGCGGTGGCCGCGGCCCGGCGGGGCGGACCGGCGGTGCTGTTGCTGCCCAAGGACGTTCAGCAGGCCGACCCGGGGCAGGCGCCGTCGCGTCGGCTTCCGCGCCCGGCGGGGCGCTCCCGCTCGGTCGGGCTGTCGCGGGTGCGGGCGGCACTGCACGCGGCGCGGGCGACCGGCAAGATCACGATCATCGCCGGGGACCAGGTGGCACGCGACGACGCGCGCGCCGAACTGCTGCGCCTGGCAACGGTTCTCGACGCCGCCGTCGGGGTGGCGCCGGACGCCCTGGACGTCTACGACCACGACGAACCCGGGTACTGCGGGGTGTCCGGAACCATGGGCCACCCCGAACTCGCCGACGCGGTCCGGCGCTCGGCGCTGTGCCTGCTGGTCGGCACCCGGCTGCCGATGACCGCGCGCACCGGGCTCGACGAGGCGCTGAACAATACCGTCGTGGTCAGCGTCGGCGCCGAGGCGCCGTACCCGGCCGCGCTGCACGCCACCGGCCCCGACCTGGTCTCGGCGCTGCCCGAACTCGCCGACGACTTCGCCGACCCGGGGCGGCCGATGACCGCGACCCGGCGCGACCCGCTCACCGCGCTGCGGGTGCCCGCGGCCGCCGGGCCGGGGCTGCGCTACCGCCACATCGTCGAAACCCTCAATGCCACACTGGAACCCGGCACCGACGTATTCGCCGACGCCGGTAACACCGGGGCCGCGGTCGTGCATCATCTGCGGCTGCCGCGCGGCGGCCGGTTCGTGGTGGCGCTGGGCATGGGCGGCATGGGGTACGCGTTCGGCGCGGGCATCGGCTCGGCCTTCGCGCGGCGGCACCGGCCCGGCGGCGGGACGCGCCGCACCGTCGTGGTGGCCGGGGACGGCGCGTTCTTCATGCACGGCATGGAGATCCACACCGCGATCGAGTACCGGCTGCCGGTGACGTTCGTGGTGTTCAACAACAACGCGCACGCCATGTGCGTCACCCGCGAGCGGCTCTACTACGGAGATCGCTACAGCTTCAACCGATTCCGCCCCGCCCGCCTGGGCGCGGGCCTGGGCGCCATGTTCCCGGACCTGCCGTCGTTCTCGCCCGGCAGCACCGGCGAACTCGCCGCCGCCCTGCGCACCTGTTTCGACCATCCGGGCCCGTCGTTCGTGTCGATCGACTGCGACCCGGACGAGATTCCACCGTTCACCCCGTTTCTGTCGGTACCGAGGAGGACCCCGTGACCACCAGTGCCCTGCCCGCCCTCAGCGACATCCCGGATCGTGCGATCCCCGGGCTGCTGCGCATCGAGAACTCCGATCGCGAGGCCACCACCCCGATCATCATGGACATGCTGCGGTCGGTGTATCCGCACGATCAGGTCTTCGGCAGATTCTGTCCGGTGCAGGACTACGTCGACGCGCCGCCGCGCGAGGTGTACGAGTACCTGGCCGACACCCGCTGCCTGGAGGAATGGACCTACAGCCTGCGCGGCTTCACCGAGACCGAGACACCGGGCCTGTGGGTGTCGTTCGACCGGCTCGGCGACGCCACCCGGATCTACACCCGCACGGTCGCCAATCCCGACGCGATGACCGTGGACTATCACTGCGCCTGGGACCAGGGCGAACACCTGTGGATGATCTACCTGATGCGGGTGGTCGACGCGCGGGTCGTGTTCGATCGGCCCGGATCGGTGGTGCTGTGGAACAACTGCCACCACCCGTTCTACGACGAGAACCCCTATCCCGATACCGCGCCCGCGGGCCGCAAGGTGTGGGTCGGCGATTTCTGGGATATGTTCTCCGCCGGGCACCAGCTGGAAATGAACAACCTCAAGGCGATCTGCGAATACCGTGCGGCGCACGGGCTTCCGATCAAGCCCGACTGGATGAAGTGAGGCCGCAATGGATTTCACCGATGCTCTGCTCACCCGGCCCGGAGTGAGCCTCGTCGACGTCGCGAGCTATCTGCCCGGCGAGCCGGTCGGCACCGAGTACTTCACGCAGTTCTCCCGCTCGGACCGGATGGCCAAGAACGTGATGTTCCGCGCCCCCAAGGCCCGCCACCACATCGCCCGCGACGAGACCGCCGTCGACATGGTGGAGCGGGCGGTCGCGCCGCTGGTGGAACGCCATGGGGCCGAGACGATTACGGGCGTGGACGTGCTGCTCACACACACCCAGCTCCCGGACAATCCGGTGCTGGGCGCCGGTCCGGAGGTGGCGCGGCGGCTGGGGATGCGGCCCGGCTGGGTCTTCGACGTGCACAACGGCGGATGCGCGGCGTTCATCCACATGATGTCGCTGGCGCGGATGATTCTGCAGACCACCTCCGCGCGCACCGCGCTGATCGCCACGACGCAGAACAGCGCGGGCCCGGTGTTCACCCAGACCGAGATTCGCGGCCTGGCGCAGGCCCCGGTGCCCGGCGACGGCTGCGGCGTCGGGCTGCTGGTGAAGAGCGATCGGGCGCCGATTCTCGACATCGAATGCCGCACCTATCCCGAATTCGCCGGGGACATGGAGTTTTCCACCGGCTCCGAGCGCAAGTACTGGGAGCCGGGCGAGGGGCAGGGCTGCGTGAGCTTCACCGAATCCAAGGTCGCCAAGGTGTTCACGCGCGGCAACCGGTTGGTGCCCGAGGTGGCGTTGGCGGTGTGCGAGCGGATCGGGGTGAAGGGCCGCGACATCGACACCTTCGTCACCAATCAGCCGAACCGGCTGTTTCTGCGCAACTGGCACGACGCGCTGGAACTGCCCGCCGAGCGCCACCCGGACACCTTCGACCGGTGCGGAAACCTGTTCGCCGCGGGCATTCCGGTGACCCTGGACGCCGAGAACCGGGCGGGTCGGTTGCGCAACGGTTCGGTCGTGCTGCTGTCGGCGTTCGCCCATGCCGGGGACTTCGCCGCCGCGGCCGCGGTGCGCTGGGGCGCGGCGCGATGACCCTGCACCCCGTCGGGACCCCGCCGGTGCTGCGCGCGGTGGCCCGGCGGCCGGGCACCGATGCCGTGCGCTTCGACCTGACGCTGAGCGAAAACCCGTTTCCCCCTTTGCCTTCGGTGCTCGAGGCGCTGCGCGACACGATGGCGCGGGCGAATCGGTATCCGGAGTTCCTGCCGCGGCGGTTGCCGCGGCTGATCGCGGGCCACGTCGGCGTGCGGCCCGATCAGGTCGTGGTCGGTGCGGGCGCGACCGGGGTGGTGCTGCAGATCATGCAGGCGCTGACCGAGCCGGGCGATCGGATGGTGTTCGCCAGCCCGACCTTCGACGGCTATCCCGTCATGGCGGACATGGTCGGGCTGGAATCGGTTGCGGTGCCGCTGCATTCGTCCGGTCGGCAGGATCTGTGGACCATGGCGGGGTCGGTCGACGCCCGCACCGCGCTGGTGGCGGTGTGCCGCCCGCACAACCCGACCGGGACCGTGGTCGCGGCGAGCGAGCTGAAGGCGTTCCTGTTCGGCATGCCCCGCCACATTCCGGTGATCCTGGACGAGGCGTACGCCGAATTCCTCGGCCCCGCCGAGACCGTCGACGCCGTGGAGCTGATCGCGCACTACCCGAATCTCCTGGTGCTGCGCACCTTTTCCAAGGCGTACGGGCTGGCCGGGCTGCGCATCGGCTACGCCTTCGGGCATCCGGATCTGGTGCGCCGGGTGCGGCGGCTGCAACTGCCGTTCGGCATGCCCGAGTCGGCGGCCACGGCCGTCGCGGCCTGCTACGCCGCCCGCACCGAACTCGCCGAGCGCATCGCGCGCATCACCACCCAGCGAGAACTACTACGAACCGCGCTGCGCGGCAACGGCATCCCCGTCCCCCGCAGCCGCGCCAACTTCCTCTACCTGCCCGGCCCGGGCCCGGCCGAGGCCCTGACCCGCGCGGGCATCGCCGCCAAAACCTACCCCGACGGCAGCGCCCGCATCGCCGTCGGCGACCCAGCAGCCGACGCCGCCGTCCACACCGCCCTCACCTCCACACCCTCACCACTTTCGTGATCCCGGCGCCACCACCTTCCTGACGTGCCACTTTCGTGATCCCGGCGTGCCATAGGTCCCGGCGTGCCACCTTCTGAATCCTGGTGTGCCATAGGTCCTGGCGTGCCACCTTCTGAATCCTGGCGTGCCACCTGCTTGATCCCGGCGTGCTTTTGGCCGGGATCTCACGTGAGTTCCCGGCCAAAAGCACGCCGGGAACATATGGGAAGCACGCCGGGAGCATGTGGGAAGCACGCCGGGAACATGCGGGGGCACGCCGGGAACATTCGGGGAGAAAAGTGGTGCGTGCGCAATATCTAGCGTTGCTAGACAACCTAGTCCTGCCCTGTTACTGTTCATGTCATCACCTAGCGCCGCTAGACCCCAAGCAGGAGAACGCAGATGCTCAGCACGGCCGCCCAAGTCCTCGCCACCCTCGCCGTGCTCGGCACCGGCATCATCTACGGCACCGACGCCTTTGCCGGGTTGGTCATGCGGTCGGCCTACCGCCGCCTCGACGACGCGACGATGACGGTGACCGCGGGCTGGGGGCATTACTATGCCGATCGGCGGATGCCGTTCGCCGGGGCGGGTGGTGCGATCGCCGCCGTGCTCACGCTCGTGGCGTCGGCCTGCGCAGGGCGGATGGGGGCCACGGTCGCCGCGGCCGTGGCGGTCGTCGCGCTGCTCATCTGGCTCGGGCTCTACGTGCGCATCGCCAAGCCGGTCAACACCGCCCAGACCGAGGCCGCGCGTACCGGCGTCATTCCGCCGAATGCCCGTGCGCTGCAAGATAAGTGGGACAGTGTGGTCGCGATCCGGGTCGGCCTGCAGGCCGCCGCCGTCGCGGGACTGTGCGCCACCCTCGCCCTGCTCTGAATCCGGCCGCCGCGGCGGCGCTCAGATCGCGCCCGTCAGCAGCGTCCGGCCGTCCGGGGATTTGATCTCCAGGCTGCGGATCCGATCGGGCGTTGTATTCGTGGTGCTGCTCAGCGTGAGCGCGCCGCCGGGGGCGACAGGCCAGCCGATGAGCCGGGTCGGCACCCCGTCGGTATCGGTCATCCAGAGTTCGTACTCGGATTGGTAGCCCTGGTCGCCGCCCACGTAGCGGCACGACATCTCAATGGTGGCCTTGCCGTCGACATCCAGCACCTTGACGCTCGCCGCCACCGGGGTCGCCGTCACCGGCGTCATCTCCCGCTCGGCCACCACCTGTTCCGCCACCGTCGGGGCGCGATGTTCGGTGACCGCGATGGTCGCTGGCACCGCGATCAGTACCGCGGCGGCCGCGGCGGCGACCACGGGCCAGGGGCCCCGGCCAAAAGCACGCCGGGGACTCGAGGTGGCAGGCCGGGGACTGGAGGTGGTGGGCCGGGGGCTTGAGGTGGTGGGCCGGGGACCGGAGATGGTGGGCCGGGGACTGGAGGTGGCGGGCCGGGGGCTCGAGGTGGTGGGCGGTGCAAGTAGGTCGGCCGGTGGTTCGAGGGGCGGAATCGGTGCTGCCGCAGCGAAATCCGGGGGGTCGGTCGGGTCGGTCAGGGCCAGTGCCACGTCGGTGTCGACCCGGCCGAGCAGGCCGGGCAGCACCGCGAGGTCCGCCACCGCCGCCCGGCATGTCGAGCACGTCTGTAGATGGGCCTCGTATTCGAGGCGTTCGGCGCGGTCGAGGGCGCCGAGTACGTACGGCGCGTCCCAGGTCGCGTAGTCGTCACCCCGCTCGGGCCGCGCTGCCTTCGCGGATTCCGTCACTTCGTCACCCCCATTTCCTGCAGTGCCGAGCGCAGTGCCCGCATGCCGTAGTGCATGCGCGACTTCACGGTGCCCTCGGGAATGGCCAATTCGGTCGCGATCTGTTGTGTGGACAGGCCACGGTAGTAGGCACGCACGATCACCTCCCGGTGGTCGGTGCTCAACCTGGCCAGTGCATCGGCGATCAGCCAACCATCCAACGCTCGCTCCGCCTCATCGGGGGTGACCTGCTCGGGTGGATTGTCCATCCGGAACTCGCGCCGATGCCGGGCGCTGCGATGCTCGTCCACGGCCATATTGCGAGCGACGGTGAACAGCCAGGCCCGCGCCGAGGCCGTGGATTGATCGAGCACATTCGGGCGCTGCCAGGCGCGGAGCAGGGTCTCCTGCACGATGTCCTCGGCGCGCCCGGAGTCGCCGACGAGGCTGTAGGTGTAGCGCCACAGCGGGGCGGCGTGCTGATCGTAGAGCGCGCGCAACTGGTCGGGCTGGGTATCGGCCCCATCGCTGGGTGTGCGCGGTACTCGTGCCATGGGGTCAGGTAGTCAGCGCCCGCGGCGGGGGCGGGCGGAATGTGGCCACACTAGGTGTATACGAATTCAATTGCGTTCGAGTTCGATCGGATGGGTGGCCAGTAGCGAGAGCGGCAGCGGCTGGCGGCGCAGCACGTGCGCCCACAGATCGGTGCGCCCGGCGATCGGGTCCGAGGGCAGCGCCGAGAGCACGATCCAGTCGCCGCGCTCCAACTCGCCCTCCAACTGCCCGAACGTCCAGCCCGCGTATCCGGCGAAGATGCGGATGCCCTCCACGAGCGGCGCGATCACCTCCGGATCGGAATCCAGGTCCAGCAGCGCCACCCGGCCGTCCACCCGGCGCAGCCCGGTGACCCGGTCGATCGGGGTGCCGACGCGCACGGTGGCCAGGCACAGGGCCGCATCCCGTTTCACCGGGCCGCCGATGTAGAGCGCGCGCGGCGGGGCGGCCAGCTCGGCCCAGCGCGACAGCACGTCGTGCACGGCGGTCTCGCTGGGGCGATTGAGTACCACGCCCAGGCTGCCCGCGTCGTTGTGTTCCACGATGTACACCACGGTGCGCCGGAACGACGGCTCGACCAGGTCGGTTGCCGAGACCAGCAGCGTACCGGGACGCACCACCTGATCCTCGTGCCGGAATTCGCGTCGTCTGGAGCGGTCGCCGTGTTCCTCTGCGCGTGCCACCCAGCCATCATCGCACCGGAGCTCGAGCCGCGCTGTGTTTAGCGGGACCGGGACATTCGGCGGGGCGACGCGATGGCCGGTGCGATCCGGTTTGTTCGGCGGGACCGATTCGCCCCGAAAGTTATTGCGGCAGCCCGAACCGTTCGCGCGCCCAATACGGCACCAGCGTCTGATATTCGGGATGGATTTCCACGAAGTGCCGCACCATCGGGCACAGCGGCAGAATTCCGTAACCCTCCTGCCGGGTGGCCTCCAGCGCCTCGCGCACCAGGGTGTTGGCATAGCCGCGGCCCTGGTAGCGGGGGTCGATCTCGGTGTGGACGAAGGCGCGCTCACCGGCCGTGTCCTGATATTCGGCGACGCCCACGAGGGTCTCGCCGATCCGGAGTTCGAAACGGTCGAGACGGGTGTTGTCGTGGACGGCCGATGCCATATTCCGAGCGTATGTCCTTCGCGCCCACCGCGGGTGCGGAAAGCGACTGGCCGGGGCGACTGGGGCGACCATCGATTTGCCCGGTTCGACGGTAGCGTTCCGGGCTGATGACTCGACGCAGGAGGATTTGTCCGGCGGCGTCGGCGTTCGTCGTCTGCCTGGCGGCACAGTTGGTCGGCGGGATCGCCTCGGCGCAGTCCGAGCCCGCATTCGGGCCCTGTCCGGACGGCGCGGTGACGCCCGGCCGCGGTGCGCAGTGCGCGGTGATCTCGGTGCCGCGCGATTACACGCTGCCCCTCGGGCCGCGAATCGAGCTGACCGTCAGCCGGATTCGCGCCACCGGCGAGCGGTGGGGCACCCTGTTCGCCAACCCGGGCGGGCCCGGCGCCGACGCCCTCGACTTCTGGGCGCGGCGGGTGCCGGTCCACCCCGCCGAACTGGCCGAGCACTACGACCGGATCGCGGTGCAGCCGCGCGGACTGCGCTGGGCCACCCCGCTGAACTGCGGCACCGCGGACACCACCGACCGGGCGGCGATCCAAAAGGATTGCGAGCAGGCCCAACCCGACTACCTCCAGACCATCACCACCGAGAACACCGCCCGCGACCTCGATGTGGTGCGGTGCGCGCTCGGGCTGGACCGCATCGACTTCTACGGCGTCTCCTACGGCACCTACCTGGGCGCGGTGTATGCCTCGCTGTTCCCGGACCGGGTGAACCGGATGGTGCTGGATTCCAGCGTGCATCCGGACTGGATCTGGAGCGAGCAGTTCGCCCAGCAGCAGCTGGCCGGGAAACGTCGGCTCGACGATCTGTTCGCCTGGCTCGCCGCGCACGACGCCGAGTACCACCTGGGCCCGACGCCGCTCGAGGTGTACGGGACCTGGGTGCGGCTGGTGGTGGCCCAGGGCGGCGGCTGGCTGGCCAATCTCACCCCGCCGCCCGCCTCCACCGCCGATCTGCCCCCGGACCTGCCCGAGCCGATCGCGGATCTGGTTCGCGACGGCTACAACGCCTCCCGCCATCAGATCGGGCAGTTGCAGAACCTGCTGCGCCTGCTGACGTCCTTCGGCGCGTCGATGCAGGTGCCGATGCTGTCGGCCACCACCGTCGCCAGCTACACCCGCACGTTCTGGCCGCTGTTCGGCCGCGCCATGGCCGATGCCGCCGCCGATCCGCGCGACACCCGGTTGCTGAAGGCGCTCGAGGACATGGCCGCCATCGACCGCACCGGGCACCTGGTGTTCACCGCGATCATCTGCAACGAGAACGCGATACCCGGGCACGTCGACAAGCTCGCCGCGGCGGCGGCCACCATCGCCTCCGGCGGCAATGTGCTCGACGCCCGCGCGGAACTCATCCGATCCGGATTGGTCTGTGCCGATTGGTCTCCCGTGGCCAAGCCGGTCCCGATCGCCGACCACGGCCTGCGCACCCGTCCCCTGGTGCTCCAGAGCCGCCACGATGCCCTCACCGAATACGACGGCGGCCCCGCCATGGCCGCCGCCCTGCACGGCTCCCTCATCACCGTCGAAGGCGGCGACCACGGCACCTTCGGCCGCGGCAACAAACCCCTCGACCAAGCCGTCCTCACCTACCTCCACACCGCCACCGTCACCACCACCCGAGTCGACCAAGCCCCCCTCACTCCCCCTTGATCCCGGCGTGCCTTTCCCCTTGATCCCGGCGTGGCTTTCCCCTTGATCCCGGCGTGCTTTTGGCCGGGATCCCGCAACCGAATCCAGGAACCAACCAGGTGGTAGCGGACAATGTGCGGATGACGCACGGGAAGCCCGGGGCAGTGGTGCTGGCACCGGACAAGTTCAAAGGATCGCTGAGTGCGCCCGCGGTCGTCGAGGCACTGGCGGCGGGGATCGGCAGAGTCGTTCCGGGGCGGGAGATTCGCCGGGTGCCGGTGGCCGACGGCGGGGACGGGACCGTCGACGCGTTTCTCGCGGCGGGGTGGGAGCGGGTGGCGGTGACGGCGGAGGGACCGACCGGGGTGCCGGGCGAAACCGCCTACGCGGTGCGCGGGCGGACCGCGGTGATCGAGCTGGCGGCCGTGGTGGGATTGACGAAACTGCCGGGCGGGCAACCGGATCCGCTGCACTCGGGGACCTACGGGCTGGGCCGGGTGATCGCGCACGCGCTCGATCGCGGGGCCCGGGAGATCGTGCTCGGCGTCGGGGGCAGCGCCTCCACCGACGGCGGGGCGGGCATGCTCGCGGCCCTCGGCCTGCGCATCCTCGATGCCGACGGCGCCGAGGTGCCCGCCGGTGGGGCGGCGCTGGCGCGGGCGGTGCGGGTGGAGCGCGCCGGACTGCACCCCGCCCTCGCCGAGACCTCGTTCGTGCTGGCCACCGATGTCGACAATCCGCTGCTCGGAAACGACGGCGCCGCCATGGTTTTCGGTCCGCAGAAGGGCGCGGACCCGCAGCAGTGCGCGCTGCTCGAGGCGGCGCTGACGAATTTCGCGAAGCTCGTGGACCCGGCCGCCGCCGAGCGCCCCGGCGCGGGCGCGGCGGGCGGTACCGGTTTCGGCGCGCTGGCGGTGCTCGGCGCGGTGGAGCGCCCGGGAATCCGGGTCGTGCTGGAGCTGATCGGTTTCCCCGACCTGGTGCGCGACGCGGCCCTGGTGGTCACCGGCGAGGGCTCGCTCGACGAGCAGACCCTGCGCGGCAAGGCGCCGATCGGCGTGGCCGCGGCCGCCCGCGCCGCCGGTGCCCCCGTCGTTGCCGTCGCCGGTCGCTGCCTGCTGGACGAAAAGCGGGTGCGCGCAGCGGGTTTCGAGGCGGCCTACACCCTGTCCGACCTGGAGCCCGACCCCGCCCGCTCGATCGCACGTGCCGCCGAACTATTGGAGCAGATCGGAGCGCGTATCGCCGGGGAACGCCTGCGCGATTGATATCTACGCCGGGCTGAACACCTTCCCCTGCAAGCGATCCCGATGCTTATCGCCCCAGGTCTCGAGCGGGCCCAGGGCCGTCCTCAGTTCCTCGCCCAAGTCGGTGAGCGAATACTCCACGCGCGGCGGCACTTCGGGATAGATCTCGCGCCGCACCACCCCGGCGGCCTCCAGATTGCGCAAATTCTCCGCGAGCACCTTCTCGCTCACGCCCTCCAGCATCCGGTGGATCTCCCCGAAGCGGCGGGGGCCCTCGCCGAGCACCCACATCAGATGCATCCGCCACTTGCCGCCGACCACATCGATGGCCAGGGACATGCCGCACACCTCGTGAGCCGCGTCACCATCCGTCGTCATCGCAACCTCCTGACCGTATTTCGAACCTCGAGGTAAGCAACCCGATGTCGAAGTGCGTTATTGCCGGTCGCGGCGTTCGGCCCGAAGATCGAGGCACGGCGCCGATCCACCGAACACCGCAGAACCGAAGGGACACACCATGTCAGAGCAGCGATCCGTCACCGTCGTCGGCCTGGGTCCGATGGGCCGGGCGATGGTGCGGGCGTTTCTGGCCGCGGGCGTCGAGGTCACCGTATGGAACCGCAGCGCCGCCAAGGCCGACGCCATGGTCGAGCTGGGTGCGAAGCGGGCGGCCACGGTCGCCGAGGCGCTGGACGCCAACGAGGTGACCGTGCTCAGCCTCACCCACTACGCCGCCATGTACGACGTGCTCGGCCCGGCCGTCGATCGATTGCCGGGCAAGGTGATCGCGAATCTGTCCTCGGACTCGCCGGAGAACGCGCGCCGGGGCGCGGCCTGGGTGCGCTCGCACGGCGCGCAATTCCTTTCCGGCGGCTTCATGTCCGCGGGCGACAATATCGTCCACCCGGCCTCATACCTGTTCTACAGCGGTCCGCGCGAGGTGTTCGACGCGCACGCGGAACTGCTGCGCCCGCTCAGCCCGCAGGAGTACCTGGGCGCCGACGACGGCCTGGCGCAGGTCTTCTACCAGGCGCTGCTGACCATCTTCCACCCGTGGACGCTGGGCCTGAACCAGGCGCTGGCGGTGATCGAGAAGTCCGGGCACGATATCGACGACTTCGTGCCGTACGCGCTGCGCTCCACCGAGGCGTTCCCGTTCTTCATCACCCAGTACGCGGCCGCGGCGAAGGCGGGCGGCTGGGGCGACGCGGCCAGCTACACGATGATGGACGCCGGTGCGCAGCACATCATCGACGCCAGCGAGGAGGTCGGCGTCGACGCGACGATATCGCATGCGTCACAAGAACTCTGGCGCAAGGGCGTGCGCGCCAACGAGACCTCGGAGCAGCCGGTAACGCTGTACCAACTGCTCCGGGACGCGGAAAAGCGGTAGTACTCACGCGGATTCGGAATTCGATCCCAATCGAGGAAACGGCGTGATCGAGAAGATCACCTCCACCGGCACCTCGAAGAATTCCGAAATCCGCAGCGCCAGATGCAGGCTCGGGCTGTATTCGCCGCGCTCCAGATATCCGATGGTCTGATAGTGCACGCCCAGCGCGTCGGCCAGCTGCCGCCGCGAGATGCCGCGCTCGGCGCGCAGCATCGCGATGCGGTTGTAGATGACCTCAGACGGCACGCTGCAACGCCTTCGCGCGGCGGGCCTCGACCCGCGACCCCGATTCGCGACGAGCCATGCGCCGCAGGACGATCGGCGCGATCGACAGCCCGAACGCGGCCCACACCCCCAGCACGCCGAGGGTCTCCCAGTGCCGCCAGGAACCGCCGAGCTCGACGACGACCGCATCGCCCGGCAGCAGCGCGGACCGCATGCCCAGGCCCAGCCAGTAGATCGGGAACACCTGCGCCACCCCCTGCACCCAGCCCGGCAGGGAGGTGATGGGGTAGAAGATGCCGGAGATCCCGACCATCCCCATGATCGGCAGGGAGATGAAGGCCAGGGCGCGCGGGCTCTCGAAGACCGAGCCGACGATCGCGCCGAGGGGCAGGCTCGCCAGCATGCCGAGCACGAATACCCAGGCCAGCGTGAGCCACGCCCCGACGCTGGTCAGATGCACCCCGCCGAGCAGGGCGGCACCGGCGATCAGCATGATCACCATCTGGAGCAGGACCGTCCCGATGGAGGTGGTGATCTTGCCGATCAGATAGCCGACCATGCCGTTCGGAGTTGCCCTGGCCCGCAACAGCGTTCCGTCCTCGCGGTCGACGGCCAGGAATTGCGCGATACCGAGCAGCCCCGTGGACACGACCGTCATGCCGAGCACACCCGGCAGTGCCAGCGACCCCAGACCGATGCCGGTCTGCTGGACGTGTCCGTCGCGCATGAAGTACAGAACCACCAGCAGGATGACCGACCACAGGTACTGAGTGAACAGGTCCGTTGCCGTGCTGTGCGTCTGTCGCAGCTCGATCCACCCGCGCTGCAGCCCCGAACGGGCCGCGGCCAGAACCGGATTCATCGGACCACCTCCTCGAGGGTGCGCAGCTCGGTGTCGCCGGGCCCGGATTCGAATTGCCGCACCAGTGCCATGTAGGTGTCCTCCAGGGAGGCGCGGCGCACCTCCAGTTCGTCGATCCCCGCGCCGTACTGCTGGAACAGCTCGTAGACGAACTTGGTCGCCTCCGTGGTGGTGTGGACGAACCGCTGGTCGTCGCGGGTCCAGCGCACCTCGGCCTCGCCCTGGATGCGGCGCGAGAGCTGATCGGCCGAACCGTCGGCGATGATGCGGCCGCCGGCCAGGATGAGGATGCGGTCGGACAGCTTGTCCGCCTCGTCCAGGTCGTGGGTGGTGAGCAGGATGGTGGTCCGGTCGTCGTCGGCGAGCCGGTGGATCAGCTCGTGGAATTCGCGCCGGGCGTGCGGATCGAAACCGGCGGTCGGCTCGTCGAGGAACAGCAGTTCGGGGCGGCCGACGATGCCGATGGCCACGTCCAGGCGGCGGCGCTGCCCGCCGGACAGGCTGCCGACCCGGTTGCCCGCCTGCTCGGTCAGGCCCACGGCCGCGAGCAGTTCGTCGATGTCCCAGGGCCGCCGTACGGCGCCGGTCGAATACGGCGCGTAGTACGAGCCCAGGTGCGAAAGTAATTCGCGCACACGCCATTTGCTGTGGTCGCGCCAGGACTGCAGAACCACGCCGATGCGCGAGCGCCACTGTTCGGTGGCGTGCGCCGGGTCCTGGCCGAGCACCGAAACCGCCCCGGCCGAACGCATTCGGAAACCCTCGAGGATCTCGATGGTGGTGGTCTTGCCCGCGCCGTTGGGGCCGAGCAGGGCCACCACCTCGCCGCTGTGCGCTTGAAAGGTCACGCCGTGCAGGACATCCCGGGCGCCGTAGCGCATCCGCAGATCCTGCACGTCCAGCGCGACATCGCTGCCTACTGTCATCCTGCCCTCCGTAGTAACTTCAGGATGGCGTGTAGCATATCTACTACATTCTGAGGCAGGCAAGCTCTTTGAGATCCCGGCCAAAAGCACGCCGGGATCATGGGGAGAGCACGCCGGGATCGGGGGGATCGGGCGGATGTGGCGCGATTACCCTCGCGCGCAGAGGAATTCGATGGCGGCCGCGTAGCCCTGGATGCCCATGCCCGCGATGACCGCCGTGGCGATGGGGGAGATGTAGGAATGGTGCCGGAATTCCTCGCGGGCGTGCACGTTCGAGATGTGCACCTCCACGATCGGTAGCTCGGGGATGACCAGGGCGTCGCGCAGGGCGACGGAGGTGTGGGTGAGGCCGCCGGGGTTGATCACGATCCCCGCCTCCGTGCCGCGCGCGGCGTGAATCCGATCGATGAGCGCCCCTTCGGAATTGGACTGGAACGCGACGATCTCCCGATCGAACCGAGCGGCGGTCCGGCGGCACAGCTCCACCACCTCGTCCAGGGTCTGCGCGCCGTACACCTCGGGCTGGCGGGTGCCCAGCATGTTCAGATTCGGGCCGTTGAGCACGAGGATCGGTGCCATGCCGGACACCCTATACGGGTCACAACCCGCGCGGCCCCTCGGCGCGCAGGTCGTCGACCTTGGTCATGGCGGCGCGCAGCTCCTCGAGCCACTGCTCGGCGTGCTTGCCCGCCAGCTTCACCGTCCAGGCCAGCGCGTCCGAGCGCGAGCGGGCAACCCCGGCGTCGACGAGGGTGTCCAGCACCTTGCGCTCGGGTTGCCGCAGCCGGGTCATCACCGGAACGGCCAAGTGCGTGAACAGGATTCGCTGGTCACCCACCGAGACACCCCAGGCGACGCTGCGGCCGTAGCGGGCCTGCGCCTCGTCCGCGATCTGCATCCGGGCCGGTCGGGTGCTCTCCCGGAACCGCGCGATCAGACCCTCGCGGGTGGCGCGCGGGACCTCCGCCGCGGTGTCGGTCGCCGGGGATTCGGCGTCGACCGCCTCCTCCCCCGGCTTGCCCAGCGGCAACTCGCCGATCACCACGATCTCGTCGCGGTCGATCTCGATCACCGGCGGACCGCTGAACCAATCGGCGGGCAATCTTCCGGCGAACCAATCCGGGGCGTCGGCGGCCTCGGGTAGGTCGGCCTGCTGCCAACCGCCCGGTCGCCCGAAACCCCGTCCTCGATGTCCGTGCTTCATGAGCCTTTTCCCCACTTACGCTCGATGTCTTGTAACAGTGATTACAAGATTACGCCGAAATAGTTACTCCGAATTCTGCTGTGGGAGAACGACGGTGGGGCGGCGGCTCGGTGAACACGGCTAACGATTGCGCGACCGGTGCCCCGAATGCGAAGCATGGGGCACTATTGTGGTCTCTGAGCATGGAGAATGCGGCAGATGCAGAGGCGGCACGGCCGACGTCTCCTTCGGGTACCGTTGGTCTTGTTGCTGAAGTGACAAGAGTGAAGAGTGGGCGACATGGATGTCTGGGGATCCCGCCGCTTTCGCGTCCGGGGCGCAGCGGCACTAGCGGGGGCTGCGGCCCTCACTATTGCGATGGGATCATGCGGCTTTCACAACAAGCCGAACGATCCCCAGGCCATCGTCGACCGCTTCACCCAGCTACTGGACAAACAGGACGCCACCGGCGCCGCGCAGCTGACCTCCTACCCCAGCGGAGCCGAGGCCACGCTGCGCCAGATGTTCGGCGGGCTCAATCCCGGCAAACCCGATTACTCGGTGGCGCAGTACATCGGGCTGGACCAGGATTCGGCCATGTTCAACCTGAAGGCGGACTGGAACTTCGGGCCCGGTAAGGACTGGACCTACGATCTTCAGGGCTCGATCCGCAAGCTGGCCATCGGCTGGCGCATCTCCTGGGATCCCACGGTGGTCATGCCGCAGCTGGATGCCCAGCGGACGGTCAAGCTGGTCCGCACCGACGCCACCCCGTCGCCGAAGGTGAACGACAATGCCGGGGCGCCGCTGATGACCGAACAGGTCATCAACGTGATCAAGCTGGACCCCGCGCGGATGCCCGACCCGGTGGCCTCGACCAATGCGCTGGCCGACGCCATTTCCCCGGTGGCCCCGCTCATCACCGGCCCGTCGCTCATGCAGGATCTGGCGGCCGCGCAGGGCAAGCCGATCACCGCGGTGAGCCTGCGCGAGGACGATTTCGCCATCCTTCAGCCGCGCATGGCCCCCATCCCGGGCGTGGTGATGGAGAAGCAGCCGAAGCTGGTCGTGTCCGACCGCCGCGTCTGGTCGCCGATGCTCGACGCGCTGAAAAAGGTCTGGCAGGACAACCGCGATCAGCACGCGGGCTGGGGCGTGCAGCTGTTCGGGGCGGACGGCCGGATGATCACCCAGGTCGCCGGGCAGCAGGGCCCGCCCGGACCGGACATCGCCTCCACCATGGACCAGCGGCTGCAGCGCGCCGCGGAGGACGCGGTGGTCAGCGTCGGCACGCCCGCCTCGATCGTGGCCATCCAGCCGTCCACCGGGGCCGTGGTCGCCGCCGCCGAGAACAATCAGGCCACCGCGCAGGGACCGGTCGCCTTCACCGGCGCCTATCCGGCGGGCGGCAATGCCGAGCTGTTCAAGGCCGTCGCGGCCATCGTGAAGAAGAAGGCGCCGCAGGACCTTTCGGTGCAGGACACGGCCGAGGCGGCCGCCATGCTGGGCGTCGGCATCGGCTTCAAGATTCCCGGCTTGGACCAGACCACCGGCCGGTTGCCGATCGGCGGGCGCGGGGTGGAGCAGGTGCGCCAGGGCGGCGCGGATCCGATCCAGGCCAGTCCGTTCGGGATGGCGATCGCGGCGGCCACCATCGCGCGCGGCTCGGTCGCGCCGCCGATGATCGAGATCGGCCGGCCCGCCACCACCGAGGCCCAGCTGTCGCCGCTGCCCGGCGAGGTGGTCGATCGGCTGCGGGCCATGCTGCGCGACGACGCCGCCGGCGGGCCGGAACTCGCCGCGCTGCGCCACTACGCGGGCGTCAGCGCCTACGCGGCGACGGCCGGGACCGGCGGCTGGCTGATCGGCACCATGGGCGACCTCGCCTTCGCCATTCACATCGACGACGTCGACAGCGGGGATGCGACGGCCCGGATGGCGGCGCGAATGCTGCAGTCGCTGGCGAGTCCGGATAGCGATAAGTAGGTCCCGGCCAAAAGCGCGCCGGGAACATGAGGGAGCGCGCAGGGGGAAGCGCTAGCCGCGCAAGGCTTTCCAGGCGGCTCGCCAGCCGACGAGGAACAGGGCCAGGACGGTGGCGGCCACCAGGACGAAGGTGAAGGCGATGGTCTGGCCGCTGATCACGCGCAGGACCATGCCGCCGACGAGGGTGGTCAGCCAGATCGTCACGCCGGTCGGCCATAGTCGGCGGGCATCGAAACGGCTTGCGGCACTGACGAATTCGCCGCGTGCGAAGATAAGCAGCGCCAGCAGCCAGCCCAGGATCAGGGCGGTGCCGAACGGCCAGACGGTGCGTAGCAGCCCGGAGAAGACGGCCTCGTTGTGATTACTTCGGCCGATCGCGCAGAAGATGATCACCAGCAGGGCGTCGATTACGAACGGCACCAGTCTCTTCACCCCGCACAGGGTAATGGGAGCAACCAGCCGGTCCGCGCACGGACTCAACCGGTCGGCGCGTCGCCCGTCGGCGCGGGTGGCTCCGGTCGGCCGTCCCGCGGCCGCCGCTCCGCCAGGATCGAGGAGCGCCGCTCGAACTCCTGCTCGAGTTCGGCGTCGTCGGCGTGCGGGGTGCGGAACAGGAACGCGAACACGATCCAGCCGATGATCGCCACCAGGATGAAGCTGATCAGCCGGTACACGAACGCGGCGGCCACGGCCTGGGCGGCGGGCAGGCCCGCGGCCGCGGTCAGGCTGTAGGTCAGCGTCAGATCCACGGTGACCAGGCCGCCCGGGGCGAACGGGATGGTGCCCACCGCCTTGCCGACGCTGAACGCGATCATCACGCCCGCCAGCCGCGGCTGGGCGCCGACGGCATAGCAGGCCGCGGCCAGGCAGGCCACGTCGCCGAGCCGGTGCATGAGCGCCCACAGCGCCACCAGCGCGCCGTCGCGGCGGCCCAGATCCACCGACTCCAGCTGGCGCAGCAGATCGTCGATCTTGTCGGTGCCGGTCTCCGGCGGCTGCCGCCGCACCCGATTGGCCAGGCGCAGGCCGTGATTCAGCAGCGCCCGCAGCGAGCCGGGGTTGCTCGAGATGTAGTTCCCGGCCCAGACCAGCAGCGCCAGACCGCCCAGCGACGCGACCAGCTTGCCCGGCCCGATCCGATCGCCGATCAGCGCGGCGCCGCCCACGCCCAGCAGCACCATGCCCGCGGCCGCCACCACGCCCGACATCACCAGCTGCCAGGACGCCACGATCGCGCTCGCGCCCCAGCGCCGGGTCTGGCGATAGGTGAAGGCGGCCGAGAACACCTGTCCCGCGGGCAGAGTGACCGACATGGCGGTGGCGCCGTACACGACCGCGAGCGATTTTCGCTGTGTCACATTCACGCCACCGGCGTGCAGGAGTTGTTTCTGAATACGGCCGAAACCGCTCATCGACACGGCCTGCATGGCGATACAGGCCACGACCCAGCCCCAGTGGATTTCGGTGAGGCTTTTCCAGGATTTGTGCAATTGCGGCCACAAATAAATGCCCTCGGCGATCAGCAGCGCCGCGAGCCCGACGCCGAGGCCCCATTTCACCCACCGGAACCTGCCGCCACGGCGGGGTTCAGCAGGCGGCGCGGGGTCGCCGGCTAGTTCACCATGGGCCGTCACGTCGTCAGCCTAACGAACCCGATTCGGTCGCGTCCGCACCCGCGTACGCGCCGTCCTTCGGCCAGGCCAGGCGGGTCTTGCGGCGGCGGCCCCGCAGCTGGACCTCGTCGCCGGACCGCCAGAACCGCTGTTCGTGCTCGTCGGCGAAATACAGTGCGCTACCGGACGCCAGCACCCGTCCGGAATGGTCCTTCGCCAACTCCGTCAGCCGGGACGCCTCGTTGACCGGATCGCCGATCACCGTGTATTCGAATCGGTTCGCCGCGCCGATATTGCCCGCCACCGCCAGGCCCGCGGACACGCCGATACCGATATCCAGGCCGGGCACCTCGCGCAGCGCCTCGCGCAGTTCGCGGGCGGCGGCCAGCGCGGCGGTCGGTGCGTCCGGACGGTCCAGCGGCGCACCGAAAATGGCGAGCGCGGCGTCGCCGACGAACTTGTTGATCAGGCCGCTGTGCCGGTCGACCACGTCGACGACGATCCGGAAGAACTCGTTGAGCAGGCTGACCACCTCGGTCGGCGGGCGCTCGGCGGCGGTCGCGGTGGACCCGACCATATCGACGAACAGCACGGCCACGAACCGGGTTTCGCCGCCCAGCTCGGTGCCGTACTCCAGGGCGCGGCGCGCGACCTCCTCGCCGACGTGCTGGCCGAACAGCTCCTGTAACTCGCGGCGCTGCGCGGCCTCCTCCATCATGCGGTTGAAACCGACCTGTAGCAGCCCGATCTCGCTGCCGTCGAACACCTCCACCTGTACGTCGTGGGCGCCCTCCTGGACCCGGTCGATGGCGCGGGACAGCTGGCGCACCGGATCGGAGATGCTCGAGCCGGTCAGCATCGACAGCGCCAGCGCCTGCATGATCACCACGCCGCACAGCAGCAGGATCGACACCGCCAGCGACCGCCCGGAGAACTGCACCTGCGAGGTGATCTCGGTGACGCACAGCAGCACGATCGCGATGGTCGGCGCGAAAGTGCCCATGCCCCAGGTCATCGCCATCCGGGTGCCGACGCCCGGGGTGAGGGTGTGGTCGAAGGTGCCGGTCTGCAACGCGTGCGCCGCGACCGGGCGCAGGATCCGCTCGCCCAGCATGTAGGTGAAGCCGAACACGATGGTGGCGGCCATGCATTCGGTGACGATGATCGCACCCGCCAGCTGCGGGGAGTCCACGATGATGGTGGCGGCCAGGATCGCGCCGCCGATCAGCCACAGCGCCAGATGCACGATGGACTGCCGCAGCGGGGCGTGCAGCGCGGCCATCTGCTCCTGCCGGCTGGGCGGGCCGCCGCGCAGCTGCCAGCGCATGACCGGGCGCAGCATGAGCGCCGACGCGGTCATGCTGAGCGCCCCGCCGACCACGAAGATCAGCACCGGGACCAGCAGCCCGGTGCGCCGCACGCCGGTCGGCGTGCCCTCGGGCGAGGGCAGACCGTACTGGATGAACGCATACACCAAAATCGCACCGAAGGCATTGGCCGCCAACATCGATGCGAGGTACAGCGGCCAGCGCGTTCTCATGGTCTGTTTGACCGCTTCCAGAGGCGCTGACACGATCACCAATCTAGCGTTCCGCCCCACACCCAACCCGCCCCGCATCAGCCCCCCATCGCCCCGTCCCCCACCGCCGACCCTCCCCACCTCACCCCCACGACCCCGCCCCCGCCACCCTGCCGATCCCGGCACACCATCCTTGCCCGTCCCAGCGCGCTACTCTCGCGATCCGGGCGTGCCGTCCTTGCCCGTTCCGGCGCGCTACCGTCGCGATCCCGCCGCGCTACCCTCCGTCCATCCCGGCATGTCGCGCCACCCTCGTCATCCCGGCAGGCTTTTGGGTGGGATCGGCGCGTCGGGCGTGTGTTGGTCGGTGAGTCGGCGGTTAGGCTCGCGGCCGTGAGTGAGCGGAGCGTGGAGAAGGGCGGTCGTGGCCGGGGCTCGGGGCGGGCGGCCGACGCTGTGCATCCGCTGGTGCGGCAGGCTGCGGAGTGGTGTTGGCGGCTGCTGGTTATTTTTGTGGCGGTGTTGGCCGTTGCTCATGTTGCGCACCGGCTCACCACCGTGATCATTCCGCTGGCGCTCGGGCTGCTCGCGGCCGCGCTGCTGTCCCCGCTGGTGGACTGGGTGCAGCGGCTGGGGCTGCCGCGTGGGATCGCGGTGTTCGTGGTGCTGTTGGGGTCGCTCGGGTTACTCGCGGGGGTCTTCACCTTCGTCATCGAGCAGTTCGTCACCGGCGTGCCGCAGCTGACCGACGAATTCAAGACCAGCATCCACGACGTGCAGGACTGGCTGATCAACGGGCCGCTGCACCTGAGCAACGATCAGATCCGCAATGCGGGCAACACCATCATCAAAACCCTGGAGTCCAACCAGCAGTCGCTGACCAACGGCGCGCTCACCACCGCCGCGGTGATCGGGGAATTCCTCACCGGCACCTTCCTGACGCTGTTCATCCTCATCTTCTTCCTCTACGGCGGCGATCAGATCTGGGAGTTCGTGACCCGGATCGTCCCGACGCCGCAGCGGCCCCGGGTGCGCACCGCGGGGCGGCTGGGCTTCGGCACGCTGATCGGCTTCGTGCGGGCGACGGTCGTGGTGGCCGCGGTGGACGCGATCGGCATCGGCACCGGGCTGGCGCTGCTGTCCGTGCCGCTGGCGTTGCCGCTGGCCTCGCTGGTGTTCCTCGGCGCGTTCATTCCGATCATCGGATCGCTGCTGGCCGGGTCCATCGCGGTGTTCCTGGCGCTGATGACCAAGGGCTGGGTCGTCGCGCTGGCGGTGCTCGGCGTCACCGTCGCGGTTATGCAGTTGGAAAGCCATGTGCTGCAACCGCTGCTGCTGGGCCGCGCGGTGCGGATCCATCCGCTGGCGGTGGTGCTGGCGATCACCGCGGGCGTGGTGACGGCGGGCATCGCGGGCGGTCTGCTGGCGGTGCCGTTCGTGGCGGTGATGAACACCGCGATCCGCTCGCTGCTGGCCGACGACCCGCAGGAGCGGTATCAGGAGCTCAATACCGGGGAACCCGGGGAGCCGATGTTCCACGCGGACCCCGACAGTCCCGAGCGCGGACGCTACGAGGCGCATGAACCGGCTTCCGACGCAACCGATTCCGAGGATTCCGGCAACGATCCGACACCGGCCGACTAGAACGGCGGGGCGGCGGGCGGCTCGTCGAACTCAGGGATTGCCCTGATGTGCGGGGGCGCCGATATCGGTAGCCTCGATGACATGGGTGGTGAGACGTCTTCCACCCCCGGTGTGCGGCCCGAGTCGCCGGGCGGGGGTGCGGTGGGTGATCGGGATCTGCGGGTGTCCGACACCGAACGCGAACATGTCGGCACGCTGTTGCAGCGCGCGGTCGGGCTCGGCATGCTCTCGCTCGGCGAGTTCACCGAGCGGATGGATACCGCGCTCGCGGCCAAGACCCGCGGCGAGCTGAACGCGGTCCTCGTCGATCTGCCGGGCATCCGGCTCGCGGGGCAACCGCAGCCGCAGGCCGCGCCGCCACCGTATACCCGCCCGCAGTACGCGAATCCGCGCTACGCCCGGTCGCCGCGGCCGGCGTCGGACGGCTCGGTCATCGCGCCGCGGATGTCCTCCGCGACCCGCAAGGGCCGCTGGCAGGTTCCGCCCTCGATGGCCGTCAACAGCTTCATGTCGTCGGTGACGCTCGATTTCACCCAGGCGATCATGTCCACGCAGGTGGTGGAGATCCGGGTCGACGACGTCTTCAGCTCGCTCACCCTGATCCTGCCGCCGGAGGCGACGGTCGATCTGAACAATGTGGAGCTGATCGGGTCCAGCGCCAACACCAAGGTGCGCACCGGTCCGCCGATGGGCCCGCTGCACGTGGTGGTGCACGGACGGCTGCGATTCGGGTCGGTGACGGCCAAGCACACCCTCGGCGCGCAGTGGCGCCGCCTGATGTCCGGCTTCTGAGCCCGGTATCGTCTCGATCATGGTGAGCGAGGCGAGCCGACCGGAACCGAATTACCGTGCCGGACGCGGAGAGCCGGTCGTGCTGTTGCACGGGCTGCTGCTCACCTGGGAGTCCTGGGGCGCGGTACTCGACGAATTATCCGGCGATCACACGGTTTTCGCGCCGACGCTGCCCGGCCACCGGGGCGGCCCACCCGCCCGGCACCCGGAAACCCTCGCCGCCCTCACCGACTTCGTGGCCGCCGCGATGGACGAGAACGGCTGGCGCACAGCCCATCTGGTAGGCAATTCCCTGGGCGGCTGGCTGGCGCTGGAGCTGGCGGCGCGCGGTCGCGCCCGATCGGTCACCGCCATCGCCCCCGCCGGAATGTGGGACTCGGACGCACAGGCGGGCGCCCGACTGATTCGCAAGTTCCGCGCCTTCGCCCCCATGATCGGCATCGGCCCCGGCGGAACCGGCCACTCGATGGTCCGCAGCCTGGTGGTACCCCTACTGGCCCACCACCCCGCCCTGGTCCCCAACCGCCTCGCCACCGCCGTCTCGGCCGCCCCCGCGCACTGCACCATCATCGACGACCTAGCCGAAGACGCCGCCCTGACAACGGGTTTCACCCGATTCGACGACATCGACGCGCCGACCACACTACTGTTCCCCGAACACGACCGAGTACTCCCACCCCGCTACCACACCCGCGCCACGGCCCTCCCCACCATAGATGCCCGCACCCTCCCCGACGTGGGCCACGTCCCCATGCTCGACGCGCCCACCCTGATCACCACCGAAATCCGCACCACCATCGCCCGCGCCGAACGCGCCGCCGCCGGGTGATCACTCGCGGTTTTGGCGGCGGAGTAGCTCGTTCACGCTGACGGTGCGGCCGGTGCTGCGGTGCTTGCCCTCGTCGTCGGGCTGCTGCGGGGGCTGGGGCTGCTGGTCGGGGCGGCGACGGGAGGAGCGTAGGTCGGCCATCCACTTTTCGATGCTGCTGCGGCTGGTGTCTTGCGCCTCGGCCGGGCTCGGCTGCTCAGAGGCAGGGGCAGCCGGGGGTGCGGGCGGTGCCGGGGCGGGGGCGACGGCCTGCTCGGGGGCGGGCTCGTCGTGTGGCTGGTACCGCTGGGCGCGGGTTGCCGGATGCGGGGGGACCTTCGCCGGTTTCGGCGGGAGCACCCGCGGGGTGGTGCCGACGGGGGCCGTCGGGGCCGCCGAATCCGTTGTGTCCGCAGGGCTTTGCGGATCATCCTGCGAAACCGTGCGGGGCGGGACCGATGGCCGCGACACCTGCGGGGTGGAGATGGTCGGCGTGAGCGTGGGCCGGTCGATCGCGGTCGGCTCGTCGGGTTCGCTCGCCGCCGGGCCGGGCTGCGGCGCGATCACCCCGGCCTCGAGGTCGACCGAATGTGCCTGTGGCGCGGCCGATCCGGAGACGGTCGGAATGGTGAAGGAGTGCGGGGCCCGCGACCCGGTCTCGGTGGTGATCGAGTACGCCAGCGGCGGATTCGCCCCGGGGCCGGGCAGATCGGAGCCGGGCTCGGCGGGGGCCGAATACGCCTGCGGCGCATCCGATCCGAGCGAGATCGAGGACGAGCGGGCCTGCGGTCCGCTCGATCCCTGCGATGTCGGCCCGAATTCGGTGGAGCCGGGGTGCGGCGCGCTCGATCCCGGCTCGGCCGAACCGTTTTCCGGGCTCGGCGAATGTTCCTGCGGGCCAGCCGGTTTCGAGTTGGTGTCCGACTGGGGAAGCGGGACGCCCGGCGGTAATACCCGCGACTTGCCGCGACCGGCGGGCGGCTGCGGGGCCGGGGGTTCGGGCGCCGGATCGACGGCCCGCTCCTCCGTCGCCGGGGTCGCGGTCAGCTGCTCGGTCGGGGCCTCGGGGTCGACATGGCGAATGAACCTGGCGCGCTTGGGCTTTCGCGCGGGCTTGGCGGGGGTGCCGTCGGGCAGCATGGGGATCTGCATGGTCACCGGGTCGGTCACCGGGGTGGTCTTCACCAGGTCGACCAGGCCGTCGCTGCCGGGGCGCTCGTCGGCCAGGGTGATCTCGCCGAGGCCGATCTTCTGCTGCATCTTCTTCATCCAGCGCGGCGCCCACCAGCAGTCGTCGCCGAGCAGCTTCATGGTCGCGGGCACCAGCAGCATGCGCAGCACGGTGGCGTCGATGAACAGCGCCGCCATCATGCCGTAGGCGATGTACTGCATCATCACCAGATCGGAGAAGGCGAACGCGCCCACCACGACCAGCAGGATCAGCGCGGCCGCGGTGATGATGCGGCCGGTCTGCGCGGTGCCGATGCGCACCGCCTCGGTGGTGCTCGCGCCCTGGGCGCGCGCCTCCACCATGCGCGACATGAGGAAGACCTCGTAGTCGGTGGACAGACCGTAGATCACCGCGATGATCAGGATCAGCACCGGCGACATGATCGGCTGCGGCGTGAAGTTCAGCAGCCTCGCGCCGTGACCGTCGACGAAGATCCAGGTCAGAATGCCCAGCGTGGAGCCGAGCCCCAGCGCGCTCATCAGCGCCGCCTTGATCGGCAGCACCAGCGACCCGAACGTCAGGAACATCAGGAACGTCGTGACGAACAGGACGATCGCGATCATCAGCGGGAAGCGATCCAGCAGCGCGTCGACGCTGTCCTTCTGGACCGCGGCCTGGCCGCCGACCAGCACCTGCACGTCGTCGGGGACGTTCATCGACCGCAGGTAGTCGATGGTCGCGTCGGCGTTGTCGGGGTCCTTCAGCGTGGTCTGGGTTTTCCACACGTTCGAGCCCGAGGGCGGCGCGCCCGGGGTGGAGAACGGCTGGACCAGGCCGGGAGCCTTGCCCGCCTCCTTGATGATCGAGCCGATCTCGGAGGTGTTGTTCGTGACGATCACCAGCTGGATCGGGTTGGTGCGCCGAGTCGGGAACAGCTTGTCGAACTCCTGCTGCGCCAGCCGGGTCGAATTGTTCGGCGGCAGATAGGTTTCGCTGATGCCGCCGAACTTCAGGTTCTTCACCGGGATGATCAGCAGCAGCAGGATGATGCACAGCGGGATCGCCACCTTCAGCGGATGCTTCATCACCCACTGGGTGCTGCGCCCCCAGAAGCCGTTCTCGACCTCCTCGGCGGTCTTGGTCTTGCGGAACCACTTGAGCCCCAGCATGTCCACGCGCTTGCCGAGGATGCTCAGGATGGCCGGGAGAATGGTGATCGAGGCCAGCGCGGCCAGCAGCACCGTCGCGATGGTGCCGTAGGCCACCGACTTCAGAAAGCCCTGCGGGAACAGCAGCATGCCCGCGCTGGCCGCGATGATCATGATGGCCGAGAAGGTGACCGTGCGGCCCGCGGTCATGACCGTGCGGCGCACCGCCGTCCGGGTGTCGTAACCCTCGGCCAGTTCCTCACGGAACCGGCTCACGATGAACAGGCCGTAGTCGATCGCCAGGCCCAGGCCGATCATCGACACCACCGCGCCGACGAACGAGTTCACCTCGGTGAAGTTGGTGATGGTCCGCACGATGCCGTTCGCGCCGACCACGGTGAGGCCACCGACGATCAGCGGCAGCGCCGCGGCCACCACACCGCCGAAGATGAAGAACAGCAGCACCGCCACGGCCGGGACGGCGAGCATCTCCATTCGCTTCTGGTCGGTGGAGATGGTGTCGTTCAGCGTGCCCGAGACCGCCTGCAGGCCGGCGACCTGCACGTTCACCCCGGGAATGTCGAAGACCTTCTCGGTGGAGACCGTGCGGAAGTTGTTGACCGTGGTGGTGTCGTTGTCGCCCTTGATCTCCACCGCCGCGAAGGCGACCTTCTTGTCCGGCGTCGCCAGCAGCGAGGACACCGTGGTGGTGGGGCTGTTCACCCGCCAGTAGGAGGCGAAGATCCCGCCGATCTGGTTCGGGTACTTGGTCAGCAGCCCGTTGAGCGAGTTGGTCACCGCGCTGCTGAACTGCGGATCGTCGACCGTCTTCCCGTCCGGCGCGGTGTACAGCAGGATCACGTCGCCGGAGTGGTCGCGCCCGTAGGTCGCGTCGAGCATCTGTGCCGCCCGCGACGCCTGCGAATTCGGATCGTCCCACCCGCTGGAGCTGAGGTGATGTTCCACACCGAACCCGTACGCGCCCAAGCCGAGCAGCGCGGCCACCATGACGCCGAGGACGGCGTACCGCAACCGATAGACCAGGTCGCCCCAGCGGGTGAACACTAAGCGACTCCTTGTGCGGGGCGGGATGTGAGCAGGGCCGACAGCGGTCGGAAGGGCTGCAGCCAGGCCCCCTCTTCGGGCAGCGAGTCGAGGCTCACCCGGGGCAGCGGCTCGCGGAAGACGCCCGGGATGTCCTCGAGATCGATGAATTCGAGGATATCGGACGTGACCGCCCAACTCGCATGCTCGCGGAATCCCAGCACCTGAACCGGAATCCCGCTCGCGGCGATCTCCTCGAGCGGTTCGCGGAACGCCTGACCGTCGGCGGAGGCGACCATGATTCCGGCCAGTCCCGCGCCGCGGCGGCGTAACTCGATGTGCGCCAGCATGTCGCTGTCGACATCGGAGTCCTCGTCGATCTTGGGCTTGGCGAAGACCGCGTAGCCGACGTTGCGCAGCGCCTCCACCCACGGCCGCACCACATCGGCGGTGCCGGGCGCGATATTGGTGAATACGGTGGCCTCGGGTTCGACCCGCTGCACGCTGCCGACCGACAGCTCCGCGGTGCGGGCCAGCAGCCAGCGGCCGAGCGCGTCGAAGCGCGGGCGGTACGCGGCGGTGGGCCGCCCGCCGAGGATCGCGCCCAGACCCATGTCGAGGTTGGGGGCGTCCCAGACCAGCAGGACCCGCCGTACCTCCGAACCGCTCGAACCCGCGGGGGAGTTCCCGTGAATCGGGCCCGAGGCGGAGCCGTGCATTATGTCGGCAACATCCATGACCTCCGGGGACACCTCACTCACACTCATGCGTCGATCTTCCCCCAAATGAACTCCGTGATGGCGCTTCCGGCCCGATGCGCCTTGCCTTCGAATTTGGTCACCGGGCGATCGAAGCCGATGGGGGCGGTGGCGCGGAAGGTCTCCGGATCGCCTCCGGTGACCTCGTTCATGCCGATGAGCTGCGGTTCGCCCGCGCCGACCTCGGCAATATGCTCGGCGTAACCGGCGTGGTCGGTCGCCACGTGCAACACGCCGCCCGGGCGTAGCCGACTCGCGATGAGCGCCATCGTCTTCGGCTGTAACAGTCGGCGCTTGTGGTGTCTGGCCTTCGGCCAGGGGTCCGGGAAGAAGACGCGAACGCCGGTCAGCGAATTTTCGGCAATCATGTGCTCGAACACGTCGACGGCATCGCCGCGCAGCAGCCGGACGTTCTCGATGCCCTCCCGCTCGACGCGCTGCACCAGCTGCGCCAGGCCGGGCTTGTAGACCTCGATGCCGATCAGATCGAACTGCGGTTCGGCCTGGGCCATGGCGGCGGTCGCGGTGCCGGTGCCGCAGCCGATCTCGACGATCAGCGGGGCCTCGCGGCCGAACCAGGCGGCGGCGTCGAGCCGGTCGTCGGAGACCTCGCGTCCGATGCGCGGCCAGGTGCGCTCCCAGGCTTGCTGCTGGGAAGCCGTCAGTGCGCCGCGCCGCGACCGGAAGCTGGTCACGCGCGGATACAGGCGGGATCCGGTCGGACGCCCCGGGCCCCCGTCGGCCGGGCTGGAGACGGTGGACCGCGGCCCGGGAACTGACTCGGCAGTGTGGTTCGCGGCGTCGTTCACGGCGTCCATTGTCCAGTATTCGATGATCAGCGCAGCAATCGACCGCGTGATCCGCCCGGATTGGCGGGTCAGGCGGCCAGGCCGCGGGCCGGGCGCCCGACCGGCTCGGAGTCCTGGCGCAGGGGGCGGCCGAGGACGATACGTGTTGCCGTACCGGCCATTTGGAGCAGGCCGCGCCAGCGCGCCGGGGAGGCCGCGACGGACCACACGGTCCGCGTTGTGGTGTCGGCCACGGGCAGTCCGGCGATCCGGTCGGCCAGCCAGTCCAGCGACAGCGGGGTGGCCAGCGGCAGCAGCGAGAAATGGTCGCTCAGCCGGTCGCGCACGTAGGTGACGCTGGCGCCGCCGCGGCGGTAGCGCTCGACCTGGCCGTCGACGCCGTCGGCCGCGATGATCTGGTCGTGCACCGGCTGCACCACCAGCACCGGGCAGCGCGGCGCGGTGCCGCCCAGGCGCAGGTCCGCGAACATGGCCCGCATCTCCGGTTCGGACAGAATCTCGGCGAGCGGCCGATCGAGGTAGTCGTCGACATTGCGGAACGCCAGCCGGGGCAGCGCGAGAATCGGCGCCATCCGGGCGGCCTCGTCGATCAGGCGCTGCCCGGCGGGGGTGAGGTTCTCGGCGATCACGCGGCCGAGCGCCGGGTACACGGTGCGCAGGGCGGCGATGACAATGGCCGGGAAGCCCGCGAAGCGGCCGCCGTTGAGCCGGGCGAACACCTGCTCGGGATCGCCGACCGGGGCGCCGAGCACCGCGCCGACGATATCGAGTTCGGGCGCGTAGGACGGGGCCATCTCCACCAGCCAGGAACTGGCCATGCCGCCGCCGGAGTAGCCCCACACCGCGATCGGGGTGTGCGGGTGCAGGCCGAGCGGCGCGAATCGCAGTGCGGCCCGGACGCCGTCGAGGCTGCGGTAGCCGGGTTCGCGGGGCGCGCCGAAATTGCCGTGCGGGCCTTCGTGATCGGCGATGCTCACCGCCCAGCCGCGGCGCAGCGCATTGGCGACCACCAGCCATTCCCACTGGGTGATGGACCCGAACGCGGCGGCGCCCGCGCGCAGCGCATAGGAGGGCGCGCAGCGGTCGGCGACGGCATCGATCGCGGATTGGAAGGCCAGCAGCGGGCGGTCGGCGGCGGGGTCGGCGTCGGCGGGCAGCAGCACGGTGGTGACCGCGGCCTCGGGGCGGCCGTTCAGGTCGGTGCTGCGATAGAGCAGCTGCCAGGCCGAAACCTGCTGCGGGATCACGCCGAGCAGGCCGATCCGGACCGGACGGCTGCGCAGGACGGCGCCCGGGGCGTGCGCGGCCAGGTCGGCGGGCGGGCGGAGGAACGGGTCCCGTGCGGGCGGGAGCGGGCGGGTCGATCCGGTAGTACCGACCGGCCGCACCGGATCGGTCGTCTGGATGACGTCGACGATGACGGTCATCTCAACCTCCTTCGTGTCCCGGCGCGCCCGGGTGCGTCGCACATCGGGGGTGCCGATCGCATCAGGGTAGGTGAGCGCACAGCCGTCCGGGAAGCAGGCGGCCATCGAATTATGGTGGCGCACAGTGCAACCCGTAAAAGCACATGGTCGATTCCCGTTGCTTCGATGTGAGCTACCCCACACTGCGGTCTTTCGGGGCGGCGGCGGGCTTCGGTGGTCCGTGCCCACACGACCGCCCCGTTTCTGCGAGAATTGCGCGCCGGAAGGGGGAAACCAGTGCCGACCGCCACCGCATCGCCGGGACTCGACCGGCTGATCGCCGCGCTGCGGGAAGACGATCCGCGGATCGCCGACGCCGTGGCGGCGGCCGCCGGGAATTGGCACGGGCCGTTGCGCATTCAGGTGACGGGCCGGGCGCGGGCGGGCAAGAGCACGGTGCTGCGGGCCTTGGCGCTGGCGTCGGCCCGCGAGACCGGACCGGTGGACGAGCCGGGCGCCCCCGATCCGGAACTCGACGGCGACATCGTGATCTACGTGCTGTCGGCGGCGGCGCATCCGGCCGATCGGCGCATCCTGGCCACCCTGCCCGCGGAACGCACGCTGGTGCTGCTGAACAAGGCCGACGCCATCGGCTCCCGCTGGGCCGACGCGGTCGCCGCGGCCGAGCGCTACACCGACGAACTGGGCATCGCCACGCTCCCGGTGGTCGCCGCGCTGGCCGCGGGCACCCGCGCGGGCGCCCCGAGCGAGACCGACCTGCGGACCCTGCGCGCGCACCTGGACCGCGCCGATTCGTCGTTCACGCTGTCGCCGGAGTTGTTCACCGCGCCGACCGCCGGGCCGGATGTGGCCGAGCGGCAGGCGATTCTGGACCGCTGGGGCCTGCACGGCGCGGCCTGCCTGCTGACCGCGCTGCGGCACGACCCCGAACTGCGGCCGCAACCGCTGCTGCACCTGCTGCACGCGGTCAGCGGCATCGAGGCGGTCCACGCGCTGCTGCGGCACCGCTGCGACCGGGCGGCGGCGCTGCGCGGCGGCGACCTCCTCGACGAGCTGACCCGGCTGGCCGCGCGGGCGATTCCGCGGGCGGACGGCCGGGCCCACGATCTGCTCGACGAGTACCTGGCCGGTGACGAGGCGCTGTGGCTGGCGCTGCACGCCGGTCTGGCCTGCCCGGATGTCGCGCACCTGGCCGCCGAATATTCCGGGCCGACCCCGGCCGACGCCGACGACGCGCTGGCCCGGGCGCAGCGCTGGCGGGCCGTGGTGGCGGGCGATGCGACGGCCGCCGCCCGCCGCGCCGCGATCCGCGTGCACAACGGGTACGTCCGGCTCTGGGAGCGGATGAGCAGTGCCGGACTCTGACCCGCCCGCGCCCCCGCCACCCGATGTCGACGCGGTGATCGCCCGCTGGAATCCGCAGGGTCACGCGTTGCTGCGCGCGCTGCCGACCACCGAAGGCTCTGCGGCGCAGGCATTGCCGGTGCAACTGATCGGCGTAGACGATATCGGCACCGCGCTGCTGCGGGCGGAGCTGGCGGGTCTGCAACCGCGAATCGAGTTGACCGATCCCATCGCCGATCTCCCGATGCCGCCGCACGATTCGGCGGAATCGGCATGCGGCACAACGGCTGTCGCGCTGCTGGTGCTCGATGCCGGTGCGACACTCGGCGCCACCACGCTGGACCTGGTGGCCCGGCTGCACGGTCAAGGGACGCGAATCATCTTCGCCGTCAACGGTATTCACGCACACGCCGAATGGCGCGCAGTGCTCGCCCGCGATCGCGAACTGCTGACCCCGGTCCTCGGGCACGAACCCGACCTGCTGCCGGTGTCGGCGCGAATGGCCGAGGCGGCCCGCGCTTCCGGCGATGCCGCGCTGCTCGACCGCTCCGGACTCGGCGCGCTGCATGCCCGCCTGACCGCGGCCGTCGGCGCGGACGGCGGGCAGGGCGGCCGGGCGGCGGTCCACGCTCGCGTCGTCGCCGAGACCCGGCAGCGCATTCTCGATCAGGCCGCCGCGCTGCGGTCCGGCGCGGCCGTCGCCCGGGTGCGTGAGGAGCGCGCGACGCTGCTCGCCGGTCGCGACGGCGGCCGCGCCCAGGCCATGTCGGTGCTGCGCAATCGGTTACATCTGGCTCGCGTCGACCTGCTGCACGAGGTCGGCGCCCGCATCCGCGCGCTGAACGCCGCCGCCAGAACCGAATTGGATCGACTCGGCCGCGGCGCGGCGCGCGGCTATCCGGCGCGGTTGCAGCGCTCGGTCGCCGACCTGACCGCCGAACTGGACGTGGCCCTCGCCCGACGGCTGACCGAATTGGCCCGGCAGCTGGAGGCGGTCGCCGATCCCGCGGCCGCCGCGGCGCTCGGCCCGCCGGGCGCCGATCCCGCGCCGCCGCTGGGCCCCGACCCGGAACCGCGCCACCGCGGCGTCGAGGACCACCTGATGGTCGCGCTCGGCGCCTCCGCCGGATTCGGCCTGGGTCGGCTGGTGGTCGCGCCGCTGTCGCTGGTCCCGGCCCTGGACTACGCGACGGTCCCGGTGACGCTGCTGCTCGGCGCGGGCGTGGCGTACTGGGTGGTCCGGGCCCGAGGGCACCTGGCCGATCGCGCGCATCTGCGGCAGTGGGTGTCCGACGCCCTGGTCAATGTCAAGGCCCAGCTCGAGCAGCGGGTGGCGACCGTGCTGGTGGAGGCCGAGTCTCAGCTGACCGAGCAGGTGGTGCGGGCCAGCACCGCGCGGGCGGTCGACATCGATCGCCGCGTCGCCGAGCTGGAAACCCGATTGCGGCAGCTCACGGCCCAGCAGCCCGCCCAACTCGCGGCGTGCGAGCGAGACCTGGCGGCGCTCGACGCGGCGGGGAAATGAGATTCGTCTCGAGCGCGCCCGGATTGCGTAACCGCGCGATTGAGGGACATCCCGAGCGGGTACCGAGTGAGCAACCCCATTCCGTACTGCGGGTCACACCGCGTTAACCTCTTTAACAAGGAAACCCTGGGCGTCCGCTTTCGCCTTGTACGCCGCCCAGCCGGGGCGTGCTTTTCGACAAGCGAGCGGCCGCCCACCGCCAATGGTGGCCTCCCGGTGTCATGAGCTGGGCCCACGCCCATCTCCTAATACCCGAAGCCACCCACTCTCAGGAGAGTTTTCATGACCTCAGCGACCATTCCTGGTCTTCACGGATCCGATGGCACCGCACCGATCGAGCACGCAGGACTGCTCGCCTGGGTACGGGAGGTCGCAGAACTCACTCAGCCGGACCGCGTGATCTGGGCGGACGGTTCCGACGAGGAATGGGACCGGCTGACCACGCAGCTGGTCGAGGCGGGCACCTTCACCAAGCTCAACGACGCCAAGAAGCCCAACTCCTTCCTGGCGCTGTCGGATCCCTCCGATGTGGCGCGCGTGGAGTCGCGCACGTTCATCTGCTCGCGCGACGAGGCCGACGCGGGCCCGACCAACAATTGGGTCGACCCGGCCGAGATGCGCAAGACCATGTCCGAGCTGTACCGCGGTTCGATGAAGGGCCGCACCATGTATGTGGTGCCGTTCTGCATGGGCCCGCTGGGCGCCGCCGACCCCAAGCTCGGTGTGGAGCTCACCGATTCGGAGTACGTGGTGGTCTCCATGCGCGTGATGACCCGCATGGGCAAGCCCGCGCTGGAGAAGCTGGGCGCGGACCGCCCGTTCGTGAAGTGTCTGCACTCGGTGGGCGCGCCGCTGGAGCCGGGCCAGGCCGATGTGCCGTGGCCGTGCAACGACACCAAGTACATCACCCACTTCCCCGAGGATCGCGAGATCTGGAGCTACGGTTCGGGTTACGGCGGCAACGCGCTGCTGGGCAAGAAGTGCTACTCGCTACGCATCGCCTCGGCCATGGCCCACGACGAGGGCTGGCTGGCCGAGCACATGCTGATCCTCAAGCTGATCTCCCCGGAGAACAAGAACTACTACATCGCCGCCGCCTTCCCGAGCGCCTGCGGCAAGACCAATCTCGCGATGATCCAGCCGACCGTGCCGGGCTGGCGCGCGGAGACCCTCGGCGACGACATCGCCTGGATGCGTTTCGGCGAGGACGGCCGCCTGTACGCGGTCAACCCGGAGTTCGGTTTCTTCGGCGTCGCGCCGGGCACCAACCACAGCTCCAACCCGAACGCCATGGCCACCATGGAGGCGGGAAACACCGTCTACACCAACGTCGCCCGCACCGACGACAACGACGTGTGGTGGGAGGGCCTGGAGGGCGAACCCGACCACCTGGTCGACTGGAAGGGCAACGACTGGTACTTCCGGGAGACCGAAACCCTGGCCGCGCACCCGAATTCGCGCTACTGCACCCCGATGTCGCAGTGCCCGATCCTCGCGCCCGAGTGGGAGGACCCGCAGGGCGTGCCGATCTCGGCCATCCTGTTCGGCGGCCGCCGCAAGACGACGGTGCCGCTGGTGACCGAGTCCTTCGACTGGCAGCACGGCGTTTTCATGGGTGCGACGTTGTCGTCGGAGCAGACCGCCGCGGCCGAGGGCAAGGTCGGCACCGTGCGCCGCGACCCGATGGCCATGCTGCCGTTCATGGGTTACCACGTCGGCGACTACCTGGGCCACTGGATCAATGTCGGCAAGAACGCCGACTCGGGCAAGCTGCCGAAGATCTTCTACGTCAACTGGTTCCGCCGCGGCGCCGACGGCCGCTTCCTGTGGCCCGGATTCGGCGAGAACTCCCGCGTGCTGGAGTGGATCGTCAACCGCATCGAGGGCCGGGCCGAGGCCGTCGAGACCGCGATCGGCAATGTCCCCACCGCCGCGCACCTCGACCTCGACGGCCTGGACGTCCGCACCGCCGATGTGGACGAGGCCCTGAAGGTCGACGCCGCCGAGTGGCGCCGCGAGATCCCCCTCATCGAGGAGTGGTTCGAGTTCATCGGCGACAAGCTCCCCTCCGGCGTCCGCGACGAATTCGAGGCTTTGAAGCAGCGCCTCGGCTAGCCCGCCCGAATCTCCCCCGCCCGCACCGTTTTCGAAACGGTGCGGGCGGTTTCTTTTCCGGTGCAAGAGATTTCATCCTGACCCCGCCCACCGCAATCCTGGCCTGTCGCCGCCGGTGCCGTACTGTTACCCCATCAAGCTCGGACCCCCGTCGGGCTGTACTTCGTGCACATCTTTGTCCGTTGTGCGGAGTTCGCCGCCCGGGGTGTCCTATTCTGAGTGTGTTCTACGTCTCATGACCGACCAGTTCGATTTGCGGAGCAGTTGCTGATCGGCTGAAATGATTGCTCCACCGTTGCCAGCGGATTCGAGCCGGTCCGCTGCCGGTCGGGCCGATTGTGTGAGAGGTGGGTGGTTCGGGATGTCCGACCAGGAGCTCGACACCGTCGGTGTCCGCCCTGTTCTCCCGGAGATAGCCGATATCGGGCCGAATGCCGCAAGTACCCCGCTGAGGCGGGCTGCGGTGCGGTTGCAGGCGGCCCTGCCGCCCGGCTGGGAGGTCGATATCGTCGACGTTCCCCGGCGGCCCGGCCAGGTGCCCGGCCCGCTGCTGCGGGTGCGGATGCCGGAGGTCTGAAACACCACATCCATCACGGAGCTACCGCCAGACATCACTGGTCTCGAAACCCTACCTGCCGGTTCGCTTTTCAGAGAACGCACTATTGCGTTCCGAGGGGGCGCGGAGCATGCTTAGAGCAATCTGCTTTGCCCGCTCGATTTTTCAGATGCAATCGCAGGGGAGTCAGAGTCATGGCGGTGCAAGTGGTCGGCCGATCGTTGATGACCAGCGATCAGACCCCACATCAAGCGAAATCCGTTGGTACCGGCGGGTGGGTCGTCTCCTTCCTGCCCGGCCGTACCCTCACGCTCGAACAGGCGGCCGCGGCATTGCAGGCCGCCGAGGCGGTGGCGGCGGTGCGGGCCCTGGCCGATCGGGTCGGGCTCACACCGCTCGAGACCATCGGCCTGGCCATGCAGGAACCACCCTGGGACGAGCCCCCGCACCGGGGCCTGCTGCGGTGCTGGCGCCGCGGACAGCTGGATCGCTGACCGCTCACCGCTTCGCGGCCACCACCACCAGATTGCTCACCAGCAGCTCCCGCAGGCCCGGCACCCGCACCAGCCACCAGGCCCAGCGCGGGTGATAGCGCGGAAACGTGGCGAGAATCCGGGCATCGGCCCGCTCGGCCCACCGCATTCCGTCGGCCGCGCGCACCGCGAACAGCGATGTCCCGAAGCGATTCTTCGGTTCCCGGCCGGTCCGGCGGCGATAGCGGCGCGCGGCGTACTCCCCGCCCAGGTAGTGCCAGGGCCCGGTCTCGTGCCCGCCGAACGGGCCCAGCCACACGGTGTACGAAAGGATCATCAGCCCACCGGGTTTGGTGACGCGCAGCATCTCCTCGGCCATCCGCCACGGATGCGGCACGTGTTCGGCCACATTGGACGAGATGCAGACGTCCACGGCGGCGTCCCGGAACGGCAGCGCCATGCCGGAGCCGCGGACCGCGCCCGGCACGCTCAGCCCGGCGGCGTGCATCTCCGTCGGATCCGGTTCGACCGGCAGGTAGCGCGCGCCGAGCGCGGCGAATTCGTCGGCGAAGTACCCGGGCCCGCCGCCCACGTCCAGCACGATCGCGCCGGTCAGGTCGCGGCCGGTGCGATCGCGGTAGAAGTCGGCGACGAGGTCGGCGGTGTCGGCGGCGATGCCGCCGTAGAACAGGGCCGGATCGGTCTGTTCGAAGCGGAAGCTGCCGAGCAGGCGCAGGGATCGGCGCAGGGTGGCCCGGTGCGCGAAGCGGGGACGCGGTCCGGTTCCGTCGGATCGAAGCATGGCGCGTGTAGTTTCGCACACGCCCGCTAGGGTGGAGCCCACTGTCAGACATCCGTCCGAGTACGACCTGGAGAAGCGCTGTGCCCGATCTCGGCCCCCGCGAGCCCGCCGCGGTGCGCGAGGTGCTGCTGCTCTGCTGGCGCGATACCGGGCATCCGCAGGGCGGCGGCAGCGAACGCTATCTGGAACAGGTCGGCGCGGAGCTGGCCGCGCGCGGGGTACGGGTGACCCTGCGGACCGCGCGCTACCCCGGGGCCGCCGCCCGCGAACGGATCGACGGCATCGAGATCAGCCGCGCCGGGGGCCGGTTCACGGTGTACCCGCGCGCCCTGGCGGCGATCGTGCTCGGGCGGCTCGGGTTCGGGCCGCTGCGCGGGCTGCGACCGGATGCGGTGATCGACACCCAGAACGGCATTCCGTTCTTCGCGCGCGCCGCGACCCGGGCGCCCGCGATCGTGCTCGTGCATCACGGGCACCGCGAGCAGTGGCCGGTGGCGGGCCGCCTGGTCGGGCGGATCGGCTGGTGGATCGAGTCGCGGGTGTCGCCGCGGGTGCATCGGCGCAATCAGTACCTGACGGTGTCGCTGCCCTCGGCCGAGGAACTGGCCACGCTCGGGGTGGATCGATCGCGAATCGCGGTGGTGCGCAACGGGGCCGAGCCGATTCCCGGGCCGGCGCCCACCGGGGCCGCGGCCACCCGCTCCGCGCATCCGAGCATCGTGGTGCTGTCCCGGCTGGTGCCGCACAAGCAGATCGAGGACGCGCTGGCGGTGACGGCCGGGCTGCGCCACCGGATTCCGGGCCTGCGGCTGGATGTGATCGGCGACGGCTGGTGGGCCGACAATCTGAAATCCCGTGCGCGCGAACTGGATATCGCCGATGCCGTCACCTTCCACGGCCATGTCGGCGAGGCCCGCAAGCACGAACTGCTGTCTCGCGCCTGGGTGCACGTGCTGCCCTCCCGCAAGGAAGGCTGGGGTCTGGCGGTGATCGAGGCCGCCCAGCACGGCGTCCCGACCGTCGGCTACCGCGGTTCCCGCGGCCTCACCGACTCCATCGTCGACGGCGTCACCGGTGTGCTGGTGGACGATTCGGCGCAGCTCACCGAGGCGGTGGGCGACCTGCTCACCGCCCCCGGGGCCCGCACGGTCATGGGGGAGAAGGCCCGCGCCCGCGCCCGCGAATTCTCCTGGGAGCAGACGGCGAACGGGGTGTACGAGGTGCTGTCGGCCGCCCGGCGCGGGGAGTTCGTCTCGGGGCTGGTCGCGGTTCGCTCGGACGCCGAGGTCGTGTCGCGCGGCTGACGAGGCAGGCGAGCGGACCGGCCACCACGAGCAGGGCCCAGATGCCGTGGGCCGCAAGGGTGATGGCGCGGCGGGCGGCGTGGTCGGCGGCGCGCAGGTCCCGCCCGCCGGGAACCCGGTAGAGCGTCAGATCGGTATCGGAGTACACCGGATCCAGTTGGGCGAGCGTGGTTTCCGACCGCCCCAGCGGACCGGGCGTGGTGCGTTCGACCACGACCCAGCCGACGCCGTGGTCGGCGAGGCCGGTGGCGGGCCCGCCGCGCAGCAGCAGCCGTTCCACCGCGCGGGCGCGGCCGCCCTCCCCGGCGACCGTGCGGCCGCGCACCGGCAGCTCACCGGTCTGGAGCACATCCCGGGGGAGGAGCCGGGGCGCGGGATCGAGCACCGGGACCCGCCCGGAGTACGGGAAGATTCGGAACATGCCGCCGGGAAGCACGGCGATATCTCCCGGGCCGTCGATGCGGGCGGCGACCCGCTGCCAGCCCGGGGGATAGTGGACCGGGCGCAGCGCACCGCCCACGCCCCAGGTCAGATCCGGTAGCACCACGATCGGCAGCAGTGCGAAAAGCATTGCGATCAAAGGAATCCCGACCGGCTCCTCGACCCACCGCCGACTCGCGCGCGCGAGCACCCGGCACCCGCCCGCCGCGCACAGCGCATACGCGGGCACGGCCAGCGCCACATACTTCTGTGTATCCCGGAACAACCCGGCCCCGGGCACCCGCGCAACCAGGAACTCACCGACCTGCACCCCCCACCCCGTAGCCCCGAGCGCAGGCAGCACAATGACCACCCCCGCGAGCCCGACCAACACCCGCCGGGTGCGCCGCGCACTCCCCGCACCCGACACCACCGCCCGCGCCCCCGCCACGACCATGAGCAACAGCACCCCGGTCGCCACAGCCGCGAAAACCGTTGTCCGAGAGCCGGGTACCGCATCCCCGTTCCATATCCCCCCCAACCCCGCCAAGCTCCCCAGCGTCCCCAACCCCGGCTCCGCCCGAGCCGCAAACGCCGCAATCCCCGCCCGATCCGACGGCTCCACCCCGGCCCCCGACACCACGGTAGCCACCAACCACGGCGCCGACGCGAAACACCAAAGAACCACCGCACCAACAAGATTCCGCCGCCCCACCACCAGCAGCGCCACACACCCCGCCAACAGCGACCCGGTAGGCGTCAACCCCGCACCCGCGAGACACCCACCCAACACCAGCCATTCGCGCACCGCCCCAACCCCAGCGCCCCGACCGCCCTCATCGCGCTCCCCACCCCCGGCATGAGCCGAACCCCCGAAGCCACCGACGCCCACCGGCCCCGCACCACCAAAACCCTTCCGCACCACCAGCTCTCGCGAACCACCCGCCGCCAACCCCCCTCCCGGGCCACCGCTCCCCCCATCGCCGTGAGAACGCCCCGCCTGCCCACCGCCGCGCGCACCGACGATCGATTCGCTGCCGTGCACACCAGTGCTCGACCCATCGCTGCACCGCTCGCCGGTCGTCTCGATGCCCCGTGAGTCGGCGATCGGTTCGGTGTCGTGCGTATCGGTGGTTGGCCCATTGACGTGTGGGTTGCCGGTTGGGGTGGTGCTTGGCTTCGGGCTGCGGGAATGGCGTGGTCGGGTTCGTATTCGGTGGGCGGCCAAGGCTGTCCACGGGAGGGCTGCGTAGCCGGTGAGTAGGCTCCAGTGGCCTTGGAGCAGGCGCTCGGCGATGTAGGGGTTCCACAGGGTGATGGTTGTGGCTACCAGTTGGGGGGCGAGGGAAAGGGACAGGAGTCGGCGGGTGAGGACTGCCGCGCCCCAGCCTGCGGACCAGAGGGCAAGCAGCAGAATCGCCTTCACGGCGAGGCCGCCGTCGAGGATGGGTGACAGGACGGCCAGCAGGCCGTCCTGCGGTACCGCGCGGGGGGCGGCGTCGCCCAGGCCGAGGGCGGAGTCGGTGAGGTAGGAGCGGGGGGTGCTCACGGCGTCGCGGAGCAGGAGGTATCCGGGGGCCAGCAGGGGGCCGGTGATGATCGTGGCGAGCAGCAGGCTGTAGGCCGCGGGGACCGCCCGCGGCCACAGGCGATTCGCGCGTCGGCCGGTGATCACGCTTCGCCACCCTACGGGCCGGGACGGGCGCGGGACCGAACGGATGGGAGCATGACGGGGTGTCTGCCTCACGTCGTCTGCCCGTCGTCGCGGATCTGACGCTGGTCACGGCGGGGGCGATGACGGCGAATATCGCCGGGTACCTGTTGCAGATGCTGGCCGGGCGCTGGCTCGGCGTCGGTGGATACAGCGAATTCGCCAGCCTGCTGGCGATGCAACTGCTGTGCGCGGTCCCCGCGCTGGCCCTGCAGAACGTGATGGCGCGCGAGCTGGTGCGCGGGGCGTCGGTCGCGGCGGTGCGGCGGCTGGAGCTGCGCTGCGCGGCCATCGTCGCGGTGGTCGCGGCTGTCCTGATTCCCGTGGTGAGCGCCGTGCTGCACGTGGGCGCGGTCGCGGCGGCGGGCGCGCTGGTCGCGGCCCCGGCGCTGGTGCTGGTGTCCGGCGAGCAGGGCGTCATTCAGGGCCACCACCGATTCCGTTCGCTGGCAATGATTCTGGGTGCGACCGGCATCGCCCGGGTGACGCCCGCCCTGATCACCCTGGCCCTCGGCGGCTCCGCGGCGCTCGCGCTCTGGACCGCCGCGGCGGGCCTGGCGCTCGCCGCGGGTCTCGCCTACGGCGTCGCATCGCGACCGGCGGCAGGCGAGGATTCGCGACGAGGCATCCGAATGTTTCGGGCATGGCCGCGATCTCGCCATGTGCACCGGGAAGCCGAGCACGGCCGCGCGACCGTGGGCGTGCTGCCGGTGCTGCGCGCGGCGCAGGTGCAGGCGGCGCTGATGGCCATGTCCTCGGCGGATCTCATCGTGGCGCGCATCGTGCTGGATCAGGCCGACGCCAGCCGGTACGCGCTCGGCGCGATCGCGACGAAGATCGCGTTCTGGCTGCCGCAGGCCGTAGGCGTGGTGCTGTATCCCCGGATGGCGCAACCACAGTCGTCGGCGCGGGCGGTGCGCGATGCGCTCGGCGTGCTGTCGGCGGTGGGCGTGGTGGCCGTGGTCGGTGCGGCGCTGTGCGCCCCGCTGGCGCCGCTGCTGGCCGGGGGCGACTACGCGCCGATCGAGGGCCTGCTCTGGGTGTTCGCCCTGGACGGGGCGCTGCTGGCGCTGCTGCAGGGCGCCCTGCTGTCGGCGATCGCGGCCGACCGCACCGCACCCGCGGCCATCACCTGGGTGGGCCTGGCCGCCGAGGTGCTCGTCATACTGCTGGTCGGGCGCTCGGTGCCGACACTGATCGGAATCGCCACCGCCACAGCGGCGGTCGTGACGGCGATGATCATCGGGAAAACGACGGTGGCTCCCCACCGGCACGGCGGGGAGCCACTCGGGGCGCGAAACCCTATGGGCGCTTGGTGATATCGATCTGCTGGGTCGGCGCGTCGTCGGCAAGGTCGGCGCCCTGTCGGCCGGACGGCTTCTTCGGGCGCTGAACCAGGCGGCCCGGCTTGCCCTGCGCACCGCCCAGCAGGCCCAGCACCAGCCCGACGATCAGCGCGATCACGCCGACGACGCCGAGCACGATGGGCAGGATCCGGCCGTACAGCGACAGCTTGTCCATGTTCTGCTTGGCCACCGAGATCTGCGAGTTCACGGTGTTGTCGTCGAAGACCAGCGTGGTCTGCAGCGCCGTGACCTCCGGCTTGTCGGCCGCGCGCGCGTAGTAGATGTGCAGCAGCTCGGAGCCCTTGATGATGGTGCCGGTCTGCGGCTCCACCCACACGTCGCGGGTGTTGGTGTAGAAGCGGTCCATCGTCACATCGGACTTACCGCCCTCGACGCCCCACTTGTCCGCGGGGAAGGTGAGCTTGTTGGTCGGGGAGTTGGACACCTTGGCCAGATCGGTCGCCGGGACCTTCTGCTGGAAGTGGTAGACCTTCAGATCGTTGATCTCGGACTCGTCGACGAACTGCATATCCGAGGACTTGCGCACATTGATGTCGAAGTACGGGTAGTTCTTCTTCTCGGTGCCGATCGGGAATCGGTACTGCAGGCCGGTGTGCTGCACCGGATCCGCGACCGACTCGCCCTTGGTGTTGACCGTGACCGCGACCGACCCGTTCGGATCGGAATCGACCGGCATGCCGCTGTGGCGATCGATGGTGACCCGGTCCACCGTCGCCGTCAGCAGGCCGGTGTCGCCCTGCTTATCGATCCGGCGCAGCGTCTGCCCGGCCTGGATGGTCATCTCGGTCTTGTCGGAGGGGTCCTCGATGGTGAGGAAGCGTTGCGACACCAGCGGCACCTTGGCGTCCACCTTCGCCGGTCCCGACCCCGACAGCAGCGACTTCGAGTCCAGCACCTCGCTCGGGGCGTCTTGGCGATTCGTTGCGACGGTGGTGATTTCGAGGTCGAGGGGAGTCTTGGCCAGCTGGCTCATGGCGTAGGTGGGGATCATCAGTGCCGCGACGATCAGCAGCGTCCCGAGACCCACGAGCACGCAGGCCACCGTCCTCTTGGTTCCGGCACCGAGTGCCATGCAAACTCTCCTCGTCGTCGAACAGGTCTCCCGAGTGACCGCTGCGGCCACGGCGCAGCGCTCGTGAGCCCCGACACTAACAGTCCGAACGGTAGGACTGCCGAGCTGAGGCCGGAAACATCCCGAATTCGACCGCGAATCCCGAGGCCCGTCGTGGCACGGCAGACTGGACCGCGATGACCGCGACCGTCCCCGCATCCGCCCCGGCCCGCCCGCGCGCGGCCGCACCCCGGGCGTTCGTCCCGGCGCTGGAGGGCATGCGCGGGCTCGCCGCCCTCGGTGTGGTGGTGACCCACGTGGCCTTTCAAACCGGCGCCACGAGTGTGCCGGTGCTGGGCCGGGTCTGGGAGCGGTTCGACATGGCGGTGGCGGTGTTCTTCGGGCTGTCCGGATTTCTGCTGTGGCGGCCGCACGCCGCGGCGGCCCGGACGGCCGGGGCGGCGCAGCCGGCGGGCCGCTACCTGCTGCATCGCGCCGCCCGCATCCTGCCCGCCTACTGGGCGGTGGTGTGCGCGGTGCTGATCCTGCTGCCGTCGGCGGCGCAGTCGGCGGGGCGGCGGGTGTGGGTGTCGAATCTGGCGCTGCTGCAGGTGTTCGTGCCGCTCACCCTGACCGACGGGCTGACCCAGATGTGGAGCCTGTCGGTGGAGGTGGCCTTCTATCTGGTGCTGCCGCTGCTGGCGTCGGCGCTGCGCGGCACGGCGGCGCGCTGGCGGGCGCCCGCGGTGCTGGCGCTGGGCGTGCTGAGCCTGGGCTGGAACTTCCTGCCGGTGCCGACCCCGGCCGCGATCCATGCCGACAACTGGCTGCCCGGCTATCTGCCGTGGTTCGTGGCGGGCATGCTGCTCGCCGAGCTGGTGGAGACGCCCGCGCCGCGCCGGATCCTCGGAAACCGCTGGGCCATGGGGTCACTGGCGCTGATCGCGTTCCTGCTGTCGGCCACCGACCTGGCCGGTCCCGCCGGGCTGACCCACGGCGCGCCCTGGCAGTACGCGATGAAGATGGGGCTGGGCGCGCTGCTCGGCTTCGGCCTGCTGGCGCCGCTGGTGCTCGGCGACGGGACGCACCGCTGGCTGGAGAGCCGGGTCGCGGCGACGGTCGGCCGGTGGTCCTACGGCATTTTCCTCTGGCATCTGGCGGTGCTGGCCGTGGTGTTCCCGATCTTCGGCATCATCCCGTTTCGCGGGATGTTCCTGCACGTGCTGCTGCTGACGATCGTCTTCACCGTCCCGCTCGCCGCCGCCAGCTACGCCCTGATCGAAGAGCCGGTGCGGCACTGGGTCCGGCGTCGCTTCGGCTGACGTCCCGGTCGGGCAGCGCGGCGATACCGACGGCGATCACGGCCAGCAGCGCCGGGAACTGGGTCCACAGCGAGCCGCCCATATATCCGTCGGGCGAACGCCAGGGACCGGTGGAGAGGGCGGCCGCCGACAGCGCGGTGCCGAGACCGGCGACGGCGACCAGCGCGCGCGGGGTGATCCGTGGCGCGAATCGTTCGGCCGCGAAACCGGCTGCGGTGCAGGCGAATCCGACCGGTCCGGAGATCAGCAGTGCGGCGGCCGCCAGACCGAACATGGCGGGTATGCGGGCGTTCCAGGTGTGCGGGGGCGAATCATCCTGTACGCCAACGTCGATCGGAGCCGTTCCGACAGGCGTCGGGTCGGGGCGCGGCGGCGCGGCGTCTCGCGCACGTCGCCACCGACGCGGTATCGGAATCGCCAGTGCGAGTAGCGGAATCAGCAGGAGCAGGCCGCCGAAGATGGCGAGCCGATACCAGCGATCGGGGGGGAATTCGATGGTGACCGGCCCGTGCGCATCGGCCGGAAGCACCCAGCCCTGCTCCCAGCCGTCGACGACGATCGGCGCGAGGGCGTGCCCGTCCGCGGTATGCGCGCGCCAGCCCGCATTCGTGCTCAACGGCAGGACCAGCAGCCGGGTCCCGGGCGGGGCCGATATCGGTTGGGGCGCGGCATCGGTGCGGTCGAGCCGCAACTCGTCGACCGTGAAGAGTTCGGTCGGGGTGACGGTGACATCCACCCGCCCGCTCGGCAGCGGCACCGGCCCGGTGTCCGCGTCGTCGCGCGCCTCGTCGGACGCACCCGGCGGGGCCACCCGATCCACTCCGCACACATGGGCGGAAACCGGTGCGCCGGTGCGCAATTCGTCGGCCGTGGCGGTCACCGTGGTATGCACGACCCGACCGGCCAGCGCGATCGTGGGGCCGTGCGCGCAGTCGACGGTGACCGGCCGGTCCGGGGCGGCGGGCGGCGGATAATCGGGCCCGAGCACGCTCACCTCGGCCAGCCCGGGCGGTTGCTGCTGGGCGAAGCCGAGGGCGGTGCGATCCAGCACGGCCCGCCAGCTATCGATGCTCACCTCGATCCGGTCGGTCACCCGCGGATGCAGCGGGAGCCGGACCGGCGTGCCCGGCTCGGCGTCCGGGTCCAGCTCCCGAACCTGCGGCCCGTCACCGAGATTCACCGCCACCGCGGTCGGCCGCGCCGGGAGATCACCCTTGGGCGGCGTCACCTCCAGCCCGGTGACCAGCTCGGGCCGGGGCAGTTCGATGGTGAGCGTCGGCTTCGGCCCGGCGGGATTGCGCACGGTGTCCTCCGGCGCGATCCAGCTGGTGCGGGGGTCC